>JAWXBI010000199.1:0-34746 GCA_034439915.1 Saprospiraceae bacterium | reverse complement strand
GGGGTGCAACCCCTCCAGAGCAAATAAGTTTTTTGGGTTGAACCCCGAAATACCGCAATCTAAATTATCCAAGTCGGCGTTTAACTCCTCCAGAACGTTATAAACAAAAAAGGCATGGATAATCACCCATGCCTTTTTCTTTTAAATAGAAAAACCTTTTATTTCTTTGTCACCTTGTAGGTATATAACGGGGTATTAAGGATAAGTTATACTTCATAATTTCCAGCTTCACTTATCGCGATATTTGCCCCATCATATTCCAGGGAAAGATTAACACCGTTGTCGCCAAAATTAATTGTCCATGCATCATTGGTCCTGAATTTCATCTCGCCGGGGCTCAGCGGTGCTGTTATAGATTTGCCCTCAGGTCATGTAAAAAAGGCAACCGGTAATCCACCTGAAAATTGGTAACAAGTCTTTTGACATCTGCAGAGTTATCCCTGAGCCCCAGCAACGCCAGGGGATTTGCAGGGCCAAGGGTATTCGGATTTCCATAACCAATTGTTTAGATGGGTCAGCCCAATTATCCGATAAATGGAAATCCAGCAACACCTCCATATTGTTCTGGTGGGCCCGCTTGATGCTCCTGGCCACATCCTCAAAATCGGAATACATCTTTCCGGAGTTTAAGTTTTTATACCAGGACGGATCTTTCCAAAGGCGGAGGCGGACCAGGTTGCCGCCATGATCGGCAAAAATCCGGTAAGGGTCCTTTGGTAACTTTTGTTCTTTGTAAACAACCCCGCAGTCCTCGATTTCATTGATATACGTAAGATCGTTGCCGAAATAAAACGTCTGTCCGCAGGCTGAACCCAGGATTAAAAAACAGTAGATGATAATCCGGATAATCTTCATGATATCTTATTTTAGTGCATCATGGTCTGTCTAAGTTAAATAAAAACGTGATAACGCAGAGCGCCAACATACCCTAAAACCCGAATGTAATTTAATCCATGGCCTTTCATGAATTCTTCATTTACATATGGCGCCATCCCTGTGCTTCCAGCGGCAAAAATTTACCTCCGGAGGTTTGTAACAAAATGCCTTCCTCGACGGGCCTGATTTCCCCGATAACGTAGAATCCAGGAAGGTATTTGATGCGTTCAAATTCTTTTTCTGAAATGGTAAATAATAATTCATAATCTTCTCCTCCGTTAAATGCACAGGTTAAGGGATTGAGATTAAATTGAATGGCAAGTTCAGTGGATAAGGGATGTATCGGCACGAGTGCTTCTTCAATCAGAGCACCGCATCCAGATTGTTTACAGATATGCATAATTTCAGAACTCAGCCCATCGCTGATGTCAATCATTGCATGTGGTTTGATGTGCAACTTATGAAAGGTTTCAACGACATCCTTTTTTGCCTCAGGCTTGAGTTGTCGGCTGAGTAAATAACTGAATTGATCATTCAGCTCAGGTTGGATGCCTGGAGTACTTTGAAAAATTTGTTTTTCCCTTTCTAATAGTTGGAGTCCCAGGTAAGCTGCACCCAAATCGCCGGTTATACAAATCAGGTCGCCTTCCCTTGCACCGGAACGGTATACTACCTCATGAGAAGCCGCCTGACCTATAGCCGTCACGCTGATAAATAATCCTTTTGGTGAGGAAGTAGTGTCTCCACCAACCAGATCAACGGAATAATTATTACAGGCCAGGTGGATACCCGAATAAATTTCATCCAAAGCTTCCACTGAAAATCGATTGGACAAAGCTATGCCCACGGTAATTTGTTTTGGTATGCCATTCATAGCATAGATGTCAGACAGGTTGACTACAACGCTTTTATATCCGAGGTGTTTAAGCGGGGTATACATCAGATCAAAATGGATGCCTTCTGCCAGGATATCCGTAGTGACCAGGGTCACCAGATCAGAACCGGCAATCACGGCCGCATCATCTCCAACACCTTTAAGGGATGCCGGGTGGTGAATTACGGTATTTCTGGTCAGGTGATCAATCAGACCAAATTCACCCAGCGTATTGACATCGGTTCGTTTTTCTTCCATGATTTTAATTTTAAAAAACAGGGACCTATAACTTAGTTTTCCTGTAATAAAGGGTTCATTGCTAGCCAGGTCGGGTCTTCGGGTAACCCGGCCTCCAGTTTTATCCGCTTCATATCCGGAGGTTGGTTAAATTCCAATTGCCAGGCATGAAGGTGGATGCTGTGGTCCTGGTTATATAATTTGGCTCCATACTTCACATCCCCTTTGATCGGGGATCCAATAGCAGCCAACTGCGATCGGATCTGATGGTGGCGGCCAGTGAACAACTGAATTCTCAACAAGTGATGCCCGTCTGCCTCACCCAACCATTCAAATTCGAGTTCTGCCTTTTTACCTTCTTTATGTCCGGCATCCACAACATAGGATTTGTTACTTTTCTTATGGGCGAATAAATAGTGATGTAACTGGCCTTCGGAGGGATCGGGTTTGACCATCACAATAGCCAGGTATACCCTGCTGATTTCCTGGTTTTTTAATTGTTCATTGAGCAGGGCAGCTGTAGCTTTTTTCTTTGCAAATAAGACAAGTCCGCTGCAGGGTTGATCAATCCGGTGAATGGGATACAGCGCTGTTTTACAATAATGGGTGAGCTTTACTTCAAGGGTATTTTCTTTGTCCTGCATGGATTGAATGGCCATTCCTGCAGGTTTGTTGTAGACAATCAGGTGATGATTGGACAGAATGATGCCATCCTTAATGGTAGTTAAATTCATTTTTTTTCTGTAAACTCGGCATCTTCGATTTCCTCTTTTTGGAAGGGACTTTCTTCAATATTGGGCCGCGGCGGCACACCGGGCAGGGAATTGTCCCTCCAGATAAACCGGTAAACATAATAAACCACAATCGCAAGTATTAGTATCTTAAGCATATAAAGTTTTCTTAATGCAATTCACCCAGACCTGCAAATTTATTAGCTTTGCGGCGATCTTAGCGAATTAGTTGATTTTCTTTACAATATTATATGGATAGATTTCATAAGCAATCGAATATAGCCGGTTGGTTGGTGTTCGGACTTGCCTTCTTAGTTTATTACCTAAGCGCGGAGCGTATGGGAAGTTTATGGGATTGCGGTGAGTTTATTCTGGGTGCTGCCAAACTTCAGGTAGTGCACCCCCCCGGAGCCCCTTTGTTTATTCTAATCGGCAGGTTATTTGCCTGGGTTGGTTCCTTATTAAGTTCAAATCCCTCAGCTCCTGCGTTTGCTGTCAATATTCTTTCTGGTGTATGCACGGCTTTTGCCGCCACTTTTACCTGCTGGTCTGCCATAATTTTTGCCAAAATGGCCTGGATGGGTCGGGATCAGGAACCAGATCACAACCAGGGCTGGGTATTGGCCGCTGCGGGAATGATTGCTGGCCTGACCGGGGCATATTGCACCTCGGTTTGGTTTAGTGCAGTTGAAGGCGAGGTTTACGCCATGTCTACCTTTTTTACAGCTCTGACTATATGGACAGGTTTAAAATGGTATTATTTACCAACCAGTGCCCAGAACGAAAAATGGTTGGTTTTGACCTTATTTGTTGCCGCTTTATCGGTGGGAGTGCACTTATTGAGTTTATTGACCTTTCCGGTACTGGGCCTGCTTTATTACTACAAAAGGTTTCAAAAGCATAACCTTCGTGGCGCTGTCATAGCATTGATTGGGTCCATAGTGATCTTAGGGGTTTATCAAAAACTGGTTATCGTAGGTTTACCTAAGCTGTGGAGTATTTTGGACTATATGATGGTGAATGGCCTTGGAATGCCGTTTCATTCCGGTTTGATTCCGTTTGTATTGGTCATCGGAGGTGCGATATATTATGGATTGAATTATGCCCGCAAAAATGGAAATGCAATAGTTCAGAATGTGGTAATCACCAGCCTCCTGGTCATTCTCGGATTTTCAACGGTTGCTGTGGTCGTCATCCGGGCAAATGCGGATACCCCTATCAATATGAACAATCCGTCGGATGCTATGCGGTTAATCCCTTATCTCAACCGGGAACAATACGGTGACCGGCCTTTGTTGAAAGGTCCTGCCTATAACGCTTCCCCCATTGACTATAAAACAGAAGACCGTTATGGCCGGGTAGGTGATCGGTATGAGGTAGTGGATAAAAAATTCACTCCAGTTTACAAGTCTACAGATGAAAAATTCTTCCCAAGGATGGGCCATTCAGACCGGGGTACCCTATATCAATATTGGATGAATGGAAAAACTAAACCGGAACAATCGGACAATATCAGTTTTTTTGTACGGTACCAGGTCATGTGGATGTACTGGAGGTATTTTATGTGGAATTTTGTCGGCAGACAAAATTTTGATCAGGGCTATTTCCCCTGGAATTTAAAAAGCGGGCATTGGTTCTCCGGTATCAAACCGCTCGATGAAATGAGGTTGTACAACCTGGACAAAGAGCCCTCCCGGATGAAGGATAACGCAGGTCGGAACAAATATTATTTTATACCCCTGATACTGGGTATACTCGGATTAATCTGGCACTATAATAAAAATAAAAAAGAGTTCCTGGCCATGTTGATGTTGTTTTTGATAACGGGCCTTGGTATTATCATTTATTCCAATCAACCACCCAATGAACCCCGGGAAAGGGATTATGTGCTGGTAGGATCGTTTTTGACCTTTGCCATTTGGGTAGGTATGGGAGTGATTTATTTATACCAATTTATTTCAGACAAACTCAAAGGCAATAAAATGGTGCCGATTGCAGTGGCTGCCGGCCTTGGTTTGTTGAGCCCGCTGGTGCTAGTTACACAGGGAATGGATGATCATTCCCGTAGGAACCTGAGCGGTTCGCGGGATTATGCTAATAATTTCCTCGAGTCCTGTGCACCCAATGCCATTTTATTCACTTATGGTGACAATGATACTTATCCGCTCTGGTATGCCCAGGAAATGGAGGGTATACGCACCGATATCCGGGTAGTCAACCTCAGCCTGATCGCTGTGGACTGGTATATCAATCAGGTGACCCGAAGAATCAATAAATCGGCTCCGATTAAATTAAGTGTGTCCGAAGCGAGTTACCGGGGAGACAGCCGGATGCAACTGGTGATCAATGACCCCAACAACACCACCCGCAATGTATTTGATGTCCTCCGGTTTGTAAATGAAAGCCATCCTTTACCTCTGGCCAACGGGCAGACGATGGAGTCTTACATTCCGGCCCGCAAAATAGTGATCCCGATAGACCGCAACCGTGCGATAGCAGCGGGCATGATCAGCCCTGCAGATTCTAATGTTGCCAACCAGATTGAAATCACGCTCAATGGTAATTATATCATGAAAGATGATCTGGCCGTTTTGGATATCATTGCATCCAATATCTATGATCGTCCGATTTATTTTGCTACCACAGCTAATCCCGACCGCCTGATCGGCTTAAACAACTATTCTCAACTGGAAGGCCTGGCGACGAGGATAATTCCGGTTTTATCGACTCCGGACGCCAGGTTTGGGCAATATGGAGCCGGAAGGGTCAATGCGGAAAAAATCTATGAAAACGTGTTGAAGAAATTTCAATGGGGTGGATTTGACAAATTCAAGATGTTTAATTTTGAAAACAGCTTTAATCCGAGTTTTGCGGCAATGCGTATTGCCTTTTTAAGGGGGGTAGACGCTCTGATCAAAGGCGGACAAATGACAAAGGCCAAAGATTTAAACGATAAATATTTTGAAGTATTCCCCCAGATGAATTTTGATTACGATGTCAATCGTTTGCCTTTCATTGAATTTTATTACCAAATGAGCCAATTGGATAAAGTAAAAGAAGAAAGTCTGAAACTGGCCAGTGAAACCGCTGAGTTTCTGGAATTCTATAATTCTTTGTCTCCGGAAGCCATGAGCTCCGGTGCGGGATTTGTGGAAGACTACAATCAATTTTTGACGATTCCTCCCAGGTTAAATACCCTGGCGAGAGAAATGCAGGATTCATCCTTCCAGCAGCAACTCAATCAAATCCTGGGGCAATTCACCTCCAGCCCCGTTAAAAAGTAATAAGAAGACTTTAATAGATATAAGACCGGTTAGTATGTAGTTATACTAGCCGGTTTTTTTTAACCACTAATTCTGTTCTGCTTGACTTGGCATTCTTTTGAAAGTTTGTTTTAACCCACATTTTTCTGTGGAAAAAATGTGCACTCCGTGCTGACGATAATTTGGTTAAACCAAATTATGTCGGGATTTAACCCCGATAGCAGTTTTCTTCGGCCCTTTGGGCAATTTTTACAGTCAACTGTAAAAATTGGTTTTAACTTGAATTCGGTTTATTTTACTTTTGAGGATGATGCGTTTTAAATTTGTCGTTTTCTTTTATTTGTTCTCCCTCTTATGCCTCGGAGCAAATAATGCCACCCCGGCAGAAATTACCAACTGGAAAAACCGGGCAGAGCGCGTGAGCATTATCCGGGATCATTATGGAATTCCACACATCTATGGCAAATCCGATGCCGATGCCGTTTTTGGGTTGATGTATGCTCAATGTGAAGATGATTTTAAACGCATTGAATTGAATTATATAGAAAAGCTTGGCAGGTTATCTGAATTGAATGGGGTACAGGACCTTTACAAAGACCTGTATCTACGCCTAATAATCGATTCTGCCGATGCGATCCGCGACTTTAAGAAAAGTCCTAACTGGTTGAAAAAATTGTTGATTGCTTTTGCCGACGGGATCAATTATTATTTATTTACCCACCCCGAAACTAAACCCAAACTCCTGCATCGTTTTGAGCCCTGGTATCCCTTGCTTTGGACTGACGGCAGTATCGGTGCCATCAATACAGCCGATGTCAATGAAGCCGATGTTAAAGCCTTTTACTCGCGAACCCCTATTCAAAGCACTTTATTTAAACCTGAAAAACAACTGACGGGTTCAAACGGATTTGCAATCGGGCCAGCCAGATCGGCTTCAGGAAATGCCCTGCTTTACATCAATCCCCACGTAACCTTTTATTTCAGGCCGGAAGTGCATGTAGTCAGTGAAGAGGGGTTACACGTTTATGGGGCAGTGACCTGGGGACAGTTTTTCGTTTACCAGGGGTTTAATGAACATTGTGGCTGGATGCATACCAGCAGCAATGTGGATGTAGCAGATGTGTATAAAGAAACCATTATTAATAAAGGAAATCAACGGTTCTACAAATACGGTAACCAGCTTAAGCCGTTGATTGAAAAAAAAATAACCCTTCGATTTAAAAGTCCACAGGGTATTTCCGTCAAACCATTTGAAACCTATGCTACGCACCACGGGCCAATCATGGCCATAAGAGAAGGACAATGGGCCAGTGTAAAATCCAACAACAGGTCACTCGATGGGCTGAAACAAAGCTGGTTGAGGACTAAAGCTGCCGGATTGAAAGATTATAAAAAAACCATGGATTTCAAAAGCAATATTTCCAATAATACCGTGTATGCCGATGACCAGGGGCATATCGCTTATTGGCATGGTAATTTTATACCCCGACGGCACAAGGGCATCGATTGGGGTAAGCCGGTGGATGGCAGTATAAAATCCAATGAATGGCAGGGACTCCATCCTGTAGAAGAATCGGTACACCTTTACGACCCGGCCAATGGGTGGCTGCAAAATTGTAATTCTACCCCTTATTCCTCTGCAGGAAAATATAGCCCCGATAAATCCAGGTACCCTGGTTATATGGCCCCCGATGGCGAAAACTTCAGGGGGGTCAACGCCGTCCGTGTTCTGGAAAGAGAACCTTCATTCAGCTTAGAGAAACTCATCCAAGCCGGATACGATACCTATTTGCCGGTCTTCGAAATTCTGGTCCCGGCTTTAATTAAAGATTTTGACGCTTATAGCCACAACGGGGATAATAAGTACAATAATTTAGAGCAACCTATTCAGCTTTTAAGACAATGGGATTTTCATGCTGGCGTCAATTCTGTATCTACTACTCTTGCGGTGGACTGGGCACAACGATTAACTTCAGAAATTCAAAGGGTGTATATTGAAGTCGGTGAGGTCGACCAGGTCACACGGACTATTCAATTCGCTGCACAGGCGGATGAAGATCAATTGCTCGGCCCCTTTGCTGCTACCCTACAATCGCTCCAATCCGGCTTCGGTTCCTGGCTGGTACCCTGGGGAGAGATTAATCGGTTTCAGCGTTTGACCGGTGAGGTGGTTCAAAAACCGGACGATACTAAATCCAGTCTTCCGGTGGGTTTTGCATCCGCCACCTGGGGAATGTTACCCTCCTACAACAGCAGGAAGTTTGAAGGCACCCAAAAATTATATGGGGTTAGCGGTAATAGTTTTGTCTGTGCCGTCGAATTTGGCAAGAAGATCAAGGCCAAATCGCTCCTGGCAGGTGGGCAGAGCGGTGATCCAGCCTCCCCCCATTTTTGGGACCAAGCAGAAATGTATGCTGAGGGTAAATTTAAAGACGTATTATTTTATAGAGAGGATGTAGAAAAACATATTCAAAAAAAATATCATCCAGGCCAGTGACATTTAGAATATAAAACCCCATTCCCGGAACGGTTGTAACTTTGTCGGCTCATGATAGATTTGCCCGTAACATCCGATGGCAATATTGCCCGTACTAAAAAACCGGATTGGCTAAGAGTAAAGCTTCCTATAGGCGAAAATTACAGAAAGGTCAGGGAGCTGGTAGATACCCATCATTTGCATACGATTTGCCAAAGTGGCAACTGCCCAAATATGGGAGAATGCTGGGGTGAAGGCACAGCAACCTTTATGATTCTGGGCAATGTCTGCACCCGTTCCTGCAGTTTCTGTGCCGTCAAGACCGGCCGTCCAACGGAATACGATATCGATGAACCAGAACGAGTAGCTCAGGCTATTTTTTTAATGAACGTCAAACATGCGGTCATCACCAGTGTCAACCGGGACGAATTAGCCGACAAAGGAGCAAACATCTGGCACCAGACGGTCAGGGCAGTTAAAGGGTTATCACCTGGTACTACGATTGAAACCCTCATTCCGGATACTAAAGGCGATTGGAATGCACTGGAATTGATGATCAGTGCAGGGCAAGAAGTAGTATCTCATAATATGGAAACCGTTAAGCGCTTGTATCGGCCGGTCCGGCCTCAGGCAAAGTATGATCGGTCCCTGGAACAAATTGCAAGGACTAAGCATTACGGTAAGAGAACTAAGAGTGGTGTTATGCTCGGACTCGGTGAAACCAAGGAGGAAATATTACAAATCATGGATGACCTGGTGTCTCATGGATGCGATGTATTGACGCTGGGGCAATACCTTCAGCCCACCAAATTGCACCATCCGGTGATAAACTTTATTCACCCGGATCAATTTGCCGAATATAAGTCAATCGGTTTGGAAAAAGGATTTGCCTATGTAGAAAGCGGACCCCTGGTGAGGTCGTCTTATCATGCGGAGCGCCATATTTAGCGTTTCAGGGAGCAATGGAGTTATACGGGAGAATAACCTATTGGTCACAAAAATTCATTCCATTCTTTATAAAATTGGTTTAAATAGATTTCCAGAAATTCATGTCTGGATTGCGCCATTTTTTTACCGGTCGTCGTATTCATTTTGTCTTTTAACAACAACAACTTTTCATAAAAATGATTTAGGGTCGGGCTGTTACTGGTTTTATAAAGCGCTTTGTTCATCGAAGTTTGAGGAGGCAGGTCGGGGTTATAAATTTCCCGGTTTTTATAACCCCCATAGTGAAAAGCGCGCGCAATACCAATAGCCCCAATGGCATCCAACCGGTCGGCATCCTGGACTATCTTGAGCTCTTCGGTTTTGGGGTTTTCTTTTTCAAGATTGGAGGAATAGGAAATATCCTTAACAATGGCAGACACCTTTTCAATCAGTATCAGGGGTAACTCTAAACTGAATAAAAATGCCCTGGCCTTTTCTGATCCCAGGTTTTCATCGCCCATGTGAAATTTTGAATCGGCGATATCATGCAATAACGCAGCCAACCGGATGACCTGCTTATCCCCGGGTTCTGATAATGAAATCAAATCGGCCTGACGATATACTCTCAGAATATGAAACCAATCGTGACCCCGTTCGCTGTCTTTTAAAGTTTGTTGGACATAAAAAATAGTCCGCTGTAAGATTTCGTTTTCTTCCATAGGGATACCTTAATTCCAACGGACAGGTCCGCTGAATAAAACAACAAGCAGGAATAGCAGATAGAGTACCGCAGGTATGGCTGGAATGAGTAAAAGGCCAATAGCTATTTTGATGTATTGGTGATTTTTTAACCAATAGCTGCCGGCCAGGATCACCGGAAAAACAATCAGGGTAACCATCCAGAGTTTGATATTGAAGGAGGACACCGAATGATCAGCAAGACCAATAATAAAAAAATATAAAAAAACCAAAGCGGTCAGGGCGACAATCACCCAGACCACCCAGAAGAGGTTATTCAGCATCGGTCTTATTTTGATATGGGTTTGTCCTTGTCAGCATTCAGTATAAAGTCATAAATGATTTGTTGGATACAAGGCCTTATAGAATATTGGCTGATTTTATTATTGATCCTGCTCGGATAAACCCGGTTGGTCAGTAAAATATAAGTGAGGTTATACTTAGGATCCATCCAGATGAAAGTCCCGGTAAATCCAGAATGTCCAAAGCTTTCCGGGCTGGCCTCACGGGCTACATGACTCGCACGCAGGTCATATTGAAGCAAGGGTTTGTCAAATCCGAGGCCCCTTCTGTTGCCTAACTCTGCATATTGATAGGAGGTATATAAATCCACCGTTTCAGGTCTAAGGTATTGAATACCGCCATAACTTCCTTTGTTCAGAAGTAGCTGCGCCAGTTTGGCCAGGTCGTTAGCATGGCTAAATAATCCCGCGTGTCCGGAAATGCCTCCGAGCATCGCTGCGTTTTCATCATGTACCCGACCATGTACCAATTCATGGCGGAAGACCGAATCGCGTTCAGTGGGGATAATCCGGTCAAGATCAAATTGGGAACCTGGCAAAAATAAGGTATGGTTTGCTCCGAGAGGTTTATAAAAAGTCTGGTCCAGAAATTGACCGAAGGGTTGTTTGGTAATCGATTCTACCGTTTTATGTAAGAGGATCATGGACAGATCGGAATACACATAACCTTCTTTGTTTAATAAGGGGGCTTTTTTGATCCCTTTCATCATGAGTTGGGGATATCTCCTGTGAAGAAACATATGATCATTGATTGCAATGGAATAACGGCGATTGGGCTTAGGACGGATGGTCCTGGGTAAAAAAGTGCCCAGGCTATCCAGGGTCCTGCGATAAAAGGCAATCGAAGCCGGCAATCTTGCCCTATGCGCCAGGATATCCCTCCATATTAACTGCTCTTTATTTGATCTTTTAAAAGCCGGTAAGTAATCAGCCAGTTTTTGATCCGGGTCAAATAATCCCTGACTATGCAGTGCCATACTGGCCAGTGTCGCCCCGAATATTTTGGTGATAGAAGCCAGATCGTACAAATCCGTTTTTTGAACTTTATGAATACTTTCAAAGGTTGGCTTACCAAAGGCTTGATGGTAGATGACTATTCCATTTTTGGCGGCCAGCAAATTAGCTCCGGGAAATATACTATCCTCAATAGCTTGGTTTACAGCATGGTTTAATTTTTCTGTCAATGCCCAGCCATCAATACCCACCAACGCCGGGGGGCCGTATTTTAACCTGCCTAAGTCAAGGGTGGTTATTCCTGCACCGCTTTTAAATTCTTTATTCAGGGCAAATGGCAGACGGTGGGTGGATTCAACTGCCCCAAAAAGGACCTGGGCCACCTGGCTTCCTGAATACTCGGAATACCCCCAACTAAAAATTATCCCTTTAGCAGACTTAAAATATCCTTCCGGCAACCCATAGCCAGACCCATGTAAGAACAAAACCACATAAGGAAGTTGGATTTGATCCAATCTTTCGGATAAATAGGTCAGGGTTTGATGATTCGTTTTGGCCAGATCGACCTCAACCAGTAACATGTTGACCCCAATCAACTCCCTGTAATCCAACTTGTTTATAGGTATGGACTGGATAGGTGCATACCATTCCAATGGTACTTTCAATAAACTTTGGAAAGGCGATGAGGTTATTAAACCAATCCTTGATGAAGCCAAATCCCTTATCGGTAGTATATGATCTGCATTCCTTAATACTACAGTTTGTTCCAGTGCCTGTTGATAAGCTCGCAAAACCCGGGGATCGGATTGGGCCACCAGCGGGTAATAAATTGCCCAAACCACAAAACAACAGATCAATCGCATACTCCCTAAAATAAATGTTATGAATTTAGCATTTTTACATTAATAATATTCTCCATGAACAAATTGATATATTCCTGGATTGCCCTTTGCTTGATGTTCTTGTTTGTTCATTGCGGACCGGCATTTAAACTAAACCAATCGAGGTCTGCCCTGAATACAATGATAAAGGGATCTCCGGTATTCAACAGACATTTTACGGGATTTGTTTTGTATGATCCCGTCACCAGGGAAACCCTGTGCGATTTCCTGGGATCAAAATATTTTACCCCGGCTTCCAACACCAAATTGTTGACTTTATATACTGCCCTAAACGTTTTGCCTGACTCGATGCCAGCGTTTAGATACGCCAGGTCAGGGGACGATCTGGTTATTAAGGGCATGGGAGATCCCACCCTATTGCATCCTCTTTGGGCTGATCATGCCGGTTTTGAAATAATCAGAAGTGCAAAAAAAATAACCTGGATTCAGGATCAACTTATGGATGATTCCTGGGGCTCAGGATGGGCCTGGGACGATTATGTAGAAGCCTATCAGGCGGAGAAATCTGATTTACCTTTGTTTGGCAATGTAGTGCGATTTAAAGCAACAGCACCAAAAGGCAGTTATGAAGTCTATCCCGGTTATTTTCAAAACAAATGGACCCATAAAACAATTAAAAAGGGTGACCCAAAATTTAGCCGGCTTTTTACTGATAATGAATTCGGACTAGCCTCGCCAGATTCAGCAGGTATTTGGCACCTCCCATATAGAACGGATCATCATACTATTAAAAAGCTTCTGGAGGATACCTTGGGCTATAGCATTCAATCCCGCTGGATGGGTGCCGCTGATCAGTCTTTATCCTGGAATATTGCCTATGGTGTGCCGGTAGATTCGGTATATGCCGAAATGATGAAATCAAGTGACAATTTTATCGCCGAACAATTGATGCTGGTTTGCAGTGCCTATCTTTTTGATACGCTGAATACCACCAGGATGATAGATTATGCCAAGGGCCATTTTTTTGCCACGGTTCCTGATACGCTTCATTGGGTCGATGGCAGTGGTTTGTCCCGGTACAATTTATTCACTCCCCGGTCGGTGGTGGATATCCTTGAAAAAATAAAAAACAAATTGTCCTGGGAAAGAATTGAACGGATCTTTCCTGCAGGCGGGGTGTCGGGTACCTTAAAAAAATGGTACCCCGGTCTTAGCCAACCCTACATTTTTGCCAAGACGGGATCCCTGTCCAACAACCATTCGTTAAGCGGATACCTTAAAACCCGGAATGGCAGGACCCTGATTTTTTCATTCATGCATTCCAATTATATCGGGAGCGTTAATCCAATCCGTCTGGAAATGCAAAAGACCCTCGAACATATCAGGGATAATTTTTAAAATAATTCAACTAGTCAGTAATTGATGGGAGAAGCTACCCTTTGGTACTATCCAATAAAACAATATTGGTATTCATTACCAGCATTTCCGGAGTGACCAGCGGCAGGTTGTGTTGAATGGCATTGATGTATTGTACCAGTTTTTGGGCCCCCAGGTAACCCAATTCAAAACCATTGTGCAACATATGGCTTATCCTGGGTATCATAAAATGGGCTAAAGACCCATCGCTGATAGAAATTATTGCAATATCTTCCGGGACCTTGACATGAAGCCCGGCCAACGCCGGCATTACCCCGATCATGATTTCATCTGTCATCAGGTAAAGCCCATTGGGTTTTACTTTTTCTACGATTTTATGGGCAGCGGATTTGGCTTCTTCACTGTTATTGACAAAAAATACAAATTCATCATCCAGAGGCAGGTCCAGGTCCCGAAGTGCCTGGGCAAAACCTTTATACCTTAAATGAGATATCGTCAGGCTTGCTTTTCCAAAAATGCCTGCAATCCGGTTAGAACCGGTTTTGAACAGATGCTGCACCATCTGATAGGAAACTTTAAAATCATCAATAGTGATGCTGGAATAAGGTGCATTTTCTTTGATTTTATCCAACAGGATCACCGGGATATTGGCATCGTCAAACCGTTTAAGGTGATCGAGGTTTATTGTTTCTTTTGAAAGGGAAATAAAAGCACCAGCAACATCCTGGTCATACGCGATGTCAATATTTTCGATTTCCCGGTCCAGGCGATCATTGGAAGGCAGGATCATTAAATTATAGCCCTGTTGATGTAAAATGGTGTCAATCCCATGGATTACTGAAGGATAAAAAAACGAACTTATTTCAGGCAGGATCAAGGCAATAGTTTTATTGGTTCCCCTTTTCAATTGGAGGGCAGCCGTACTTGGCCGATAATGTAAAAGTTTGGCCGTCTCTTTGATTTTCTCAGTCAGGTGAGGGCTGATGTCCGGGTGATTGTTTAATGCGCGTGAAACCGTGGAGATACTGACGTTGAGTTGGAGGGCAATATCCTTGATCGTTGTTTTTTTCAAAAGCTTAATAGATTAATTGTAAACGATTACAAAATTATGAATTATTAACAAATGTATAAAAGTTACCAACAACAAACGATTGCGGTAAGGTTTGCGGGATAAATTCGAATCATAATATGGTAACAGAGTATTAAAAACTAAACAGAAGCGATAAATTTGGTACTGATAAGGGTATTAGGAAATTATACTATTTGTGTTTTCTGAGAGATTCTGAGATATTGATATTCTTTAATCAATACTCTGTATTTAAAGTCGCAATGGTATTTTATACCAATTCCCTGCTCATAATGCTCTTTCAACTTTACAAAAACTATAATGAATATGAAAAGACTCTTTTTATGTATGGTAAGGGTAACTGTCTTGCTGTTATTGACCATAACTGTTCCCAGTTTTACTTTTGCTCAACGTACAGTGACCGGAACTGTCAAGGAATCTGGCACAGGTGATCCTTTGATTGGCGCGAACGTATTGATTCGCGGAAGCATTCAAGGTACTATTACGGATGTCGACGGTAAATTCAGTCTGGAGGTACCAGAGGGAAACAATGTCCTTGAAGTATCGTATACCGGATTTGGTACGGAAATAATTACACTCGATGGCTCAAATAATATTGAAATCCTGCTGACCGCGGGAAAACAACTCGAAGAGGTGGTTGTCACTGGATATGGCACCCAAAGACAGCGTGAAATAACTTCCGCAGTTTCTTCCATAAAAGCTGAAGATTTTAACAAAGGCGCTATCACCAGCCCTGCACAATTGTTGCAAGGCAAAGTACCTGGTCTTATCATCGCCAAACCCAATGGTGACCCCAATGGTGGATTTAGTATTCGCCTTAGAGGTTTGTCCACCGTGGGCGGAAACACAGAACCGCTTATTATTATTGACGGGGTGCCAGGAGCTAGCCTGAATACAGTAGATCCTCAGGACATCGAAACTATGGATGTGCTGCGGGACGGATCGGGAGCTGCCATCTATGGAACCCGTGGTTCAAATGGGGTTATAATGATCACTACAAAAAAAGGCAAAGAAGGCAGGACTGCAGTAGAATATAATGGTATAGCTTCTGTTGAATCACTGGCACAAGCTCCTAGTGTCATGAACGCCGCCGAATACAAAAAAGCTGGTGGCCTGGATCAGGGTAGCAGTACGGATTGGTTTGATGTCATTACCCGCAATGCCTACCAACACCAGCACAACCTGGCTCTTTCAGGGGGTGCAAAAGGGATGTCTTACCGGGTTTCTTTCAATTATAAGGATATACAGGGGATTCAATTTGGAACTGGATTTACTCAGCTCAATGGAAGGGTCAGCTTGAGTCAGAAAGCAATCAATGACAAATTGACGATCGGATTTGATATAGCAGCCACCAACAGGGACCAAGAAATCGGATTCAGGGATGCATTCCGGTATGCCACCTATTTCAACCCAACTGCCCCGGTGAAAGATGCTGCAAATAAAGTCAACGGCGGATATTTTGAACCAGGTGGTTTTGATTATTTCAATCCACTGGCAATTATCGAACAAAATTCCAATACCGGTCAATTCACCAATTTGCTGGCTACCATCCGTGGAGAATATGAAATCATTAAAAACCTGAAATACAGTATAGCGTATACCTTTGGCAGGGACAATAGCCATGGTCAGCGATACTTTAGCAAACAAAGCCAATTCGGAACCGGTCTGGGTAGAAGCGGTCTTGCTTCTCAATCTACATTTACCGGTTTGAACGATTATTTATCTACCATTCTGAAGTATTCTTTTTCTGCCGCTGGAGCGGATTGGAATGCACTGGCCGGTTATGATTATCAGGAATTTACCGGTGAAGGATTTTCTGCCACTGGAGGTAATTTCCTAACCGACTTCTTTACCAGTAACAATTTAGGAGCAAGTCTCGACTTTCCCAGAGGTTTAGGTAGTGTCAATAGCGGTAAGGGTTCCGATAAACTCATTGCTTTTTTTGGTCGGCTGTCAGCTAATTTTAATGATCTCATTTTTGCCAATGCTTCAATTCGTCAAGAGGGTTCTACCCGTTTCGGAGCCAATAATAAATGGGGTATATTCCCTGCTGTTTCCGCTGGAATCAACGTGAGCAGGCTCATCGATCTGGGCGTAATAAATAATCTAAAAGTCAGGATTGGTTATGGAGTTACCGGTGCGAATATTAATCAGAACTACCTGTCTTTGTATCGTTACGGTCCAACCGGAAACTTTTATTATAACGGCGCTTATGTACCCACCTATGGTCCTGTATCCAACCCTAATCCCGATTTAAAATGGGAGAAAAAAGGTGAAATCAACGTGGGCTTGGAATTTGGGGCATTGGATTATAAAATCACCGGTACTATCGACTTCTTCAACAGAAAGATCAACGACTTATTATACAATTTTCCGGTGCCTGTTCCACCAAATGCTTTTGGAAATACCTGGGCTAATGTTGGTGAGTTGACCAGTACCGGACTTGAAATATTAGCCAACCTCAATGACATGAAATTTGGTAGTGTCAAATGGACTCCAAGCCTGAACGCTACATTTTATCTAAGCAATAAATTAGTGAGTTTGTCAGATGGAAATCTGAAATTCGGTTCCGGGGGTGTGCTCGATCTCGCTGGAGTAGGTTCGCCCGGTCAAAATAACTATACCATGATCCGTGTGGCAGAAGGGGATAAAATTGGTTTGATTTACGGCCCGGTATTTAATGGTGTGGATGAAAAAGGTGATCCTAAATTCAAAGATCTCAATGGCGATGGAAAAATTGAATCTGCCGGATTAGACCGACAGGTACTGGGTAATGGATTGCCGACCATTACACTGGGACTGAATAATACATTTAATGCTGGTAACTGGTCGCTCAATTTTTTCTTCCGGGGTGCATTCGGACACAGCCTGGTCAATCAATACCGGGTTTTCTATGAAGATTACAATGCAGGTTCCATTAAAAATTACAATCGTATCCTAACCAAACTTTCCGATCCCAAAATCAAAAATGCCCAATACTCCAGCATCCATGTCGAAAAAGCAGACTTCCTGCGGTTAGATAATTTGCAACTAGGTTATAACCTGCCCATGACGGGAGCTTTTTCCAAAGCATTCATTTACCTGGCAGGAAACAATCTGTTCACTATAACCAATTATTCCGGTATCGATCCTGAAGTGCGTTTTGTAGATGACGAAACGGGCAACCCATTAGCTCCGGGCATTGACCGACGAACAAATTATTTCACCAGCCGGTCTTTCTCCTTGGGATTAACACTGGGTTTTTAATTTTTAAAAAAAATATAAATCATAGCAATATGAACAAGTTGTTAAAATATTCAAAAGTACTGTTGATCGGTGGTATGCTGCTGGCCTTCAACAATTCCTGCACCAATCTGGATGAAGAGCTCTATTCAACGGTTACCTTTGATAATTTCTTCAAATCCGATGAAGAGTTTATTTCAGCGCTCGGTGCAGCCTATTCCAGGCTGATTGGGGTCATGGGATCCCATAACGCAACCTGGTCCATACAGGAAGTATCTTCCGATGAATTAATGATTCCTCAAAGAGGGGGAGACTGGTTTGATGGAGGCCAGTGGTTGAGAATGTTCAGACACGAATATCAACCCACCGAAGATGCCTTCAACAACTCCTGGGGACAATTATTTGGTGGGGTCAGTGCCTGTAATCGTTTGATTGAACAATTTACTCCGATACCAGGCGATAAAACAATAGTCTTCCTTTCTGAATTGCGTTCGGTCCGCGCTCTTTTTTATTATTGGTTGCTGGATTTATTTGGCAATGTGCCTATAGTAACTGGTTTTGCTAATGCTGAAACCAGCCCGGCAACTAGAAAACGGGCAGAAGTATATGCTTTTGTTGAAAAAGAAATCCTGGAATCTTTACCTAATCTTACCGCTGATGTTGCTTCGGCTACCTATGCCCGTATGACCAAACATTCTGCCAATGCTTTGTTAGCTAAATTGTACCTCAATGCAATTCGTTATACTGGTACTCCCCAATGGGATAAAGCAATAGCCTCATCTGATGCGGTGATCAACTCCGGAAAATACAGCCTTGAAGGGGATTATTTCACCAATTTTAAGACAGACAATTCAGCTTCCCGTGAAAATATTTTCGTGATTCCTTACGACAAAGTTTTCGCCGGCGGGTTCAATTTGCCTCAGATGACTTTACATTATGAAAGTTCAAAAACGTTTAACCTGACTGATCAACCGTGGAATGGCTACTGTTCCCTGCAGGAATTTTATGAATCCTATGAAGCCAAAGACACCAGGGTAAAGAATTTACTGGTAGGCCCTCAGTTTTCATCCACCGGCGAAAGGCTGACTGACAATGGGGCTGAAGCTGGCGACCCGGATGGAAAACCATTGACGTTCACACCGGAAGTCAATGAACATTTTCCAAATGCATTTCGTCAAGCGGGTGCAAGGATTGGTAAATTTGAATATGCAAACAGGGCTACGCCCAACCTTTCTAATGATTTTCCGATCTTCCGTTTATCGGACATCATGCTGGTAAAAGCAGAAGCATTGTGGCGCAAAAATGCCGGTGATGCGGTTGCTTTAGCTATAGTTAATCAACTGCGCAACCGTGCCGGAGCAACTCCATTTACTTCTCTGACTGCTGACAACCTGCTGGCTGAAAGAGGTCGCGAAATGTTTGCAGAAGGCTGGAGACGACAGGACTTAATCCGCTTTGGAAAATATACGTCTGCAAGAAAGTTTAAACCGGCAGATACTAAAGAGTGTTTTGATATATTCCCTATACCCAAACGACAAATAGACGCGAATAAGAGTTTGCAACAAAACCCCTGCTATTAAAAGGTATTAATTCCCTAATCATATCAAATCGAAAGGCTGTCCCGTTACAACGGGATGGCCTTTTTTTATCCTGGTATGGGATCGACCTGAATTCAATAATTATTATCATTTTTGCAAAAATCCTTAAGCATGCTGAAAATAAACTGGCAAGGGGTATATCCTGCGCTCACTACCAAGATGAAAGAAGACGGTAGCCTTGATCTGCCAGCTTTTCAAAAACACTTGTCGTTACAAATTACTGCCGGTATCCACGGTGCCATCATTGCGGGCAGCCTGGGTGAAGCCAGTACGCTTAATCAGCAGGAAATAATTGAACTTTTAGCCGCAGCCAAAGCTACCGCTGGCGATCAGATCCCTATCCTGGTAAATATCGCAGAAGCCTCTACACGCGATGCTATCCTTGCAGCTCAAAATGCCGAAGCCAACGGGGCAGACGGACTGATGCTGCTGCCGCCGATGCGGTACAAATCAGACGATCATGAAACCGTAATTTACTTCAGATCTGTTGCCGATCAAACCAGTCTCCCTATCATGATTTACAACAATCCCTATGACTATAAGATAGCAGTCAACATAGATATGTTTGAACAACTCACCCTCCATGCCAACATAGAAGCCGTCAAAGAAAGTAGCCGGGATGTTACCAATATTACCCGCATGATTAATGCATTTGGGACCAGGTTTAAAATATTAGGCGGGGTGGATACCCTCGCTTTGGAATGTCTGGTGGCGGGAGCAGATGGCTGGGTGGCCGGCCTGGTTAATGCTTTTCCCGATGAAACCGTCATGATTTACCACTTGGTTAAAGAAGGCCGTATTGCAGAAGCCCTGGCCATTTACCGCTGGTTTATGCCTTTGTTAGAACTGGATATCCATGCTAAATTGGTCCAGTACATCAAACTGGCAGAAGCTGCAGTAGGTATCGGTACCGAGCAGGTCAGGGGCCCGAGGTTAAAACTCAGCGGAATTGAACGAATTCAGATTTTATCCGTTATAAATGATGCCATTCAAAACCGGCCAAATCTTAAAATATACGAATTATGATCACCGGAAATATTATAGGTTATGAAACCCTTGAAAGTCAAAATCATCTCAGCGGAGTCAATCCGCTGACCCAATCGGATCTCGATGGAGCATTTTCTATTGCTACCCAGGTGGAAATAGATCTTGCTTTGGAAAAAGCAGTTTTGGCCTTTCCAGTATATCGAAAATGGCCAGGCACAAAACGGGCTGATTTTATGGATCTCATTGCCCAATACATCTTAGAACTTGGCGACGAACTGGTCATCCGCGCCATGGCTGAAACCGGTCTGGCAGAAGCCCGTATACTTTCTGAAAGGGGACGTACCACCGGACAATTAAAGATGTTTGCCAATGCCGTACGCCAAACAACCTGGGAGGAACCATCCATAGATCTGGCTCAACCTGATCGCCAACCCCTCCCCAAAGCAGATATTCGAAAACACCTGGTTCCCCTGGGTCCCGTTGTAGTCTTTACAGCGAGCAATTTTCCATTGGCTTATTCCACCGCAGGAGGAGATGTGGCCAGTGCTTTGGCTACAGGATGTCCCGTAATTGTCAAAGCGCACGAATCCCACCCGGGCACCAATGCCCTGGTTGCGGAGGCTGTTCAACGCGCCGCCAAAGATTCCGGAGCTCCGGATGGAGTATTTTCGACGCTATATGGATATGGGCCTGAACTCGGCCAGGCCCTGGTCAAAGATCCCAGGGTCAAAGCTATTGGTTTTACCGGATCTTACGGAGCAGGCAGGGCTATTATGAACGCAGCAGCGCTGCGCCCTGAGCCTATTCCGGTGTATGCAGAAATGGGAAGCCTCAATCCGGTATTGATTACCAAATCAGCCCTGGATAATAAAGCGGTGATGATTGGAGAACAATTGGGAGCGTCTATGACCATGGGGGCAGGCCAATTTTGTACCAAACCGGGGTTATTAATGGTAGAAAAAAGTGATCACTTTGATCACTTTTACCAGGCCCTGGAAGCAAAGATCAGGACAGTGGCACCCACACCCATGCTGAATGCCAGGATTCATAGCAATTTTATGCGATCCCTCAGCCAGCTTAGTCAGGAACTCGGCCTGGTAGATTTAAATGAAGATGGATCTCACCTCATCAAACCAGCGATTGCAATAGTTAGCGGGGATGAATTTATTAACCATGCCCAGTGGCATCATGAGGTATTTGGCCCTTTTGCCATTATTATTAAATGTAATGGTGCAGACCAAATGGTAACTATTCTGGAACTGTTAAAGGGACAGTTGACCACCACGATTTGGAGCGAACCGTATGACCCGGGCAATGATATCCTGATCGAGGCTATGGAACAAGTTTCCGGCAGGATAGTCTGGAATGGGGTGCCCACTGGGGTAGAAGTCTGTGATTCTATGATGCATGGGGGACCTTTCCCTGCGACCAGTCACCCGCATTTTGGGGCTGTTGGTTTCAGTTCCTTAAAAAGGTGGACAAGGCCGGTGGCGTATCAGAATTTTCCTGGGCAGTATTTGCCGGGGTCGCTGAAAAGATAATTTGCTATTACAAATGTTTTATTCATGGGTTAAATTTTAAATCCGTGGATAATTTTAATCTTGTTGAAATTATTTTGCTCTGGCAAATTTATTTTGGGCTTCAGTTCATGGCAAGTGGAGAAAAGAAGATTTCAAGAACCAAGATTATCAGTACTGACATGGGTTTCAGCCATAATCCCCATTTCTAACATTTGCCAGCAAACCTATTTTGCTGTCCTTCGTTTGAATTCAAACATTTGACACATATCTCAATTTGCTGTCTTTTATATTTTTCAATGGAATCATCCGGTCTTGACCGGCCCGGCCAGTCAGCTGATTTCATCAGATTGCTTTTTAATCGCATCACGAGTTTCCTTTTCAGGGCAATCCACTTTGCAAAATTTTTAATCCGAACATGAATGAGGCTTTTATTACTGTAGCTTTCCATTACTATTACTTTAATTTTTTAATCAATTTTTCAATTTCTTCTTTTGGTAAAGTATCGTTTACGATTCTCAATTTTTCATACAACTCAATCCCTTTTTCAGCACTCAATAGTTTTGCATCTACAATTTTCATCACAACCCAAATACTTCCATGAACTTCTAATCCGTTTTCTTCTGCTTCATTTCTTAAACTTTTATCGCCAGTCAGCAACGGACATTTCAATTGTAACGCTTTCCACAAAACAGATTTATCTGCAATCCTTCGCATCATTCGTTTTGTTTTCAGGTTTACCACTTTATCAATTTCGTCAGAAGAAAAACTAAACACCGTGAGTTGCTTTGACCGAATAAAGTTTTGAATTTGTTCCGCTTGCTCCAAATGTAAAATTTCATTCACAACAAAATCTGTCGTGCAGATTTCAAAATCCAACCCGAAAAATTCGGGAAGGGCTTCTATGTTCATCAAATCAAAGAACACATTTGTATCAGTGATAAATAGTTTCATACTAACTGCTGCAATTGTTTACGGAATTCACCAACCGTTTTACCTGCAAAAAATGCAGCTTCATTAACTGAAATAATTTCTTTTGACAAGCCGAGATAAATTAACCGTTCAAGACGAACAGGTTTTTCCTTACTCATGTACCTCCCTGGTTCATTCAGGTGCAATTTTCTTTCTTTGTAGCCTACATTAAATCTTCTATAAATAAAACTGGTGATGATACCGAGATGCAAAGCCCTTGCAAAAACAGCAGGAAAAGAAATTCCCCATCTTTCCTTTATCAACAACAATTCGTTTTGATAAAAATGAAATCGGTCTTTGCTCAATTCCTTTGTTGCCATATCCGCAGGGTACAGAACAGCACAAGCAAAAGTGTGACACAGATATTCTTCTCGTTTTGCTGTTAAATTGGCTGAAAACTTTAAAGCATGGTGAGCCAATTCATGCAAAGCAGTAAATCTTTTCCTTACAACATCCTCGCCTTGTTTGACAGATTTTTTCAGGACAATTATTTTTTTCCCATCAACATCTGCTTTCATTCCGTCAAAACCATCGGGCGCATCCAACTCAATTACTTTATATCCTTTATCCTCTAACATTTCAACCACATCAGGAATCGGATCATATCCAAGCGACCAAATTTTTCTTAATTTCTTTGCAGCAGTTTCAGCATCGTCAGCAGTTTCAATTACGTTATCGTATGTAAAATATTCTGACTTCTCATTTGGATTAATCAAGTGTTCCAATTCAAAATACCGCTCACAATTTTCCTTTGCTTTTTCTTCTACCGATAACTGCTCAGTTTTGGAAATTTTTGAAGAATATTTTCGGTAGATGATATTTTTCAGTTCTATATGGACAGTCGGTATTGAGTAAAAATAATCCACTGGCACATCTAGCACAATTGATAAAGCAATTAACAACTGACTATCAGGTTTCATTTTACCCTGTTCGTATTTATGCAATGCCTGACGAGAAACAACTTTTTCAAGTTTGTTTTCCAAATCCTGCAGAGACATGCCAGCCATCTTTCGGGCTGACGCCAGTTTATTTCCAAATATATTTTCCATTGGTTTATTTAGTTAAGTGTTGCGATATGTTGACAAACATAGTATTATTATGCTAAATGTCAACCAAATTTTATAAACACACCCTAAGAATCTATCCAACGAACCAAGTCAGGCACATTTGCAAGACACACATAGCCAACACACAAAAGCCAACCTTGCAAAAGGGCCAGTCTTGAGCCAATGCATAGGCAACACTGTTAGGAGTGCCACAGCCCCACATTGTAGATGTCCAAGGAGAAAGGGCGAATGCATAACAGGGGGTTTGCATGCTTTATTAATGCGTTGCCCTCCCGGCATTACTAAAATTCAGACATGAAACCTTTAGGCCATTAATGGAAAAAATTTGCACTGTTTTGTATTTTATTGGAAAGAATTCTCCTTTTAGTCACTTGCTTCACCTTTTACTGGAAAAAAGTTTACCTTGACGCTATTATAGTGGAAACAAATATCCAAATGTGCTGTTATAGTGGAAAATATTATTTAAATTTGCTATTATAGTGGAAAATATTATCTAAATTTGCTCCAGCAGACCGTTTTAATGGAAAATATTTTACCCATACATCTTCAGGAAGTGGTTTTTTCCTCCAGCGACCCTAAATACAGCAGGCAAATCTCCAAATTAGAAAAGGCAGGTAAGCTCAGGAAAATTGCCTCCCGTATCTATTCCCCCAACTTTACCGACAGCCCGCAAACTATTATCCGGCGAAACCTGTTCGCTATACTAGGTAAACTTTATCCAGGTTCGATATTAAGCCACCGTTCGGCATTAGAGTTTCAACCCACCTCAGCCAATCATATTTTTCTTACTTATTCTTACACTAAAAAAATATATCTGCCAGGTATTACGCTTCGCTTCCTGGAAGGGCATGGACCGATTGAAGGAGATAATCTTTTATCAGGAAAGCTCTATGCTTCTCAAATGGAAAGAGCATTTTTGGAAAATCTACAGGTTAGCCGCCAACTGGGTCCGGAATCCAAAACCCTGACCCTTCCGGAAATTGAAGAAAAACTGGAGACAGTGATCCGCGTAAAAGGCGAAGCAGCGCTAAATGAAATGAGGGATAAAGCAAGAGACATAGCCGAGATTCTGGACATGAAAGTCGAGTATGAAAAACTGAATAAACTCATTAGCGCCTTACTCCATACACAACCATCAAAATTATTATCCTCCCCTTTAGCAGTGGCAAGGGCATTTGGAAATCCGTATGACCCCGCAAGACTGTCTTTGTTTGAAAAACTTTTTGTAGAACTAAAGCAGCATGCATTTAAAGACATGCCTGAAAAAAACACCAGTAACTTGTCTTTCCGCAACTTCGCTTTTTTTGAAGCCTATTTCTCCAACTATATAGAAGGAACTGAATTTGAGTTGGAGGACGCAAAACGGATCATTGAAACCAATACACCCATGTCAGCGCGCGATGAAGATTCACATGATGTGTTGGGAACCTATAAACTGCTCAGCAATAAGGAGGAAATGACTATTACACCAGCTACTCCCGAACATATGCTTGAAATACTTTTATACCGGCACAACGTATTATTGAGTGCAAGGCTGTCAAAAAATCCCGGACAGTTTAAAGACAAAAACAACCGTGCAGGTGAGACACATTTTGTTGATCATACTTTAGTAAAAGGCACGTTGATAAAAGGATTTGATTTTTACCAGGCACTGGCTGATCCTTTTGCCAAAGCAGTTTATATCATGTTCCTTGTAAGTGAGGTGCATCCTTTTTTAGATGGCAATGGCCGTCTGGCAAGAGTAATGATGAACGCCGAACTGGTAAGACTGGCACAATCAAAAATCATAATACCAACTGTTTATCGGTATGATTATGTTGGAGCGTTGCGCAGGCTTACCCGGCAAGGTGACCCGTCTGTTTATATTCGGATGATGCAAAGGGCTCAGGAGTTCAGTGCAACTATTTTTGGAGATGATATGGATGTAATGGAGAAACAGCTGGAATCCAGCAACGCTTTTAAAGAGGACGATAAGGCAAAGCTAAAAATCATATTATCATAAAATAATCCGGACCGGTCAGCAATCTAACTTTTTTGCCTGCAGTAAAGGTCTTATTCAACAGACTACGCTTATAAGAACTGTCCGATTGTCCACTATAGTCATGGAAACAGGTTTATTCGTGGTATTCCTAATGATCAACTTCATTACCACTCATTTTTTTCTTTGATCCTTTTCCCTTTGGTTTCAAGAGGACACAAAATGACGAAAATAAGCACTACCATAACAAGGGTTTTTGCCTGAGTAGTCGGAAAGCAGGAATGGAAACATATAGGAAATTAACAAACGTTGGTTCAGACCGAACGCATTCACTGGGTAGCGGATGGGCATGAAATAAAAACTGTTCAAATTTTAGCGACAGGATTGTATTTTTGTAATAAATCGTTCCAATGAGCACCATAGTCATAACAACAGATAATCAAAGTAGTAAAATTCTGAAAGAACTGGCAGAAAGGCTAGGAGCCAAAGTTCTGAGCCTTAAAGACGAGCAATATGAAGATCTGTTACTTGGAACCAAAATGGAGTCTGAAAAAACCAGGAAAAGTGTTTCAAGGGAAACCATCTTTAAAAAACTCAAAAGGAAATGATTGTTGAATTTGATAAATCTTTTTCAAAATCATTGGACAAAATCACCGACAGAAACTTACTTTCAAGAATTGAAAATGCAATTTTGAAACTCGAGAGTGCTAAATCGGTTGAGGAGATAGCAAATAACAAGAAACTAACTGGTTTCACAAATTACTATCGAATAAAACTTGGAGATTATAGGATGGGTTATGAGAGAATTGATGGGAGAACGGTGAGATTAATAACTGTAGCTCATAGAAAAGACATTTATAAAAGGTTTCCATAAAACCACTGGCCCTAAAAGGCTTTTACCAGGATGGGTGTCAATAGTTTGTGAAGGTGCGTCCTCCTAACTATCCTGGTGTGGATTCCAGATCATGATGATCCACCGTTCCTGGATATTTTGACCCATCATTCATGCCTGTTTCTCCAGGTTATTTTGTGGTAGTTTGATCACAAACTTTGGTCCAGTCGGTCCAACTTGTTGAGCAAGGGAGATAAGGAACAATTTGCCGATAGATTATGCAGGATAATTTTTTTGACCAGATCATCACATCTTATGCCATCGCCGGGTCACTTATACTTTCAATTCCTGTTTCAACCCGACCAGCAAAACGATGCTCAAAGTTGGTTTTCCCGGATAAGCTAACCGAAGCATCATACCCGCCGGATGACACGCTGGATTGTACTTTAACGGTAACTTTTTTTGCCTGCAGCTTTGGTCTTATGCACCGGACTATGCTTATACGCATTGTCCACTATCGTAATGGATATAGATTTATTCATAGTATTCACAACGATCAACTCAACATTACCGGTCATTTTTTTACTCGAACCTTTTCATACCTGCAGGTAACTTCCACGACTGCATCGTCACGCTTCCTTTATAATCGCGGAAGAAACCGTTCGGGTCATGTACTTTAAAATGATAATGATTGTCGCCAAAATCTTTGGACGTCCATACATCAGTCAGGGCATCACCGGCCTGAACGGCATAGGAACGGTTACTAAAAGCAGGGCCGTAGCATTAGACATGGAATGGTGATCCGGCATTTTATATTCCGTGGTTATTCCAGGCCCTTCCCGTTGGATTGGGCAGGGCTAAATTTTTCCTATATATCTTTATCTAAATATCAGAATATTACACATTCTTTAAAATTGTAAGGTATTAAATATTCATAATCATATTAATATAAGTTACATTTTATTTTAATATTTAATAAATCTTTCTATTTTTACCACCCTCAATTGCCGACAAAGACAATTATTGCTTGAACATGGGAAAGAAGAAAAACAGTAAACCCTTTTGGAAACGAATCAACCTGAAGGACGAAAGATGGACCAAACTGGGGGGTATATTCACCTTGTTTTTTTCCATCATTTTATTGATCAGCATGTGGTCCTACCTGTTTACCTGGAAATACGATCAGGACAAGGTGCTGAACTTTTCCTGGCAGATTTTTTTTCAAAAAGACCTCTCGGTGGCCAATACGTTTGGCCGGTTCGGAGCCTATTTGTCCCACCAGGTTATATACTGGAGTTTTGGTTTGCCTGCTTTCATTTTAGTTTACCTGGGACTCAATTATGCTTGGAAATGGATTAGGAGTGCCAAATACAGTTTGCTGGGTCGGACGCTCGGTATGTTGTGGGTCATGCTGTACAGTTCGGTTTTATTAGAAAGTATACTTGGAAAGTTATCCTTTCCATTTGGCGGTGCCATCGGGGAATGGATCGCTTTTTATCTTAGAAATTTTTTAGGTCTTGCCGGATTATTAGGCTTGTTGTTGGTCATTGTAGTCATGATCCTCATCTGGAACTTCAATCCGGACATGTCGGGTTTGCGCATACCAACCCTGCAGTTTACGGGTGAAGGTAATCCTTCAGTCAATTTGGGCTCTTTGCGCAATTTTTTCAGGAAATCAGAACCGTTGTCTAGTAAGGATAAGGAGGAAACTCAGGAAGAGATCGCAGATACCAAACCTAAAGAACGGATCATCGACCGGGATTTTGAAGATACCCCACATACCCCCAAAGCCCGTTCATCTGACCTTCCGTTGGAACTCGAGGTATATAAGCCGCAATATACCGACCTCCATGATTTGAGGGCAAATGAACCCGTTCTGGATTTTGAAGAAATTTCAACTTCCAATTTAGCCGGAGAAGGGGTGAACGCTGAAGAAATGTTGCAATTGGAAATTCACAGAGTGCCGGATGACCCTATCATCCGCGATTCTGAGGCAAGCCCGGAAATCGATAATTTGACCAGTGAAGTTGATTACGCTAATCTCGAGCCCTATGACCCGGATGCCGAACTTTCCAAGTATATCCTGCCTTCTGTCGAACTGCTTCAGGATTATACTGATCAAAACTTTGAAATAGACCGGGCCGAACTGGAAGCCAATAAAGACCAGATCATCGAGACCCTGATGCATTACAAAATCGAGATTATCAAGATCCGGGCAACAGTAGGCCCGACAGTGACATTATATGAAATCATTCCAGCTCCGGGTGTGCGGATTTCTAAGATTAAAAACCTGGAAGATGATATAGCCCTCAACCTCTCTGCCCTGGGTATCCGCATTATTGCCCCTATCCCCGGTAAAGGAACTATCGGTATTGAAGTACCGAATAAGAAAAAACAAATTGTATCCTTAAAGGAAGTTCTCATCTCTGAAAAATTTCAAAATTCTAAAATGGACTTACCCATAGCGTTGGGACGGACCATTGCCAATGAAGTTTTTGTGGCTGACCTGGCCAAGATGCCCTACCTTTTAATTGCAGGGGCTACTGGTCAGGGTAAATCCGTGGGTATCAATACCATCCTCATGTCCCTATTATACCGTAAACACCCCTCGCAGGTAAAACTGGTATTGATCGATCCTAAAAAAGTGGAATTGTTTCCGTACTCCAAACTGGAAAACCATTACCTGGCTTACCTCCCTGACCAGGATGAACCCATTGTGACGGAAACCAATAAAGTGATCTATACCCTCAATTCATTGTGCATTGAAATGGATACCCGTTACGATTTGCTCAAAAAAGCGGAAGCGCGCAACATCAAGGAATACAACAAAAAATTTACTGCCCGTCAGCTCAATCCACAAAAAGGCCATCGGTACCTGCCTTTTATTATCCTGGTAATCGATGAGTTTGCCGATATGATCATGACGGCAGGCAAAGAAGTGGAATTGCCTATTGGTCGACTGGCGCAATTAGCCCGGGCGGTAGGTATTCACCTGATCATTGCTACGCAAAGACCGTCTGTAAATATCATAACTGGTGTGATAAAAGCCAATTTCCCGGCGCGGTTGGCCTTTAAAGTTTCTTCTAAAGTGGATTCACGCACCATTCTGGATACCGGTGGAGCGGATCAGTTGATCGGTAGCGGGGATATGCTGTTGAGTGTCGGTGGAGATATGATCCGCCTGCAGTGTGCATTTGTCGATACGCCGGAAGTGGAAAACGTGCTGAAGTTTATTCACGATCAAAGAGGATTTCCTCAACCCTATTTCTTACCGGAATACACCGGTGAAGAAGGTAATGATGGCACTGACAAAGCTATGCTTGAAGATCTGGATGATATGCTAGACGACGCGGCCAGACTCGTTGTTCAAAATCAGCACGGCAGTACCTCTATGATTCAGCGACGTTTAAAATTGGGTTACAACCGCGCGGGACGTATTATGGACCAGTTGGAATTGTTGGGTATAGTCGGTGCGGGAGAGGGGTCCAAACCCAGGGAAGTCCTAGTCTCCAGCGAAATGGAGCTCAGCAGAATTCTGGACAGGATCAGAGGAGGGAAAGAAAAAGAAACGCTGTTTTGATTTACGATTAACTCGAATAACTCGAATCAATCGAATAACTCGAATCAATCAAATAACTCGAATAACTCGAATCAATCGAATCACTCGAATCACTCGAACCACTCGAATCACTCGTAATTGTATTAATTGTTATGAATTCAATCTACGCTATATTAATTCTGCTGATATTGGGCTTGAACCTTAAATCCCAAACTCCATATTATTTTCCACAAGCCAATAATTTTAATCCCAGTATACCGACTCCTGAACAATTTTTAGGGTATCTCATTGGCAGTCATCATACCCGACATGATAAAGTAGTAGAATATTTAAAAGAATTGGACCGCCTGAGCGATAAAGTCAGTACCCAAATCATTGGACATACCTATGAACATCGCCCCCAGATCGTTGCTACGATTACTTCTGCAGTCAACCATGGCAGGTTAGAAGAAATTCGTCAAGCCAACCTGGCCAGAGCCAATAAAGCCGGAGGTGATGAGATGCCCCTGGTTATCACCCTGGGCTATAATGTACATGGCAATGAACCGTCCAGTACCGAAGCGGCTATGCTGACCGCTTATTATCTGGTCGCAAACGAAAGCCCGGAAACCGAACAATGGCTGAATGGCATGGTCATCCTGTTGGATCCATCCTATAACCCCGATGGCAGGGACCGCCACGCACATTGGGCCAATATGCATAAAGGAAGCCCTCTGGTCAAAGACCCGATGGACAGGGAACACAATGAAGTCTGGCCTGGTGGGCGTACCAATCATTATTGGTTTGACCTCAACCGCGATTGGTTTTTGGGGGTCCACCCGGAAAGCAAAAGCCGTTTAAAATTATTCCATGAATGGATGCCTTATGTCATGACGGATCATCACGAAATGGGTACCAATGCCACCTTTTATTTTGATCCGGGAAAATACAGCAGCAATAATCCTATCGTCCCACCTTATTTATACGATGTAGTTTACCCCAAATTCGGAGAATATTTTTCAAGGGGAATGAATAGTATAAAATCCTTGTATTATACCAAAGAGTCTTTTGACAAACTATACCCCGGTTATGGATCGAGTTATGTCAATTTTTATGGAGGGGCCGGATTTTTGTTTGAACAAGCCAGTTCGCGGGGACATGTCCAGGAAACGACCACCATACCCCTGGAGTTTGGATTTACCATACGCAATCAGGTCACCGCATCCTTAGCCACTTTAAAGGCATCGCTCAATGAAAAGCCCATGCTGCTCAAATGCAGAAGGGATTTTTACGCAGCAGCGATATCCCAGGCTAAATCCAATCCGGTGAAAGCCTATGTCTTTGGTGACCCAGCAGACCCCACCCGGACAACGGCTTTTGTCAATTTGTTGCGCCTTCATCACATTGAGGTGTATGAATTAGAGCGGGATATGACAGTCAATACAAAAAGCTTTACCAAGGGCAAAGCCTACCTGGTACCGGTGGAACAACAAAATTATTTTATGGTCAAATCCGTTTTTGAAAAAGGGATCACCTATACGGATAGTCTGTTTTATGATGCATCGACCTGGTCATTGATACATGCTTTTGACCTGCCCTATCAGGAAATAAAAGGAACATTTTCAAAAGGGATCCAGGTTACTCAGGAACAGACCTCCGGGGTATCCCATTTTGAAAAAAGTGATTATGGTTACCTGATCAATCAACAGGATTATGCGGTCTATCAGGCGATATATAGATTGCAGGAAGCCGGGATTATTACCAAGACTGCTTTTAAACCCTTTAAGTTGAATTTGAATGGGGAACTGAGAACATTTAGTCATGGCAGCCTGTTTATCCCGGTTCAGCAACAAACCAAATCATCAGATGAAATATTCAGCCTGCTGCAACTCATTTCTAAAGACTGTAAGATTGACATCTTGCCGGTGAATACAGGATATGCTCAGGAAGGAATTGACCTGGGTTCCAATTTTCTGAGAACATTGAAAAAAATAAAAGCATTGATGCCTATAGGTCAGGGTATAAGCGGGTATGAGGCGGGCGAAGTCTGGCATCTGCTTGATCAACGGATAAAAATGCCCATCACCAAAGTGGATATGAATCAATTCAGCCGTGTTGATTTTGATGAATACACTACGATCATCCTGGTCAGCGGGATCTATACGATAGACCGGCCGACAGAAGATAAATTAAAAGCCTGGGTTTTGGGCGGGGGAACATTAATCACGTTCAAGACTGCGTCGGAATGGGCTATCCGGGTAGGATTGAGCCGGGAAAAAAGTGTACCGGCGGATACCCTATCGTCTGCACGCACCAATTATGAAGTGATACAGAACAGGGAAGGTGCCAAACAAATCGGCGGATCTATTTTTGAAGCTGACCTGGATATCACCCATCCATTGGGATTTGGTATCCCGGACCGTAAAATCAGTGTTTACAAAAATAATAAAACCTTTTTAGCACCAAGCCGCAACCCGACCGGTACGGTCGCAAGGTATTCCTCCAAACCTTTGATCGGAGGTTATCTGCACCCCTCCAATGAACCTAAAATTGCAAATTCCGCTGCCCTCCTTTGTTCTTATGAAGGTACAGGACGGGTGATTTTATTTGCCGATAACCCCAATTTCAGAGGAGTATGGTATGGAACGAATAGATTGTTTTTAAACGCTTTGTTTTTTGGGCCAATTATTATATCCCCGATCGGCGGAATTACCTCTTCCGAAGCAGGGGAATAGGCAACAACCAAGGGTTATAGTAAATAGCGTTCTCCTTTTGTCATAAATAGAGATTGTTTTATTAAATATAGTTGATGATCAAATGCCATTTGGACTTTCCATAATTGATTCATTTATCTCAGGGCTGTCTATAGCGCATACCTCACTAGACTTTGATTTTGGATATCTAAAAGCGGAGTGGATGCCAAATGGTTATCTTCATAGGACTCTTTATAAATTAATGTATATTGAAATGGAATTGAACTAACCTACATGACTTCAACCATCATTATTTCCATTTGTGCCTTGGTCCTGATCGCGTATTTATTTGATCTGAGTTCCTCCAAAACGAGGATACCATCGGTCATACTTTTATTGATATCAGGTGGTTTGGTTCGACTAATCACTAAATGGGTGGGCATCGAGCTTCCAGACCCCCAGGTGATTTTGCCGGTACTGGGGACGGTGGGGCTGATCCTAATAGTTTTGGAAGGGTCCCTGGAGTTGCAATTGCATAAATCCAAACTACCGGTGATCTTCAAATCATTCTGGGTGGCTTTTTTACCGGTGTTGGTTCTATCTTTACTCGGGGCCTGGGCATTACAGTACCTGGGTTTTCCGGATTATAAAATGAATCTGGTCAATGTGATCCCCTTGTTTGTGATCAGCAGTGCGATCGCCATACCCAGTATCTCACACAGTAGTAAACCGACCCGTGAGTTTGTAGTTTATGAAACCAGTTTATCGGATATTATCGGGGTTATTTTTTTCAATTTTATACTACTAAACGAGGTTATCAATGGACATGCTTTCTTGACTTTTTTTATGCAACTTGGGCTGGAGGCCCTTATTGCTTTTATTGCCACCTTGTTTCTGGCTTTCCTTCTTGCAAAAATTGAACACCATATCAAATTTGTACCCATCATTTTCCTGATCATCCTCATATACGCCATATCCAAAGAACTGCATCTGCCAGCCCTGCTGTTTATTATGATTTTTGGTTTGTTTTTAGGCAACCTGGATGAATTAAAAGGAATCCACTGGATAAACCGGTTCCATCCTGAAAACCTGGACAAAGAAGTTCACCGGTTTAAAGAAATCACGGTGGAAGCTACTTTTTTAATCCGGTCTTTATTCTTCCTGGTTTTCGGATATCTGATCCGGCCAAGGGAAATATTGAACCAGGAAAGTATCCTATGGGCTCTGCTGCTCGTCGTCGCCATTTTTAGCTCCCGGGCCTTGATATTAAAACTCTTTAAGTTCCGGTTTGATCCCTTATTGTATATAGCTCCAAGGGGGCTGATCACAATATTGTTGTTTTTGTCTATTCCGTCAGAAGCCAGGATTTCAATTATCAACAATTCATTGGTGGTGCAGATCATGTTGCTGACGATTCTGATTATGATGGTGGGGTTGATGGTGAGCAAGGAGAAAAAAACGGAGTTAACTAATCCTCTCTCTGAGCCAGTGCCAGCCCAGATTCAAACAGAGCCAGTCAGCCAATTATAGGGATCTTTAAAAATTTTGAGATCAAACTATTTTTTTTGTTCTGTCAATTGAAAAAGTAACTTTTTTAATCCTAATAGTGTCAAGTTAAGCTTGATATGGCGGACAAATTATCCCACAGCGAGAGAAGC
>JAWXBI010000198.1:0-8580 GCA_034439915.1 Saprospiraceae bacterium | reverse complement strand
GATAAAGGGCTGGAATTTTTTCTGGTCAAAGAAGACGATCAATGGAAACTGCCTTCCGGCCAATCCCAAGAATCTACCCACCGGTTTTTTAATCGTAAAGGAAAAATGATCGAACTGGAAGATTCAGAAATCAACCGGATCAAAAACCTGGCTATTGAAGCGGACTGGCATGATATGCCATCCATCCGTGGCTTGATCAAACACGACCTAAAAATGGTTGAAGAAAAAGTAATTGAACTCGAAAAAGGTAGCTATCTGGCAGCTAAAGAGGCTTTCAAAAAAGTATTGCCTCATGAATACGCCCTGCTTAAAGAATTGAAAGATATCTTGTTTGATCGTAACCTCACCGAAAACATATAATCTATTTCCACCTTCCAGGAAGGCTTTTCGACGCAGAAATAATCTAATCGAAAATGGGAGAACCATACCACCCAATCGGCAATACCGATTTTCAATTTTCCCCAACTCAAACCAGGTATCGGGGGAAAGTGAGGGAAGTCTACACCATAGGTCGACAAATGGTATCGATTGCCAGCGACCGGATTTCGGCCTTCGATCATGTCCTGCCGAAACTTATACCCTTTAAAGGCCAGGTGCTCAATCAGGTAGCTGCATATTTTTTACAATCTACAAAAGACATTGTCCCCAATTGGCTTCAAACCATACCTCATCCTAATGTTTCAGTTGGGATAAAATGTGATCCGGTAAAAATTGAGTTTGTTGTCCGGGGATATCTTGCCGGGCATGCCTGGCGGGAATATCAAGCCGGCAAACGGTCACTCTGTGGAGTTGAGATGCCGGAAGGCTTAAAAGAAGCAGACCGTTTTCCCAAACCTTTAATTACGCCAAGTACCAAAGCCGATGAAGGGCATGACGAAGATATAGATCAAGCGGAGATTTTAAAACGAAACTTGTGTACCCCGGAAGAATTTGAAATCATGTCGGGTTATGCATTAGCTTTATTTGAGCGGGGCTCCAGCATGGCCAACGAACAAGGATTAATCCTGGTCGACACTAAATATGAATTTGGAAGGCATGAGGGTACCATTTTATTAATTGATGAAGTGCATACTCCGGATAGTTCCAGATATTACCACCTTGATGGGTATAATCTCAGGCAGTCCCACGGTGAACACCAAAAACAACTTTCTAAAGAATTTGTCCGGGAATGGTTAATGGCAAATGGATTTCAGGGTAAAAAAGACCAGTCCATGCCTTTTATGCCGGATGAATTTGTCGGGGAAATTTCCGGTAGATATATTGAATTATACGAAAAACTAACCGGCCGGTTGTTTCAGCCCTATGTTTCAAATCAACCGCTCCGGGATATTGAGACGGCAGTATTAAGTGCTCTTTTTTTGTGAGGGGATTTATTTAGTTCTTTATGGCCTCAGGAAATCGGGCTATACCATAAACTCCAACCTGTTCCAGGGCAGGATACAATTTAACCATCCATTCAGCACCCGGATCCGTTTTCTCTGTCATGTAATTTGGATCTGTTTCTTTCCAAAGCGGGTGGTTTTTAAAGCGGGTATAATCCATGTGGCCGATTACAAACCGTATAGGATATTTGTAATGGAGGTACTGTATCAGCTTGACATTGGCTTTAAACTGGGCGTCGGTAAGCTTATATTGATCCCCGTCTCCCACATTTTCTATGCCGATTGCACAATGGTTGAGCCCAATCGTATGCCTTGCAAAAGCAGTTTCAGGCAATAACCGGTATATAGTGCCATCCCGGTCTACCATAAACTGGGTACTCACATTTAAGCGGCTGGCACCCTGTAATTCGTCCCGGCCTTCAAGAACACTGGGTCTGAAGGCATTGTACGAAGCGGCGAGCGTTGGTATCGCTGTCCAATGCACCACGACCATGGATGGCGTGATCAACGGGGCTTTGACATTGGTCAGACCATGACGCTGATGAATATATTCCAGGGAAAGCCTCTTCCGGGTAGTGTCCCAGGTAATCGGTTTATCCACAATTTTCAAGTCTTTTATAGCATTTTTTCCGGATTTTGACCCGGTGCATCCGGCTATCCACAAAGCCAACAGGGCAATGCCGAGCGCGGCTTTAAATAATTGATTCTTGTACATAAGTATTGGATTAAATATAAAACTTTAACGAAATTGGTCAGATTAAAAGTACATTTTGATTTGATAATCCTGGGCATCGGTTGGTTTTGGTTACTTTAAACATTTATCCCTGGATATCTTTAACTCAACTTTATGAAATATGTCGATTAAGTTCCTTGTATATAGTTTTGTGATTACGATTTTAATTTATTGTAAATCAAATGATAAGCACGCCAGTAAGGGTGCAGAGACCTTTACGTTGGAATTTCCCAATGAATTGATTGAGTTTAAGGCTCATCCGGAAAATCCAGTCTTTAGCGGGGCCGGGATACCTCATTGGGATGCAAACATCCGGGAAAGAGGATTTATCTTATTTGAAGATGAGCGTTATTTTCTATGGTATACCGGTTACCGGGATGGTAAAAACCAATCCATGGCTCTTGGGCTGGCTACCTCTGGTGATGGGATTCACTGGTCGCGCCATCCTGACAACCCGATATTTGATTCGTTGTGGACCGAAGATATGATGGTCATCAAATCCGACTCGGTCTATTATATGTTTGCAGAGGGCAGACACGACATCGCCCATCTACTGACCTCCCGGGATAAAGTCCTGTGGACCGATAAAGGAAACCTGGACGTACGGAAGACAGATGGATCACCGATAGAACCTGGCCCGTATGGAACCCCGACCGTTTGGTTAGAAGACGGGATCTGGTATTTATATTACGAACGAAATGATGAGGGGATATGGTTGGCCAAAAGCAAGGATATGAAGACATGGATTAATGTCCGGGATACTCCCATTTTGGAAAAAGGACCGGAACCCTATGATCAATATGGGCTGGCTATGAACCAGGTGATAAAGTACAATGGGAATTATTATGGTTATTACCACGGGACGGCCTTTGAGGATTGGAGTGAATGGAGTACTAATCTCGCCGTTTCACCTGATCTGATCCATTGGAAAAAATACCCCCATAATCCTGTTTTAATGGAAAATAAATCAAGTGGAATCCTGGTCGATAATGGATCCGAATGGCGATTGTATTCCATGCATCCGGAGGTTTGTATGCATATTTCCTCAAAAAAATAGCGGAGTCCAACTGGAGCTAAGGTTATATTTTTTAAATCCACGATTAAACCAAATAATTTTAATATTTTCCCATCCTGTAAGCGCTGGGGAAGTAAAAATTCAACTCCGGCTGGAATTAATTATTCGATGTATGACCTGGCCTTATAATACCAATTATCCGTCCATTGACGATTTGCGCAACTTAGCACGCAAAAGGATCCCCCGATTTGCTTTTGAGTATCTCGATGGAGGTTGTAATGAAGATGTGAATCTGATAAAAAACACATCCGACATCAGACAGATAGAATTAAAACCCTATTATCTGGCAAGCCATCAGCCATCCCAGCTTAAGACAGAGCTGTTTGGCCATGTCTATGACGCCCCCTTCGGGATTGCACCGATCGGGTTGCAGGGATTGATTTGGCCCAACAGCCCTGAAATCCTTGCCAAAGCAGCCTTTGCACATAACATTCCATTTATTACCAGTACGGTCACCACCTCCAGCATCGAACGGATAGCAGAATTGACGGAAGGAAATGCATGGTTTCAATTATACTATCCGGCAGACGAAGCAGTCCGTAATGATGTGTTGCATCGGGTAGAGTCGGCACAATTACCGGTCTTGGTCCTGCTCAGTGATGTGCCTACTTTTGCTTTCCGCCCCAGAGATATCCGAAATGGATTGGCCATTCCACCCAGGATGACCCTCCGCAATATATTGCAGATCATGATGAAGCCGCGCTGGGCTATCAATACCCTGATCCAGGGCAAACCACAATTTGCCACCATGAAAAAATACATGCCCAAAGGTTTAAATATGAAACAGCTCGGTCTGTACATGAATCAAACCTTCTCAGGCAGGTTAAATGAAGAAAAAATTAAACCCATCAGGGACCGATGGAAAGGAAAATTAGTCATCAAAGGTATAGCCAGCGAAGAAGATACGGAGATGGCGATCCGGCTCGGAATTGATGGGCTCATCATATCCAATCATGGAGGCAGACAATTGGATGCCGGCGAATCCACCATTCATTCACTGATCGCCATACAAAAGAACTATAAAAACAAAATTAAACTGATGATCGATAGCGGGATACGATCCGGTCCTGATGTAGCCAGGGCTATAGCCAGTGGAGCCGAATTTGTATTTATGGGCAGGTCATTTATGTATGGCGTTTCCGCTCTGGGGGATGCCGGTGGGCAGCATACCATTGGCATGATCAAAACCCAATTGATCCAAGTGATGGAGCAAATATGCTGTGAGAAAACAACGGATTTACACAAACATCTAATTTCGAAATAATTAAAACATGGAAACCAATCCACAAGCGGTGACTCAATCCGATGAATTTGAAAGAGAACCCGTACCCGTGTCCCAGCTGAAAGGCTGGAAAAATTTCCTGGGCATGTATGCCGGTGAACATGTAGCCGGTACGGAATTTATGATTGGCCCATTATTTCTCACCGCAGGAGTCAGTGCCTTTGACCTGATCATCGGTTTGTTGATTGGTAATTTTTTAGCTGTAATCTGCTGGCGTTTTCTCACGGCTGAAATCGCGGTAAAAAACAGATTGACCTTATATTATCAGTTAGAGAAAATCTGTGGCAAAAACCTGGTCACCGGGTACAATGTAGCCAATGGGGTTTTATTTTGTTTCCTGGCAGGAGCAATGACCACGGTCTCCGCGACAGCAATAGGTATTCCCTTCAATATGGAAATGCCCAAACTGGAAGATACGATGCCTAATAGCCTGACTTGGGTGATCATCGTTTTGGCATTAGGTACCGTAGTGTCCCTGATAGCTGCTAAAGGATACAATACGGTTTCCAAGGCGGCCAACTGGATGTCTCCAATTCTAGTCGTTGGGTTTATTTCTTGTGGCATTGTTGCTTTAGGACAACTTGGCGTGACAGACTTAAAAGCATTCTGGAATATCTGGGGTGAAGGTTCAACTCCATTTCCAGGTCAAATTAAATATACTTTTTGGCATGTCGTTTTATGGTCCTGGTTTTGTAATGCCGCAATGCATATCGGTATGTCCGATTTATCGGTACTCCGTTTTGCAAAAAACGCAAACGCTGGCTGGACCACGGCTGCCGGTATGTATATTGGACATTATATGGCCTGGATTGCTGCGGCCTTATTGTATGCTGTGTATTTAAAAACTCCTGAAGCGCAGAACTTTCTCTCCTCCGGCATTGCACCACCAGTAGCCCCTGGCCCCTTAGCTTATAATGCCATCGGTATCTTTGGAGTAATTACTGTAATCCTTGCCGGCTGGACCACCGCCAATCCTACCATATACAGGGCAGGTCTGGCGTTTCAGTCCATTATACCTAAAGCTTCCACATTCTGGGTCACTATCCTGGCAGGAAGTATCGCCACCATTGCAGGTCTTTTTCCGGCATTTGCGATGAAACTATTGGGATTTGTTGCCTTATATGGGTTTATATTGGCTCCCGTGGGTGCGATCATTGTATTTGAACATTTTTTTGCCCATCGATTTGGTATTCAAACCAATTATGCAGAGAAATCCGGTTTGACATTCAATATTTCCGTTTTCCTGGCCTGGGGCCTGAGTTTCGCACTATTTTATAGCCTATCTCTTTCCAACGGGATTTTTCTCTCCTTCCTCACCCTGCCCGCATGGTTGATGTGTGGAACCTTGCACCTGGTGTTCAGCCGTTATTTCCAAAAAAGAATAATCAATCGCTAAAATCCAAAAGATAAGAGGTTTGAGCTAAGAGGTTTGAGGCTTCCTCTTTCCTCTTTCCTCCTACCTCTTTCCTCTTTCCTCTTTCCTCTTTCCTCCTACCTCCCCCCAATTTCCCCATCCCCTCAAACCCAATTTCTCCGTAGCTTTGGAAAGTAAATAAAAACAACTATATGGGTATACTGGATCCTATCAAAAGACTTTTATTCGGAGTAAAAGGAGTAACAAAACATCAGGCTGAAAAAGCGGTGGATTATACCAAAGAAAAAGGGGAAGAGCTTTTTGACAAAACGATTGATTTTGTAAAAGATACGGGTGAGAAAATTGGTAAACAGGGTGCAAAAATCCTGGATAAAGTAGATGACTTATGGGAAACCAAAACTGCTTCCGATACTCCCTTTGCCGAAATGGAACCTAAACCGATTAAGCTGGAATCTGAATTTGTCGAACCCATTCGTAAAACCATGGGCCAGGTTGGTGATAAAGTAGCGGATACCTTGTCGAAAGTAAAGGAAGAAGCTAAAGATCTCAGTGGCAAAGTGGTGGAAGCAACAGATGATTTTTGGAAAAAAGCAGAATCCTTTTCGGAAAATCTGACCGATAAAGCCAAAACCAAAGGTTCAGAACTTTATGAAAAAGCAAAAGATTATGCCCAGGAGAAATCTCAGGTGCTCAATCAAAAAATAGATGAATTTATTGAGAGGGAAAAAGCAATAGAGGCCAAAGAGCCTAAAGGGGAATTTGCGGAAAAACCCATTGCCGAAAACAAAAATCTTACAGAACCCCTCATGACCAAACATGAAGACTTTTTTGATAAGGCCAAAAAATTCCTGGACAATCAGGAAAAAAAACCGATTCCATCGGCTCCCGTTGATATCGAAGTAAAAAAAGTGAACCCCCTGGTTTCTTCTGAATCCGACAAACCATTAGATCCCCTGGAACAAAAACAACTCAATGATTTATTGTCACATCCTCCGTTGACAAAACCGGAAGACCATATTGAAGATGCCGACATTGTAGATGAGACGCCAAAGTCTTAAGCAATGGAATTTAATGCCTTATTGAGGCAAAAAAATATTTACAACGATGGTTTTTCAGGCCGCAGACCTGGTTTGCCGGTTGATTTCCATCAATTAGAAGCAGCCGCTAAATCCAAACTTTCACCCCAGGCTTTTGCTTATATAGCGGGAGGCGCTGGGTTAGAATCCACCCAGGCTGCGAATCGCACCGTTTGGGACAAGTATCCGATTGTTCCGCGGATGCTTCGCGATGTAAGTCAAAGACAACTGGCGGTAAATTTTTTGGGATCGGAATATCCATTACCCTTATTTCTATGTCCAATCGGTGTGTTGGAGTTGGCCCACTCTGGTGCAGACCTGGCAGTCGCTGCAGCATGTAAAAGTCTGGGTATTCCTATGATGGTCTCTAATCAGGCTTCCCATTCCATGGAAGAAATCGCTAAGGTGTTAAATGGAAGCCCCTGGTTTTTTCAGTTGTATGTCAGCAAATCCGATGAATTGGTCCTCAGTTTTATCCGCAGGGCAGAACAAGCCGGTGCGCGGGGAATAGTCATTACACTGGATACCACCATGTTGGGTTGGCGTCCCCGCGATTTGAACCTTGGCTCCCTACCCTTTCTTGAGGGCAGGGGCATCGCCCAATATACCAGTGATGCCGTCTTTAATAAGTTGATGAAAGATCTGGTAAAAGACCAGAGTAAAAAAAAGATCAATATTCAAAGTATTAGTAATCTTATCCGATTGGCCCGTCGGCTTCCAGGTCCTTGGATCAGCAATCTGAAAGGGGATGCATTGGACGCAATTCGTCTATTTACCCAGATATATTCCAGGCCGGATCTTAACTGGGATACAATTGCCTGGATTAAATCGGCCACCCGTTTACCCATTATCCTGAAAGGAATACAACACCCTCAGGATGCTCTTAAATCACTCCAACTGGATATTGATGCCATCTATGTTTCAAATCATGGTGGACGTCAGGTGGATGGAGCGGTGGGATCGCTCGATGCATTAGTAGAAATAAAAGAAGTGGTGAAAAATAATATCCCTGTCCTTTTTGACAGCGGTATACGGTGTGGTGCAGATATTGCCAAGGCACTGGCTTTGGGGGCAAGTATGGCGGGGATTGGAAGGCCTTACACCTACGCTCTGGCTTTGGATGGGGCGCGGGGAGTGGAATCGCTGATACAAAATTTTGTCGCGGAACTTGAATTAACGATGGCATTGGCTGGCGCTAAAAGTATTTCGGAATTGGAAGGTGTCCTCAACAGCAGGGGCCATCCATAAGCAATACTCCACTTTAAAATGAATGAAAGACAAAAAATCAGCCCATAATTTAAATAACGGCGCCACAATGATTAGCCTTTGTTTTCTCAATTAATGGATCAGGGACGCACAAATTCCACCAAACATTCAAATCCATATTACAGATATTCAGAGTAGAAAATGCCACTTAGGGAAGTTCATTGATGTAGAATATATTTTTCGAGTTCAGTCTCCATCATTTCTATCGCATCAAAAATAGTTTAATAATTTAACATTAAAATTTAGGAATTATTAAAATCGCATATAATATTTGTTTATATCAAATTTTACTGGTTCTTCGCTGTTTTAAGTGGGTAAAACATTTAATTTCCCTAACCTAAAGTAAATCATTGTTTTATAATTATTTACATTTCGATACCCTCTCGCAATT
>JAWXBI010000197.1:0-12439 GCA_034439915.1 Saprospiraceae bacterium | reverse complement strand
TTGAAACCATGGGTTTGATTGAAACCATGGGTTTGATTGAAACCATGTTAGTGTTGAAATCATTGGGCTGGATTGAAACCATGGGTTTGATTGAAACCATGTTGGTGTTGAAATGATTGGGCTGGATTGAAACCATGGGTTTGTTTTGAAACCATTGAGCTGGAATTTCGAGGTAGATAAAATTGAATTAAATTTGATGGAAGTCATTTTATCTCCTTTTCCATGGATTTTGAAGAATATAAAAACAGCCTGAAGGAAGCTTTGCCTCCTGTCACCATCAGCCCGCATCTGACTGCCTTATGGTACGATGGCAAAGGGGATTGGAGGCAGGCCCATATGATCATCCAGGATATCCAAGATTCGTCTGCGGCTGAAATTCATGCCTACCTGCATCGAAAGGAAGGGGACCAATGGAATGCCGATTATTGGTACCGTAGTGCCGGGGCTATAAGCTCAAAGCTGACTTTGGATGAGGAATGGACGACCATTGTGCAACGGCTGCTCAGTTAATTCAACCCAGAATTCAAATACAAACAACTTGTAGAGTTTACCAACTAACTTTACGCATTGCTGGTGCAGCTCTTGCAAAGTATCCACCCCGTAAAGTATCTAAAAAATTTTCTCAAGCCAGCGAGGCCTGTACATAGGCGGTTCTGAATATTGTTTTACAAACTTCAGTTATAAAATTTAATAAATCCTTCTATCCCGTAGGGATTTACTATAGGTAAAAACACGTAAGGGTAAATAAGGCGTGCTGTAGGTACGCTCTGTCATACCTAAGGTTTTTTGTAAAGTTTATTGAAATATCTTATCCGATTAACCCAATTTTTGCAGTCGGCAAAAATTGGGTTAAATCAGGATTTCCCCCGATCTGGGGGAATCATATCCCCATTCAATCCGTTTATTTTGCCCTCGGATCCAACCAGGATTCCGTAGCATATCGACTTTCCTGACCCTTAATTAAACCAAATCCAAAGTCTGCCATGGTTCTGCTTTTCTGTATTCCTTATCTCAATAAATTGAATAAAATATTCGGGTGCCTCTTTATTTTATTGATTCCATTCAATTCTAACGGCCAGCAGGATTTCAAGCTGTCCCTGAAAGTCCAGGATGAAAAACTCAATCCCGTCGAAGGAGCCAATGTTCTGGTATACCGGCAGGAAGATTCGGTTTTTGTCAAGGGTGATATCACAGACCATGCGGGTTTAATCAAAGAATTTAGTGGTTTTGTGGCGGGAAATTATTTTGCAAAAATAACCTTGTTGGGTTATAAACCGGTGTATACCGCCGGCTTCAAACTTAATGCCACCCATCCTGCCCTTTACCTGGGGACCATTAATCTGGGTGATCAGGGTATTAATCTTGAGGCGGATACGGTTAGTGCTCAAAAACCTTTTATTGAGCGCCGCCTCGACCGATTAATCGTAAATGTAGACAACAGCATTATCAGTGCAGGCAGCTCTGCTTTTGATGTCCTCGAACGCTCACCGGGAGTATTGATCGACCCCAATGACAATATATCTATGAGAGGCCGCAGCGGGGTCATCATCATGATTGACGGCAAACCTTCACCGATGAGTGGTGCAGACCTGGTCAATTTTTTAAGAGGCTTACCGGCTGGGGCCATAGAAAGGATCGACCTGATCACCAATCCTTCCGCCCGATATGATGCTGCAGGAAATTCGGGGATCATTGATATCAAAATGAAAAGGGACCAAAGCCTGGGTTACAACGGTTCGTATTCTTTGGGATATGGTCAAGGAGTATATCCTAAGGCCAATGGAGGCATCAATTTAAATTACCGGGATAAAAAAATAAACCTATTTGGCAATTATAATTATGGATACCGGATGGGATTGAACCACCTATTGCTTGACCGCAATTTTTACGACAATAATGCGTTCAACGGCAAAGACGAGAAAGATAATTTTACCAAAATTCCGGTCAACTTTCATACCATCCGTCTCGGTACAGACTATTCGCCTAATGCCAAAACCATTTTGGGGTTTTCATTAACCAGTAACCTCAGCACCATAGAACCGTTTAACCGGAACTCTTCTATCGTCTTTGATAAAATCCGCAATCCCATTTTTACTTTCAATACCAGTACCGACAACCATAATCAAAATAATAATGTAGTGGTCAATATCAATTTTAAACGTACGCTCGACAGCACAGGCAGGGAAATCACGGCTGACGTGGATTACGGGCTTTATTCCACGCTGGGTACCTCCATCAATTCCACCAAATATTATCAACTCAATGGTTCGGTGCTTAAACCGGATTATACCTTATTGGGTATCCAGGAAGGATTGTTGGATTTTATCACAGCCAAAGCAGACTATACCCATCCGATCAGCCCATCGATGAAATGGGAAGCAGGATTCAAAACGTCTTTAGTGTCTTCGGACCAGGATGCAAAATTTTTTGAAAAAAACGGCCTCGAAATCTCGGTCGATGAATCCAAAACCAACCGTTTTTATTATAAAGAATACAATAATGCCGGTTATCTTAATTTTAGTAAAGAATTTAAAAAATCCAGCTTATTGATCGGGCGCCGCGGTGAACAAACGGATATTGATACCCGGCAGGAAAAAGGAAATATCAAATTCGATTCTTCGTATTTTCAAATGTTTCCCAGCGCTTTTCTGAATTACAAATTGGATAAAATACAGACCCTGAGTTTATCCGTCAGTCGCCGTATAGACCGCCCGGGGTATTCGTCTTTAAACCCTTTTCTGTTTCTCATCGATGTGACTACCTATTCTACCGGAAACCCGGTCCTCCTACCCCAATTTACCTGGAATTATGAACTGGGATATACCCGGAAATCCCTCAACCTTACCTTTGCCTACAGCAGAACAATTCAAAATCATTCGGTCGTCTTATCGCGTTTTAAAGATGTATTCCCTCAATTGCCTGCAGAAGACAATGTCACGGTCCAGGTCCCGGTCAACCTCACTTCTTCCGATCGTTTCCTTAACCACATAGACACATAGACGCATAGTTAATGTACAATGAGTAAAAGTGATCTATGTGTCATTCTACGCTATGCTGTGCTCTATGTTCTATGTGGTATATTTTTTTATGAACCACAGACGGAGGCGTAGACACATAGGAACAGCGTAGCGTAGATTTAATTCACATAGTATACAAATGGGAAACACTTCGGTCATAGATTCGAATTAGAGTTAATGTGTTTCCATCAGCACAGACCCTGACAGTGGTCAGGTAATTCGTATAAGAAATCGTCGATCTTTACCCCAATTGGATTTCCTATGGTTGATACAGAAACCCCGCTTTTTAATTTGTTCCATACCCTGTTAAATAAAGAAGCTTTTACTGCAGGAGAGGTAAAGACATTTTCGGCAGGAACTGTGATCCTGAACGTCCACGCTTATATCCGGTCTATCCCGATTGTATTATCTGGAAATATCAAAGTGATACGTACAGACGAGGAGGGTAAGGAGATGCTTCTGTATTATATCAAACCCGGTGAAAGCTGTATCATGTCTTTCCTGGCCGGTATCCACAATGACACCAGTAAGGTCAAGGCCATAGTGGAAGAAGATGCAGAAGTGTTATTGATCCCGGTGGGCAAGGCTGGTGCGTGGATCCGGCAGTTTCCGGAGTGGGCCGATTTTATTTTTAATTTATATCAAAAGCGATTTGAAGAATTGCTTGAGGTAGTGAATGCCGTAGCTTTTAAAAAACTGGATGAACGGCTGGAACATTGGCTGGACCAAAAATCGAAATTGGTAGGAACCAAAGAAATCACAGTCACTCATCAGCAGTTGGCGGATGACTTAGGTATCACCCGGGAAGCGGTCAGCAGAGTATTAAAACAAATGGAAAATGAAAAGCTGATTATCCTGTCCAGAAATAAAATTACCCTTCTGTAACATGGATCACAGACTTCGGCTTGGCCTCCTGGTAATTTTGTATCAACAAAACAAATTAATATGAAACCAAATATGAATTCAACCGATCGAATGATCCGGGTGTTTATTGCTGCCCTGGCTGCAGTACTTTATTTTACCCAGGTCCTGACTGGCTTTTGGGGTATCGCATTCCTGGCAGTTGGAGGTATTCTCTTATTGACCAGTATGATCAATTTTTGCCCGATATATTATATACTTGGCATGACCACCAGAAAAAAAGCAGATCGCGATGGAGTTTCTCATCAAATATAAACTCACCCTCATCGGGATGGTGGTTGGAGCGATTGGGGGTTATCTATATTACTATTTTATCGGTTGCTCCAGCGGCACCTGTATGATTACTTCTAAGCCATTAAATAGCACGGTATACGGTGCTGTGATGGGCGGATTATTGTTTAGTGGATATAAAAAATAAGAATTAAAATAAATTAAAATGTTAAATACGATTAAAAATATTTTCGGCCTGGAAAAAACAGACTTTGCTGAGTTGAAGAGGAAAGGAGCCATTATTTTGGATGTACGCAGTAAAAGCGAATATGACGCCGGGCACATCATGGGATCTGTGAATATCTCAGTAGATCAGGTGGCCCATAACCTGGCTAAACTTAAAGATAAAAACAGGCCAATCATCACTTGTTGTGCCTCCGGACTTCGCAGTGCCTCTGCAAAAAACTTACTTAAATCATTTGGTTATACCGAGGTCTATAATGGCGGCCCCTGGGATAGCTTGCAGAATCAAATTTAACCTTATGGAAGCGCACTATTATAATGTACATGTTAATTGGAACGAAGCCCGCAAGGGGGTCATGTGTTCTCCAGAATTAAACCGGGATACAGACAGTTGTATCGAGGTCGCTACCCCGCCTGAATTCCCCAAAGGCATTCCGGGCATCTGGTCTCCTGAACATTTGTTTACCGCTGCTGTGAGCAGTTGCCTGATGACAACTTTTCTGGCTATTGCTGAAAATTCTAAACTGGAATTTATAAATTTCAGTTGTAAATCGCGGGGGAAACTGGATCAAGTCGAAGGAAAATACCTGATGACCGAAATTATACTTGAACCTACCGTGACTATAGTGGATGAAAAAGACCGGGAAAAAGCCGGACGGATCTTAGTTAAAGCGGAAGCTGCCTGTTTAATTTCCAATTCGGTAAAATCAAAAATTACGATGATCCCAAACGTAATGATCCATCAACTTGAGCTTCAGGACTAGTAATTTTGCAAGATTATGGTAAAACAAAACAATATCGGACTGGATCAAACCAAAAGCAAACAACTGGCAGAACAGTTAAACATTCTGTTGGCCAATTATATGATCTTCTACCAAAACACGCGGGGTTTGCATTGGAACATCAAAGGAGACAAATTTTTTGAATTGCATCTGAAGTTTGAGGAACTGTACACCAATCTTTTATTAAAAGTGGATGAAGTGGCGGAAAGGGTGCTGACCTTGGGCGCTACGCCTCTTCATACGTTTGAAGATTATTTAGATACTTCTTCGATAAAAAGTGTGCGGAATGTTTCTGCTGGCCATAAAGGAGTAGAAATCATTGTGGATGCGTTTCAAACCATCCTGGTCAAACAAAGATCATTATTAAAACGGGCTGCGGATGCCGGTGATGAAGGCACTAATGCATTGATGAGCGATTATATCCGGGAGCAGGAAAAACTAGTTTGGATGTATTCGGCCTATTTAAAATAATTAATTAATGGTTTCACCAATTGTAGGTGACGAAAAGTATTTTAAGAATATTTGTATGAGGTTTTCAGACGCTCGAACAGGGAGGCGTAAAGTAGCTTAAGCTTATTGAAATACTACTTGTTTAGTAAGAGTTGTTTATGGAATTAGGGTTATACTAGAATAATAAGGTATGGTTCCCCCGGAAATCGGCTAAAGAGTCTGGTAAATTTTAATGATTGTAGCAGTCGATTCTGGGGAAACCATAGGCTCGATAGTCAGCTTAAGTTTATTCAAATACCTCTTGTTCGGTAAGAGTTGTGTATGGAATTAGGGTTATGCTAGAATATTAAGGTATGGTCCCCCAGATCCCAAATACCATATTTTGATCATTGGGATTCTGGGGTCAGCGAGGAACGAGCGGGGGTAAATACGGACTTGAAATACGCTAATGCCCCCGCTCGTTCCTCGCTGACCCTAGCAATCGACTAAAGAGTCTGCTAAATTTAATGATTGTAGCAGTCGATTCTGGGGAAACCATTGGCTCGATAGTCAGCTTAAGTTTATTCAAATACCTCTTGTTCGGTAAGAGTTGTGTATGGAATTAGGGTTATGCTAGAATATTATGGCATGGTTCCCCAGATCCCAAATACCATAATTTGAACATTGGGATTCTGGGGTCAGGGGCCTGAAACAAGACGTTATGCAGGCTTATAGAGGTGAATTAAAGGGCGTGAGTTACGGTAAGGGTGCCATCCGTTTTACCAAGCCTGAAAAAATTGATTATAATGTAGTGCGATAAATGTTTAGGGGTACATAGGATGAATCCACCAATAAGAGTTGTGGAGAATTAAGATAATCTGCTTAACTTCAATTATGAAATTTCGATACCCGTTTTCACTGCTCTTTATTCTGCTAGTTTTAATTTGTTGTACTACAGGTAAAGAACCCGGTTATATCTCTTTATTTGATGGCCACACGTTTACCGGCTGGCAGGGAGATACCCTAAAAACCTGGCGGATCATTGATAATGCCCTCGCCGGTGGCTCGCTGTCGGATACCGTACCGCACAATGACTTCCTTTGTACTACCCAATCCTTTGGCAATTTTATCCTGAAACTAAAGTTCAAATTAGAAGGCACTGTAGGCTTTATCAATGCCGGGGTACAGATCAGAAGTCAACGGGCAACGGATCCGTCCTATGAAATGATAGGGTATCAGGCCGACATGGGAGAAAATTATTATGGGGCATTGTATGACGAGTCCAGGAGGAATAAGGTCCTGGCCGGGCCCGACTCGGCCACTTCGGCTTCGATCGTTAAATTGGGTGATTGGAATGAGTATGAGATCCGTGCGGAAGGTCAGCGGATCCAGCTTTTTTTAAACGGCCGACAAACCGTTGATTATACCGAACCGGATCTCACCCTTCCTAAAGACGGACTCATCGGCTTACAAATACATGGAGGTGGAAAAGCGCAGGTATCGTATAAGGATATTTTAATCAGAACAATTCAGTAGCGGCATCTTTCGCTGCGTTGAGCCCCGATCCGTAAACTATCTAACTTTAATTTCTTCGTATTGATAAGAAAGCCTCAGACTCCGGCGAATGAATTGCGCCGCTACATTCCACGGTCTTTGTATCGGCGTTTTTCGCTTCGCTAAGCGCCGATCCGTGAACAAATCTAACTTTGATTTCTTCGTATTGATAAGAAAGCCTCAGACTCCGGCGAATGAATTGCGCCGCTACAGTATATTCGCCAACTAATATTCGTCCGCATGTCTAAATTTCTGACCACCTGCCTTTTTTTATTGATTTTCCTGTCCTTCATAAATGCACAAACCGGATATAGCAACTATTCCCAACAAACCGCCCGTCTTAATTCCCTGGCCAGGACTTATCCCCAACTCACCAAACTGCACTCCCTAATCAAAACAGCCGGTGGTAAAGATATCTGGCAACTCACTATAGGCTCTGGAAATATGGATACAAAACCCGCCTTAGTCGTAGTCGGGGGGGTGGAAGGCAATTATTTGATCGGGACAGAACTTGCCATTGGATTTGCAGAAAATCTATTGCAAGGCAGTGCCACGGACAGCATCAAAACCTTATTGAACAAAACGACATTCTATGTTTTTCCCAACATGAGCCCCGATGCCATGGAGCAATATTTTGCAGCTATCAAATATGAGCGTCAGGGCAATGCCACCATCACCGATGATGACCGCGATGGCAAGACCAATGAAGACGGATTGGATGACCTGGATGGCAATGGAAAAATTACGATGATGCGAATAGAATCACCTGTTGGCGAATATAAAACCCATCCGGATGATCCGCGGGTCCTGGTCAAAGCGGATCTGAGCAAAGGAGAAAAAGGAACATTCGCTATTTATATGGAAGGTATCGACAATGACAAAGACGGAGCTATGAATGAAGATGGAGAAGGCGGTGTATGGTTCAATAAAAACTTTACTTATAAACACCCTTCATTTACTCCGGGATCCGGTGAATTTGCCGTCTCTGAATTGGAGACTCGTGCCCTTGTTGATTATTTATACGAACAATTTAATGTGTATGCTGTGGTTAGCTTTGGCAGCAATAATAATCTATCCACTCCACTGACTTATAATGCGACCGCTGCCACTCAAACTATAGTAGCAGCCTGGTTACAACAAGATGTCAAAATCAATAGCATGGTCTCTGACCTATACAATAAAGCGGTAAACGTGAAGGATGCCCCAGCAGCCAATGCCGGTGGAGGCGACTTCTATTCCTGGGCTTATTTTCATTATGGAAGGTATAGTTTCAGTACCCCCGGCTGGTGGGTCCCAAAAACCAAACCGGATACTACCAAACAAGAGAAGGCCTTTACCCTCGAAGATCCTATGGCCAATTATCTGCGATGGGCAAGTCAGCAGGACATCACCAATACCTTTACTCCCTGGAAATTGATTCAGCATCCCGATTTTTCCAATCAAAAAGTGGTGGTTGGTGGAGTCGATCCATTTGCCATGATCAATCCTCCTTATAAAATAGTAGCCGACCTGGTCAAAAAACACAGCAACTTCCTGGTCAAACTTGCAGGTTATCAACCCGAGTTGGATATCGTTAACCTTAAAACGGAAAAAATAGGAGGAGGCCTGACCCGGATTACTTTGGACATTATCAACAAAGGCGCACTGGCCTCTCACTCCAAACTCGGCGAAAGGTCTTACTGGGTCAAACGCATCAATGTAAAATTGAATACCCTGGCTACCCAATCCGTAATCAGCGGTAAAAAAATCCAGGTACTGAACGCGCTCGAAGGTTATGGTTCACAATCTCTGAGCTGGTTGGTTAAAGGCAGCGGTAAACTTACCATAGAAGCAGGTAGCCCGACGACCGGAGGTAAAACCATAATTATTGATCTTTAAATCTGATGGTTTTGAACTGCTATATTCCTGGAATTTATAACATTCACACCCCCCTGACCCCTCGCGCTCCGCGCTCAGGAGAACCGAAATGTTTGATACCTGATCAAAAAATTGGTGATTTAAAAAATGGCCTGGCCGATACTCCTCAAACTAATGGTGTGAATTTTAGCTTTAGCAAAATGATCAACAAAAGGGTTCCCCTAAGCGAGTCTGCATAGCAGCGGAGCAGCGGAGCAGCGGAGCGAGGGGTCAGGGGGATATAACTAATTGATGGATAAATAAATTAATTAATCAAAGCCTATTTTTTTTTAAAATCCTAATCATGTCGAATCATTTTTCTTGTTTTTCCAAGGTGCTCTTAATGTTCTTGCTTTGCAATGTAATCGCGTTCTCCCAAAACGCCGATCAAATTTTCAAAGCCGCCGGATCCCCCGTCAACCCCAAGGTAGCCATAAGCTGGAATCGTTATAATGACCATGCCGGCCTCACTGAGATTTGCAAAAAAATTGCCGGTGCCTACCCCGAACTGGCTAAACTCGAATCGATCGGTAAGTCCTACAAAGGCCGCGATATCTGGTGCCTCACGATCACCGATTTTAAAAAAGGCAGCCCCGATAAAAAGCCCGGGATGTACATCGATGGCAATATCCATTCCAATGAAGTGCAGGGCACTGAATTTTCTTTATATACAGCCTGGTATCTCACCGAGACCTTTAAGGATACCCGGTTTATCCAGGAATTGCTGGCGGATAAGGTATTTTATATTATACCCAGCATCAATCCCGATGGCCGCGATAGTTATTTTCATGAGCCCAATACCGGGAGTTCGCCGCGCTCTGGTGTGATCCCCGTAGATAATGACCGCGATGGCCAGGTAGATGAAGATGGATACGACGATCTGGACGGAGATAATGAAATCCTGCAAATGCGACGCCTGAATCCCAATGGACGATTACGCGCAGATCCCTCGGATCCCAGACGGATGATCCGGGTTGGCCCCGAGGAAAAAGGGAGTTACGAATTGTTGGGACTCGAAGGCAAAGACAACGACGGCGACGGCCAGGTCAATGAAGATGGTTACACGTTTGAATACGATCCCAACCGCGACTGGGGATGGGGCTGGCAACCCAATTATGTCCAGAACGGAGCGTATAAATATCCTTTCTCCCTGCCTGAAAACAGGGCTGTACAGGAATTTGTAATGAAACACCCCAATATTGCAGCAGCCCAATCCTATCACAATGCTGGTGGTATGATCCTGCGTGGACCTGGTGATCCCAACGACCTTCAAACCTATAATCCACAGGATTTACAGGTCTATGATATCATAGGTAAAAAAGGTGAGGAACTGATACCAGGTTATCGTTATTTAATAGTCTATAAAGATCTATACTCTGCATATGGGGGTGAACTCGATTGGTTTTATGGAGGCCGTGGGGTATATACTTTTTCTAATGAATTGTGGACCCCTTACCTGTTTTACAACAAAGATGCTACCCGCGATCCCCAGGACAATACTTCCTTCCTGTTTGACCGGTTTACCTTATTCAAAGACGCTTTTGTGGATTGGCATGAGTATGACCATCCACAGTATGGTAAGATTGAAATTGGTGGATTTAAAAAGAATTTTGGCCGGGCCCATCCCGGGTTTTTACTGGAGAGCGACGCCCACCGCAATATGTCGTTTACGATTTACCATTGTTATCATACACCAAAACTAGCTATTGATACATTGATTGAAAAAGACCTGGGAGATGGATTAAAACAGGTGACAGCCATCATCTCCAACAGCCGCCTCATGCCTACTCATTCCAGCCAGGACCTCAAATATAAAATCGAAAGACCGGATTATATCACCCTCACCGGGCCAAAAGTACTGGCCGGTATGGTCGTAGACAATGCCGATTTAAATATTACCACAGAACAAAAAACCGATCCGGCCAACATAGCGGTTAAGAATATACCGGGATTGGGAACGGTGACGGTGAGGTGGATAATACAGGGCGCCAGTGGATATACCGTGATGGTGGATAGTAGGAAGGGGGGGGTGGTGAGCAAGATTAGGTAAGCCTTTGTTACTTATTTTGTATTTATAGGGTTTTGTAGTGAAAGCCGGAGTAACAGTATTTGCAGGTATTTCGGCTTTTAATAGAAAGTAAGGTGGAATACATTCTAAGATTAGAGTACTTGTTTGGTCATATAAACCTATATGAAGTTCTATGTGTCCTAAGTTCTATCGCTGCGCTGTGGTTCAGTTTTTTGAGTATAACAAATTGGCAATGTTGTTATCTTGGCTCCTGATTTTTCAATGCCAGAAGTACTAAATCAGGAGGGCAACTCCTCTTCAACCTGGATTTTGCAATTAACGTGGATCAAAGTTATACCCTAAACGGGTCACCTTGATGAATGAAGTGCAGTTCAAGCTCTTCGTGTAAATAACAGGGAAAGTTGTATTCTGTACTTTATTTTTTATTTTTATAAAGACTTTTTCAGACTAATTTCCGGGCAATGGACTCTACTCAATTCGCAAATTTATGAGCGCACTTTGAAGAGACGGACCGATTCACTGATGAAGAGTTTAAACAGTTCGTAGCTTATCTCACTCCGGTGATCTTAAAGAAAAAATACTTCTTTACCCGGCAGGGTGATCATTGCCTGAAACCGGAAATCACATTTTTTTGCCCCGAGCGCGATAGTCCCTGTCCGGATCAATTTTAATCCTGCAAGGCCGGAAGTGACCTCATCCACCTCACAAAGAATAGAGGCGTATTTGGAATAATTATGTTTATTAAACAATTTACAAATCCCGCATTCCAGGATATCGAATCCATAACCCAACCCGTAAGTTTCCACTTTATCGGTGATGATACGGGCTACAAAACCATCCGGAGAGTCTTTGGTGCTGAACCTGGCATTTAATTTTTTAAATACTAACCTGCTCAACCAGGTATTGGTGAGTTTGGCAGGCAATCGTTTCAAAAATGCCTCCCATTTATTTTTTGGCCTGACATACTCCAGGACAACCTCAATACATATCCTTCTGATCGTTTCAAAACTTTCTTTTCTGGCATCCAGGGTTTGGATCATGGCTAAAAAGTAACCACAGAAATCCAGTCTTCGGTCGATGGGATTTTTTGAAGTTTTGGCAAATGCGGTATCCTTTGAAATCAAGCTGTAATTTTTCTCAATTTCAGAAATAATGGATATTGACTCCATATGGTAATTGGATTTTATGGTTTGGTGAAAATAATTTTTATAAGATTTCATTATTTTAAGTGTGATTAGAGATCAACTCCTCCCGAACAATGTAGGAACGGGTGTAAGTTTGAGAGAAGCTGTGCCTTATGGGCTGCTTCGACGTGGAAGAATAAAATGCAATAAAAAAATTATTACTAGGTCGGAGTT
>JAWXBI010000196.1:0-3366 GCA_034439915.1 Saprospiraceae bacterium | reverse complement strand
CGATCGAACCTATGGAGGATAAATTAACTGCAATCACACACCGCTTTTACGATCTGGAAGAACTGATGGCCGACCCGGCTGTGGTCAGCGATTCACAGCGTTTTTCCAAGGTTCATAAGGAATACAAAGACCTTCAACCGATTGTGATTGCTTACACCAAACAAGTTCAATTTAAGGCGGAATTAAAAAGTGCCAAAGAAATGCTCCAGGAAGGTGATGAAGAGCTGAGGGTCATGGCCAAATCCGAAATTGTTTCCCTGGAGGCGACCCTGGAAAATCTGGAAGAAGAAATTAATGCCCTGCTCATTCCTAAAGATCCGGAAGACAGTAAGGATATTATCCTGGAGATTCGTTCCGGAACTGGTGGAGATGAGGCCAGTATTTTCGCCGGGGACCTGTTGAGGATGTATACCCGTTTTTTTGAAAAACAAGGTTGGAAATCAGATCTGATTTATTCTAATGAAGGAGCGGTCGGCGGGTACAATAAGGTGGTCCTCGAAGTTACCGGGGAAGATGTGTATGGGAAAATGAAGTTTGAGTCCGGCACACACCGGGTCCAACGGGTACCTAAAACCGAAGCCCAGGGCAGGGTGCACACCTCTGCGGCCACCGTCGCTGTCATGCCCAAATTGGAACTGGAAGATGTCAATATCAACAAGGCAGACCTCCGTGTAGATACATTCAGGGCCAGTGGAGCAGGGGGCCAGCATGTCAATAAAACAGAGAGTGGGGTTCGATTCACTCATATTCCGACCGGTGTGGTAGCGGAAAGTACAGAAAGCCGTTCACAGCACAAAAATCGGGAAATAGCCATGGGTAGATTGATCGCCAAGATTCAGGAAGCCCAGGTTCAACAGTATCAGGATACCATCATTGCCCAACGAAGATCCCTGGTAGGTAGCGGGGACAGATCTGAAAAAATACGCACCTACAACTTTCCTCAAAACCGTTTGACTGATCACAGGATAAACCTGACCCTTTATAATCTTGAAACCATAATCGAGGGTGATATTCAGGACATTATAGAAAAATTGAGGGTAGCGGAAAATGCAGAAAGAATGAAAGGCAGTGTCGCTTAACTTTATAATTAAATCAATCAAAAATAAAGTTTTCATCTTTCAATAATATATTTTAGATTTGTCTAATATATATTATATGGCTAGCCAAACAGTTGAAAACTACATCAAGACAGTTTATCAGTTGGCGCAGTCCGCCGGTCCAACCGTAAGCTCTTCACTCATTTCAGAAAAATTGAAAACAACTTCAGCCTCCGTGACGGATATGCTAAGGAAATTGGCCAGTTTGTCTTTAATTCATTATGAGAAATATCGCGGTGTCCAACTGACAGCCGAGGGTAAATCCATGGCTGTTGAGCTTTTGAGAAAACACCGTTTATGGGAAACCTTTCTTTATGAAAAATTGAAAATCCGGTGGGATTTGGTCCATGAAATAGCCGAACAATTGGAACATGTCAGTGCCCCCGGTTTAATTGAACAACTGGACGAATTTCTGGCGAATCCCAAATTTGATCCCCATGGAGACCCTATCCCGGATGCCCGTGGGAGGTTTACGCTCCGAAATCAGGTTTTACTGAATACGCTGGAAGCAGGAGACAAGGGTACCATTGTAGGCGTAAAAACTCAGGAATCCGAATTTCTGATTTATCTCCATGCCATGGGATTAATTCTCCATTCATCGTTTCAGGTGCGAGAAAAAATGAGTTATGATGAGTCAATGAAAATTATCAGGGGCGATGGGGATGAAATCCAAATCAGTTTAAAAACCGCTCAAAATCTTTTTATCAGGAAGCACTCCGAATGAAAAGAGCACAATCATCCAAACAGGGTGAATTCAGTATTGTTTAAAGGAGATAGGGGGTCTTGCGTTTCTGCACCACTGGCTACTGCCACAGCCATTTTATAAAAATGGGGTAGGGAAAACTACCTTTTCCCTCCTGGTTTGATTTGAATTAAGAAAATTGAGTTAAGGGGTGAGAATAAAAAAAGCCGCAGCAATATGCTCGCCGTGGCTTAAATCTTATGATAGGAATGCCGACACCTTTTTAACCTGGCTTCGGCAATCTGAACGATAACGATTAATCTTCTATGACGTCAAAACTTACTGTGGCGGGTACATCTTTGTGAAAATTGATATTGGCAGTATAGGTACCCAGGGTTTTTACTTCTTCTGGCAGGCTGATTTTTTTCCTTTCGATGTCCAGACCCAATTGATCCTTCAACGCCTGTGCAATCTGCACATTACTTACACTTCCGAATATTTTTCCGGTAGAGGATGCTTTAGCAACAATTTTCAGTGTTTTTCCAGTCAGTTTATTGGCCATTTCCTGATAGGTGCCTACCAATTTGGCTTCTTTAGCTGCATCGTGTCTCAGCATTTCATCGAGACGACCGCGATTGGTTTTGTTGGCAATGATAGCCAGTCCTTTTGGAATGAGGTAGTTGCGGCCAAAACCGTCTTTTACCTTCAACACGGTGTGTTTATCGCCTACTTTGTCCACATCCTGGAGCATGATGATTTCCATAATCTAAAAAAATTGACGGTTAATAATTATTTTAATAAATCGGTTGAATACGGCAACATAGCAAGGTGTCTGGCCCTTTTAACGGCGGTGGATACCCTGCGCTGATATTTTAAGGAGTTGCCTGTAATCCTGCGGGGTAAAAGCTTACCCTGGTCATTGACAAATTGTACCAGAAAATCGGGGTCTTTATAATCGACGTGTTTGATACCGAACTTACGGAACCGGCAGTATTTTTTCCTTAGGTTACCCAGGTTGGGGTTGGATAGGAATTTGATTTCTTCTTGTGAAGCCATTTTGAACTAAATTTTACAGGTTATTAATTTAAACTTCGTCTTCGGCCAGGACCCGTTTTTTCATTTCTTTCCGTTTCCCGATTTTGCCTGCGCGTTTGTCTTCATTGTACTTGACTCCGTATTTGTCAAGGCGCACGGTCAGAAAACGCAGGATCCGCTCATCGCGTTTCATTGCCAATTCCATTTTGGGGATAAAGGCGCCTGCCTCCGATTGAAATTCCAGACTGAAGTACATTCCTGTATTGCGTTTGTTGATGGCGTAGGCAAGCTGTCGCAGGCCTATTTCATCAAGCTGTACGATCACACCACCTTCATTGGTGACCAGATCGGTATAGTTTTTTGCTGTCGACTTAATTTCATCGTCCGACAGCACTGGATTTACGATGAAAGTCACTTCGAATTGTCTCATTGCGAAATGTTTATTTAAAATTGGGCTGCAAATGTACAATAATCTTCCCGAGTATACAAGAGGGAAAAAGGGGAAGGGTAAAACGGGAAAGGGTAAAAGGTCAAAGGGGGGAAGGTCAGGGG
>JAWXBI010000195.1:0-10133 GCA_034439915.1 Saprospiraceae bacterium | reverse complement strand
GGGGTTAGAAGTTGGGGGTTAGTTTTACTGAATAATTTGAAATCAATATGCCATCAAAATTTTCGCGACGTCAATACCTTAAAAGTATGGGAGCTCTGGGAGCTGTTTACCCATTGACCTGGTCTTTGCCCGAATTCATCAAGATTAAAGAAGCTAATAGTATACCGCGCGACATTTATATATTTTCCAAACACCTCCAATGGCTGGATTATCAGGCTATGGCAAGCACCGCTGCCCAATTGGGTTTCAACGGGGTAGACTTGACCGTGAGGCCAGACGGGCATGTACTTCCTGAAAACGTAGTTGAAGATTTGCCGCGGGCTGTAGACGCAATTTATAAAGCGGGATTAAAAGTGGAGCTGATGACTACGTCCATTACTTCGGCCCGTGATCCGAATACAGCAGTAATTCTGAAAACTGCTACGAAGCTGGGCATCAGAATGTATCGAATGGGTTGGCTGGATTTTAAAACGGACAAACCGATAGAAGCCCAATTGGATCCTTTAAAAAAACAACTTAAGGATCTGGAAGAGATAAACAAACTCTATGGACTTCACGGGGCTTACCAAAATCATGCCGGCACCCATGTCGGAGCTTCTTTATGGGATATCTGGTATCTTATCAAAGACCTGGATCCGACCTACCTGGGGGTCCAGTTTGATATCCGTCATGCCATGGTAGAAAGTGCCAATGCCTGGACAAATGGATTACAAATCCTGGCCCCTTTTATCAAGTCCAGTGATATCAAAGATTTTACCTGGGCAAATAAGGACGGCAAATGGCTGGTTGAAAACGTACCTATAGGACAGGGGGTGGTTGATTTTAAAAAATATTTCCAACGCCTGAATGATTTAAAAATCACAGGGCCACTTTGCCTTCATCTGGAGTATCCTTTGGGCGGAGCTAACGATGGGGCCAAAAATATAAGTATTCCACCAGATCAGGTTACAAAAGCTATGAAATCAGATTTGATGAATTTAAAGAAATTGATGTCAACAGGTTAAGTTAAAACGATCCGTTGTTTTTGGGGAAGATCTTTCGTTTGTGAAGAAAAATAAGGTGGCTAACCTTTAGCAGTCAGCCCCCTTAATAAATTTAATTGATAGCAATCCGCCGGGGAGGTAGTGTTTTGGCCTCCGCTTTTTTAGGAATACTTACCCGGAGCACTCCATTTTCATACCGCGCATTGATTTTAGAATCATCTACCACGGATTTGGGCAGGTGAAAGGAACGGGCAAAGGACTGATAACTGAATTCTCTCCGGGCATAACGGTCGCCTTTTTTCAATTCATGACTATCCTCTCTTTGCGAAGAGATGGTAAGGATTTCGTTATTCAACTCGATATGAAATCCTTTTTTTCCATGCCCGGATAATACAAAAAACAGAACAAATTGGAAAATCCATTTTCCTTTCCGGGAATACCTATACATGGTTAAATGATTGGCTGGTATGGGTGAAATAAAATCCTTGGACAAAGAAAAAAAATATTCACCAAAAATCTAAACGCAACGAAGATAAGTTGGCTAAATTCTTGTGGTCGCCATTGAAGTCAAATCAGACTTACTTTAAATAAAGGCAAGCATATAACTCGCCAGTTTAGCCGCCGGTACCTGGTATTCAAATTCCGGGGTAAAATCAAATACATGTTTTTTATAATAACTTGAAACGGCCATCGGTTGTATAAACTCTACTTCCACTTTTTCATAACACTGGATCAGCCCTTCAATTTTAAAGGACAACGGAGAGGATTTGAACCGCCCTTTGGTTTGCCGCTTGAGAATTGCAATTCTATCCGGATGAATTTCATCAAAAAACGAATGGATTTTGGATTGAAATGCTCTTACACTGGAATTGTCTGTATCGTTTTCTAAGGTTAAATACCTTAGGCTGCCTGAAAGCGGTACCTGATTTCCGGCGGTATCTGTTTCAAGGGCATAGAAAATGGCTTTTGTTTTATCGATATCAATTCCAATTACTCTCATGGGAATGTCATTTTTGGTTAACAGATAGACTTTAAATTAGTTTCATAGTTCAAGAGCGTGTTTTGGGAATATCTTCAGAAAGGAAAGAGTAACCCAATACAATACAGGTAGTCACTTTTAATCCGATTGGATAGGATTTGTCCAAAGGTACTCGGGATTTTATGATGATCATTTTAATCCTACTGAATCGACTAAAGGGAAATATTAATAAATCTTTTAACCAGCTCTAGTGACCTGCCTTGCACAAATGATTTACTTCCTTCCATTCTTTAATATTGGAACTGGAATAGATAGAGTTACGGCTTCAGGATGGCAAAGAATTTAACACATTCCGGGTTTAAGATTCCTTCCGGTCAGACCATCTAACGATTAAAAGAAAACAAGTCGACATCTTTGTTTTTTCTGCCTGTCATCAGATCGCGGATGATTTTTGCAGCTATCACGCTAAACGTGATCCCATTCCCCCCAAATCCTAAGGCATAATAGGTATGTGGAGTCTTATCATAAGTACCAATATATGGAAGTGCATCCTGGGTTGAACCAAATGTACCCGCCCATCGGAATTCAGGAAGAAGATCTGTGTGTGGAAATAATTTTGTAAAGTCCTTTTTTAATAAGGCGGACTTTCTATTGATCAGCTTATCACGCCTGGCCGGATTGTAAAATGGTTCATCTCTTCCTCCAATCATGATCCTGTTGTCCCGGGTCATCCGGATATAGAGATAAGGATCAGCAGTATTCCACAATAACGCTTTATCCTTCCATAAAGAATTATCCGGGGAGATGTTTTCTGATACCAGGGCATAGGCGGAATGAAGACTGACTATCTTTTTATCAATAAATTCAGTAATCTCATAACCAGAAGCATTGACCATCCTGCGGGCAGTGATGATTGGCCCATTCATCGTAGATAATTTTACTCCATTCCGTTGATATTCAATTTTGGAAATACGTGTCCGGTCAAAAACTTTTAACCCTTGTTGAATGACATTTTGTAACAGGGCGTGAGTCAATAAATAGGCATCTGTTGCAGCCCCTTGCCGGGATAAAATACCTCCGGGTGATGAAAAACCATAATGTTTTTGTATTGCTCCTTTTCCCAGATAATCCACCGGAAAGCCGGCATTTTTGCGGGCGAGGTATTCCTGCTTTAATCCCTGAACGTCTTTAATCCCAGCAGCGAAATACAGGCTGTTCCTTCTTTCGAAATGTGGGAATTTTAATTTTGAAGCAATACGTTCTAACAGATCGATGGACTCACTGCAAAGGGTATAGGCACGCACGGCACCTTGCCGGCCCACTTGTGAGATCAGTTTATATAAAGGGTTATCCAATTCGTATTGCAACAAGGAAGTGCTGGCACACGTACTACCTAATCCTATGGTTCGGCCATCTACCAGCAGGCAGTCGATACCTGCATGGCCCAGGTAATATGCTGTTAGGGCTCCGGAAATTCCGCCTCCAATGATGGCTACTTCTGTTTTAGCATCAGACTCCAGTTTTGGATAAGATGCTGGCAGGCCATTATTGATCAGCCCAAATGGATATCCAGTAGTGAGATTCATTATTTAAATTGGGTAAAGTTAAGGTGGAAATAACACTACAGCCGGTTCAGGTTTTGCGTTTTGGGTCTGCCCTGGCTATGTCAGTTGGTGCCACTTTGCCTGCATGACGGTTGGAATAAGCCCGTGTGAATTCAGCTCCGTAAAACACAATCATGGAAGAATAAGAGACCCACAACAAAATTAAAACAATAGACCCGGCAGCCCCATACCCTGTCCCGGGGTTGGCTTTACCAAAATATATACTAAGCCCGAATTTGCCGACTTCAAACAAGACCGCAGTAACCAGCGATCCGATCCACACATTTTTCCAGGCGATCCTGGCATCCGGAAAAAATTTAAACATCAGGGCAAATAATAAAGACAAAATGAACAGAGAAGCAATAAAATTGATGATCTGTAAAAGCACCACGAAAGTATCCGAAAAATGACCAGTCAGCCAATCTCCTAAAGCAGCCAGGGTGGTAGAAACCACCAACGAAACAATCAGTATAAATGCGACAGCGATTATTAAACCAAATGAAAATAAACGCACCCGTATCAATTTCCAGATCCCGGATTTGTGAGCATCTACTTTAACTTCCCAGATGATGTTTAAAGATTTTTGAAATTGTGAAAAAACGCCGGTCGCACCCACCAAAATAGTGATGGCTCCCAGGACCGTAGCCCAAACCGTTTTTTTAGTCTCACCAGCCATTATGATCATGTTCTGGATTTGATGGGCGGTCTCCGCTCCCAGGGTTGAAACAATCTGGGCGGCCACGTGCTCATCGACGGCGTCCCGGCCAAATACATAACCAGCGAGGGTAATGATGACCACCAGCAAACCGGGCAAAGAGAAAATGGAATAATACGCAATGACTGCACTTTCCTTAAATGGATCTTTTGACATCCATTCCTTAAAAGCGGATTTAAATATGCTGATAAAATGCTTAATTGATTTTTTCATTTTTCAGGAGGTGGGTAAAATGATAAAAAAAGAAGTTCCCTTATCCACTTCACTGAAAACGCTCATAATGCCGCGATGGTTTTCTACAATCCGTTTACACAACGCTAATCCGATACCCGTACCGGATTTGTCGTGATGTAATCTATTGAATAATTTAAATACCTGTTCGGCATATTGAGACTCAAATCCAATACCGTTATCTTTAAAAAGGATTTGCAGGTAAGGCTGATCGGAGTTTAATTGATTATGATTTTTTACCTCCTCTGTGGAAAGCATTTGTGCCGAAATTTCAATAACGGGTGGCCAATGAGTAAATTTAAGTGAATTGCTGATCAGGTTGGAAAAAAGTTGTTGCAATTGAATCGGAATGCCACGGATCACCGGTAGTTTTGAATACGTGATTTTACATTGGGTTTCATAAATCAATGTTTCGAAATCCTCTTCTGCCTGGGTCAGGACCTCATTCAAATCCGTCGGAATAAAAAGTTGTGAGCCCGGTGAAAGCTGTGAATATAGGAGTACATTCTTGATCAAATGGGTCATGCGTATGGAAGCTGAATTTATTTTATCCAGATATTTTTTTGCCTCCACGTTATCCTCCAGATTTCTTTCCAGTAGTTCAGCAAAGGTTTCGATTTTTCGTAAAGGCTCCTGTAAATCGTGGGATGCGACGTAAGCATATTCCTCCAGTTGGCTGTTTTGAAATTCAATATCACGGGTGTATTGTTTCAATTGATCATCAGCCAGTTTTTTGTCGGTGAGGTCCCGGGTTACTTTTGTGAAACCGATAATTTGATTCAGATCATCGTGCAATGCCGTGATGACAATACTACCCCGGAATTTGGATCCATTTTTCCTCAGACGCCAGCCTTCATGCATAGCTTTCCCTTTTTCTACTGCTTCGCGAATCAGTTTTTCAGGCAGGTGAGCGTTGCGGTCATCTTCGATATAAAATATCCGGATATTTTTTCCGAGGATTTCTTCTTCGGTATAACCTTTTATTCGTTGCGCACCCTTATTCCAGTTGAGTATATTGCCTTCAGGATCCAATAAGAGAATAGCATAATCCTGAACTTCTTCAACCATTTTGGGATATCGCTCTTCACTCACTTTTAAGTGGAGGGTACGTTCCTCCGCGCTTTTGGACAGCAGTTCGGATAACAGCAGGTATTTTTTTTCGTTTTCATACAATCGCCGTTCCTTTTCTTTTTTTTCAGAGATATCGACCAACATATTGATGGTGCCCAGGATACGACCGGAGGAATCAAAAAGAGGCTTTGGATGTGGCAACACACTCACCCTGGTCCCATCAGGGCGTTCAATAATCATTTCAGTATTATTTACCTGATGTCTTTCTTTTAATGTGATCGCCATAAGACTTTTATCCAGGTCCAGGGGTAACCCATCGACAGAAAAAAATTTTCCATGATCCACACCAAAGGTCTTTTCCCAATTGAGGTTTGCGGCCCCATAGTGTAACAGCAGCTTCATTGTAAAAGGTGATTTTTCCATCCGGATTACAAAGATAGATGGCAGCAGGTAACGCTTCCATCAACTCCCTGAAATCGTAAACCAGGTCCAATGCCTTGAGGTCGATGGGAGCGTTTATACTGCTTTCGAAAGTAGGATAGACTTTTTTATGTTTTTCCATTTCTTAGCAACTGGGATAGATTATAAATGGTAGAGGAAAACCCGGATAAAAAAATTGGAGAAAACAAATAACAATATAGCCAGGACACAGACGGACCTTTGAATTAAAAAAGGCGGGTTATCTTTTTTAAGCAACTCTGCCAAACAATTGGTCAGGATTCGTATGCTGGATGGTTTAATCAAAAAATGCGAAGCCCCCAGTTTTCTGGTTTCCTCAATATCCTGGGCGTAAGAAGAGGTCGTATAAATGATAATCGGTATAAGATTCAGGCGTGGAATTTTCCTGATTTCATTCAGGCATTGTTTGCCGTTCATAATGGGCATGTTTAAATCCAGAAAAATCAAATCAGGAACAAAGGTGTGATCTGTACTCAGCTTTTGAATGGCATCAATGCCATTCAGGGCCGTGACACATTTATAGGATTTATCTGCGTCTTCCAATGCTAAAGCGAATATTTCACGATCATCCGGATCATCATCTATAAGAAAACAGGTTAAATCGGACATATTGGATTCAAGAATGAAAAAAGCTAAGTTAAGATATTGTTACCTGTTTGAATCTTTAAAAACTAGAATTACAAAACAAATCGTACGCTACACTGTTACCTGACTTCTGGTGAAATAAACCGGAATAATATAATGGGTTTATAGCATGTCTACCCATTTGATAAACAAGATCTTCCAAAGTATAAAAAAGTATATTTATAACGTTTGGTATCCAACACACCAACCGGCTAAATGTTTTCCAATGTCGGCCTGGTCAGTTTATGGTCGATCTCTCCGGTATTGATCGTGCCGGCGGGTTCAAATAACAATACAGATACTTCTTCGGATGCTACCGGTTTGTGCTCTACTCCCCGGGGAACAATGAGAAATTCATTCTCTTCCAAGGTTATGATTTGATCGCGAAAGTGCATATCGAATTTGCCTTTTAAGACATAAAACAGTTCATCTTCATTTACATGGGAATGCCAGATAAACTCACCCTGAAATTTGACTAATTTGACGTGCTGCCCATTGAGTTCACCTGCAATGCGCGGATTAAAATAATCTGAAAACAAAGATAGTTTGGACGAGATGTTTATTTTTTGGATAGGCATATAAAAAACGCCACTAGATAATTCTTTATTCTTCCATCATCATTTTTATCCTCCTTATGTCCTCCTGGCAATCATTTGATCCACCCCGGAAGTAAATTCCTGCACCGTCGGAGTGTAACCTGTTTTACCCAGGGCTTTGATGCTGTATTGTTTGGTGGTATTTGATTTATCCAGGTCAAAAACCCAGATGGTAGGAAAACCAGTGACCTGAAAAGCCTGCTGAAGCGATTCATTTTGGGACTGAATAGCTTGTGGCAAAGCTTTTCTACGCGGAAAGTCCAACTCGAGGAGGATTACTTTTTTAGCGGCCCATTTTTTAAAATCATCCTGAAGGAATACACTGGCAGATAACCTTTTACACCACCCGCACCAATCACTACCGGTAAAATTGGCTAATATGGGTTTACCGGTCTTTTTAGAAAGCGCATAGGCTTCATCCAGATTGGTCAACCACCCTTCATGAGTGGCTTTATAGGTATTTTGACCCAGGAGTGCACTACCTGAAAACCCCAGGACAATTAGTAATAAGAACGAAATTTTGTTAAGATTCATAATCTAAGCTTCAATATAAATTGCTATCAAAAATACAGGTATTCCTTATTATGGAACTCAAAAATAGAACCAATTCCAGGTATAACAGGTCTGATATTCAACAATTAAGAAATTAATCACCAAATTTTAACTCTTATGTTATCCGCACGGTACATCGTATCTCCGGGATTTACATCAAAAGCCTTATAAAATTCATCTATATTCGAATAAGGCCCGTTGACCCGGTATTTTCCCGGCGAATGTACATCATCCAGGATTTGGTTTCGCAAGGGCTCCTCTCGCGTGTGGCCCAACCATCCTAAGGAAAATCCCAGGAAATATCGTTGGGTAGGGCTGAGGCCATTGATACGCTTGCCTTCTTTATATTGATCAGTGTGCTTAAATGCCTCCAGACCTAACAACACCCCACCCAGGTCTGCAATATTTTCACCCAAGGTGGCTTCCCCGTTAATTTTATAACCCGGCAAAGGTTCATAATTTGAAAATTGGTCGATCATGACCTTTGCCCTTTTGTTGAATTCTTTTTCGTCAGCATCCGTCCACCAGCTGGTCAGGTTGCCTTTGGCATCATATTGCCTTCCCTGATCATCAAAACCATGGGTGATTTCATGGCCAATGGTACTGCCCCCGCCATTTCCATACACGACAGCATCATCCAGTTCTTCATCCCGGTAGCCGGGTACCGTAAATATCCCCGCGGGCAGCACGATTTCATTGTTACTGGGATTGTAGTAAGCATTATACGTTTGAGGAGTCATATCCCATTCTGTGCGGTCAACCGGTTTTCCGAGTTTTGCCATTTCGTAATGATGCCACCAAAGATTGCCATGCATCAGGTTTTTTAAATAACTCTCCCTGGAAAGTTTCATCGCTGAGAAATCTTTCCATTTATCCGGGTATCCAACTTTTTTAGTGATAGCATCCAGCTTGGCGTAAGCTTTTGTTTTGGTGCTATCTCCCATCCAGGTGAGTTGGCTTATTCTCATTCGGAGTGCTTCCTTTACTTTTTCCGTCATATCCTCATACCTTTTTTTAGCGACCGGAGTGAAAAATTCTTTAACATATAATTGCCCCAGTATTTCTCCGATGAGGTTTTCCTGACTCTGCATGACCCTTTTCCATCTCGGCCGTCGTTCAGAAGCACCACTAAACAATTTATTAAATTCAAAAGCCTTTTTACCAAAGGTATCCGGTAAGGCTCCTGCGAAATCTGCAACCAGGTTAAATTGGACATAATCTTTTAAAACATTCAATGGAGTTGACTTGATCACTTCATTCATAGCTCTGAAAAATTCAGGCTGGCCTACGAGGACAGAGTCCAGATGCCGGACCCCGGTATTTTTTATATGCAAAGGCAAATCCACCAGGGGTGATATTTTTTTTAAATCTTCAATAGCCAGTTTGTTATAATTGGTATATGGATCCCTTAAATCTTCCAATTTTCGGGATGCCTTAGCCAGCCTGGTTTCCATAGCCAGGATGGACTTGCCCGCCTTATCCGCCGCTAAGGAATCTTTTCCGGACAGATTCAGGATGGTGCTGATATAAGCAGCATACTGATTTCGGATCCGGATCGTGGCGGTATCATTTTTAAAATAATACGCTCTTTCCGGCAAGCCTATACCTCCCTGGTAGAGTGTATAAATCATTGCTTCACTGTTTTTATCATCCTGGGTGACAAAATCGCCGAAAAAAGTACTGGAACCGAAGGTCTTAAACTCCGTCACCAGGGACATTAAGCCGGAGATTTCCTGGACAGTATGTATCCGTTCAAGATAAGGCTGGAGGTGTTTGAGCCCGTTTGATTCAATAGTTGCCGTGTCCATCCCGCTGTTCCAAAAATCACCGATCATTTGTTCCGGGCTGCCGTCGGGTCCTGATTTGGCTGCTGCCTGGTCACTGATTTCCCTTAACCGCCGCATATTTTCTTCCACCACCAGATGACCGATACCCCAACTGGCCTGATCATTTGGAATTGGATTTTTTTTAATCCAGCCCCCATTGGCATATTGAAAAAAATCCTGGGCAGGATCGGTGGTCGTGTCCAGGTTTTCGTATATATAATCTGGTTTGGCCACTGCCTTTTTTTGTTCCACGGTGTCGGATGTGCAGGCTGAAAAAATAAATAAAATGAGTACGGCGATTATACTATTTGATTTCATAAAGGAAAAAGATATTGAATTAAAAAATGAGGGAGGCTTTTCCGTTTAGCGACAAAAATAGTTTAATTTAAATATGAAGGGCACCTCTAAAAACCCGTTCATGGTTTGATCGGTTTTTTATAATTAAAAACCTAAATTGCTCTTTAGAATTTATACCCGCCTGAACGATTTCATT
>JAWXBI010000194.1:0-14951 GCA_034439915.1 Saprospiraceae bacterium | reverse complement strand
CTGTGTTTTTTTACCTTTACCACCGCCGGCATCACAATTCAGATAATCAGGGCAGAATGACATCCACCGGATATTTCAATCCCAGGAAATATAATCCTTCAGACAAAACGGAGGTTATTTCTGTATTCAGGCACAACACTCCACAGTATTTTGCGCCTGAAGAAGAAAAGGAATTGATCGCTTATTTGGATCAATTTTCCCAACATTATTTTATCCTGGAATGGGAAGGTAAAATCATTGGTTGCGGCGGGATTAATTTATCAGAAGATTTAACCACTGCCAGGATCAGCTGGGATTTTATACATCCCGACCATCAGGCTAAGGGCCTGGGCAGCGCCCTGCTCCAATTCAGAATAGAAAAAATTAAAGAATTCAAAACGATGAGAACAATAACGGTCAGAACATCGCAAATGGCTTACTTGTTTTATGAAAAGGCAGGATTCGTTTTAGTAGAAACTATAAAGGATTATTGGGCCCCGGGATTTGATTTGTATCGGATGGAATATACTATTTCGTAAGCTGTCACATCAGGGTCAACTGTGAATGAATTAAACCCGGTTTAAATCAATGAAGGTCTTTGTTTTACTGGTTCAATCCAATATTTATATCGCCCTGGGTGCAGTATTGCTTGCCATACAGTCCCAAATCCAATTGGGTATGTCTCCCGGATGGCATCCTTATTTATTTATCCTCTTTTTTGCAACCCTTTTTGAATATAACCTGCATCGCCTCATCACAATAATTTCCAATAAGGAAGCACTTAATTCTGAAAAGCACCAGTGGGTAAAACAAAACATGGGTGGGTTTTATTTATTGGTGGGCGTTTCGGTAGCCGGGTTCGTGTCTGCAGCAATGATGGCCCAACGCGATGTATTGATCGCCTTATCACCTGTAGCTCTGCTAACACTGTTCTATTCCATGCCCGTTTTAGGATTTAAGAAGCGCTTGTTCAGGCTCAGGGAAATTCCTTACCTCAAAATATTTTTAATTGCTTTCGTGTGGTCGTATGCTACCATCATTTTACCTGTCATTAAAGCGAATCTGGCTATTAACCAAGTACAGATAGGCTGGATGATGATGGAACGTTTCCTGTTTATTTTTGCCATTACCCTGCCATTCGATTTACGGGACAAGGATGCCGATAGGCTTGCAGGACTTAAAACGATTCCAATTTTGTTAAAACAAGATGTGGTCTGGAAGATTTCATATCTGGCTTTATTACTTTTCTTGCTCATTGCCCTGATTCATTATGTTCTGGTGGGGATGTACTGGCTCAGTCTTGCCCTTGTTGTTTCTGCGTTTATTACCTACTTCCTTCTGAAGAGCAGCAGGATGCGAAGTTGGTCCTATTTTCATTTAGGGATATTGGATGGAACCATGCTCATCCAGGGACTTTTGGTATTGATATTCTATTATTTTTCGCGGTTTTAACAAATGCTGTTTCGAATACCTAAAAGCAGGATTAGGATCAGGAAGTGTATTTTAAATTGACAAGCATTCATCAGCTGTTGAAACTTAATCGGTAATTTTGGGCGGCATGGAAAATGTAACGACTACAGAATTAAGAAATACTATTGCCTTAAAGGATTTGCCGGAAGAGGCGTTGCAATGGCTGCTGGACCACTCGAAGTATGAAGAATTTGAAGACGGGACCGTCATCGGAAAATACGGTGATCCGGCGGAGTGGATGTGGTTTATCCTGGAAGGCAGTGCGGATTTTTATATGAATATCAATGGTCGACTGGTATATTATTTTACCTTTGAAAATAATCCTCAGACGGGTGGTGTCGGCGGTTTGATACCCTATTCCAGGATGAAAACACTTCCTGGAAACTCGTATGCTATCGGCCGGGTAAGAGTGATCAGCCTGCATAAAAATTACTTTCACGAACTTGAGCAGCTTAACCCTGAATTTATCCAGCAGCTCATAGGGTATATGACCGAAAGGGCCCGTGCATTTGCCACCACCCAGCTTCAGCATGAAAAAGTAAATGCCCTGGGTAAACTGGCGGCGGGGATAGCTCATGAATTAAACAACCCTGCTGCTGCCATCAACAGCATATCCAATGAACTGTATAAACGCCTGGGGCGCAACTATGAATTGACGGAAAATCTTTTGCATTCTAATATGCAACCGGAGCTCATCCATACTATCCGGGCAATCGTCCTAAAAAAAGAAGCTGAATCGGGTCAAAAATCTAAATTGACTGTACTTCAAAAGATGGATGCGGAAGATACCCTGGCTGACTGGCTGGAGAACAGTAAAATCACTGACAACAGGGCTTTAGCAGAAACCTTTACCGAGTTTGGGTTTTCTATTGAAGAACTCGAGAACATTTGTTCAATGGCCGGCGACTCATTTAAAATAGTGTTACCATGGCTGGAAAACCTGTTGATTTCACAAAAAAACCTAACCGATCTGGACGATGCGTCAAACCGGATTTCAACCCTGGTCGGTGCCATTAAAAGCCATGTTCACATGGATCGAATGGGCGACCTGCAGTCAACCAATATTCATGTGGATATTGAAAACACACTAACCCTGCTTGGTCACAAACTCAGGGAAAAAAATATTACGGTCAAAAAATTATTCTATGAGAAAATGCCCCTCATCCCGGCTTATGTAAGTGAGCTCAACCAGGTTTGGACCAATATCATTGACAATGCGGTATTTGCCCTGGAAAAAAACGGGATCCTCACAATTGAAAGCTGCCTGGAAGACGATGAAGTGAGCGTGAATATTATTGATAATGGGCCAGGTATACCCAAAGAGATTATGTCCCGCATTTTTGACCCATTCTTTACAACCAAAAAAGTAGGAGAGGGGACCGGAATAGGACTTGATCTGGTCAATAGGGCAATCAAACATCATCGAGGTAAAATTAAAGTAACTTCAGAGCCAGGGAATACAGAGTTTTCTGTTTTCCTGCCTCTGATTCAGAAAGAATAAACCTAGTCAGCATCTTAATAAAAATGAAATTACCTTATATAATCATTGTAGATGATGATGAGCAGGTATTACGAGCTATCCAGCATGATATCCGGAACGAATACCGCACCAAATATAAAGTAGCCGCTACGGAGTCCCCGCTGGAAGCCCTGGAACTGATCAAAGAATAGAAACTCAAGAATGAACCCGTCGCCTTATTTATTTCGGATCAGCGTATGCCCGATATGGAGGGTATACCTTTCCTGGAAAAAGCAGCTGAAATTTATCCTAATGCTAAAAAAGTATTATTGACAGCCTATTCGGACATTGAAGCAGCCATTCGAGCGATCAATCAGGTTAAGCTGGATTATTACCTTCAAAAACCCTGGCACCCGGCGGAGGAAAAACTATTTCCGGTAGTCCAGGATTTGTTGGAAGAATGGCACGCGTATTATAAACCCGATCAGGAGGCAATCCGTATACTTGGATTTCAATGGTCACCGAAATCGCATCAGCTTAAACAATTTCTATCCGGTAATCTGCTTCCTTATATCTGGATGGATATCGAAAATCATGTGGAAGGTGAAAAATACCTGATCAGTGCAGGAGCCACTAAATCGGATCTCCCGTTGGTGATCTTAAAAAACGGAGCTGTCATGAAGGATCCTTCATTAGCTGAGCTTGCTACGGGGGCCGGGTTGCAGCAGAAAGCAAACCGAGAAATTTACGATGTCCTCATTGTCGGTGCAGGGCCTGCTGGTCTTGCCGCATCTGTTTATGGTTCTTGTGAAGGCCTCAAAATATTGCTCATCGAAAAAAATAATCCTGGTGGACAAGCCAGCAGCAGCAACCGCATTGAAAATTACCTCGGATTTCCAAATGGATTGTCCGGTGCTGAACTCACCCGACGGGCAATCACCCAGACCTTGCGATTTGGCACCGAGTTTCTTACACCCAAAGAAGTTAAAAGTATAACCGTCAACGATGGATACAAAGCTACCGAGATGTCGGATGGATCCATTATACACAGTAAAGCCATCGTGATTGCTACCGGGGTAGCCTACAAACAACTTGAGGTCCCGGGTTTGGAAAAATTTACCGGCGCAGGTGTGTATTACGGTTCTGCTTCCGTAGAAGCCCATGCCTGCCGTGACCAGAGCATATATATTGTTGGTGGAGGTAATTCGGCCTGTCAGGCAGCCATGTATATGAGTAAGTATTGCAAAGACGTCAATATGATCATACGTAGAGAAGCCTTGTCACAGACTGCGGCCAACTACCTGGTTGAAAATATTAAAAATACACCCAATATCAATGTGATTACCAGTACAGACCTGGTAGCGTGTGCCGGCTCCACTTTCCTGGAATCCATAACATTGAAAAATATTAAAACAGAGGAGGAATCAATCCGACCTACTAAAGCCTTATTCGTTTATATAGGCACCAAGCCCGGGACATCCTGGTTAAACAACCTGGTGCATAAAGACCCCAATGGATTTATAGTTACCGGGACAGAGTTGATGAAAGACAAATCATACCATTCATTATGGAAGTTGAAGCGCGATCCATTCTTAACGGAAACCTGCGTACCCGGTATTTTTGCCGCGGGAGATGTTCGATTGGGAGCAATGACAGGGATTTCTTCAGCAGTTGGCGAAGGTTCTATGGTCATCAGTTTCGTGCGTAAATATTTGAAGGAAATTTAATGGCGGTATAAAGGGTGCAGAACCTTTGCACAATTATAATTTGGTCAATATTCATACAAATAAAAAGATGAAAAATAGGCAGGCAGTCCCACCTGATAGGCGAAGCCGGGCGAAGCCGGGCGAAGCCCAAGAAGTAAAAAATAAATGATGTTTCGGGTCGTACAAGTTATTCAATAGTGTGATAAATCATTTTTTTTATTTCGATTCCTTCTATTGATTGGATCGTCAATTTATTCATGGGCTGGTTTGGGAAAAAGATATCCGTCATTACCGTCAGCCCATGGTCAGCAAATATTTCTATTGATGCGGCATCGGCAATCAGGGTCAGGTGTATGGGTCCGGAGGTTAGCCGGGGAGCATAATGTATTTTACCAAAATCCGAATGAAAATCAATTTTACCTGCCTGTGTTCTGTCGACAAAATATTGATTGGTTGACCGGTTATATCCAAAACTGATTTTTTCTCCGGCTGGATTGCCCAGGATGATAGAAAAATCACTGGCTGCTCCGGTTGAAATTTGAAATGAAAAAGAAGTGGGTGAGGTTTTGATTTTATCATGGACCAGATACGGGTCGCGGACATGAAGGTCCTTTATTACGACCTTTTCTTTCATTTTTGACCTAAATTCTTTGACAGGAGTGGAAGCCAGGTAAAGTTTGTTTTTTACTGGGGTAATGGATAATTCACGGGGTATCGTCATGGCACTTCTCCAGCGGATAGTCGGTACGACCTGGGCATATTGCCAGTTGCTCATCCATCCCATAAATACTTTTCTTTTTCCGGTATTTGAAAAAGTTACACCTGCATAATTATCGGTGCCGTAGTCGATAAACCGGGTTGTCGTATCGGAGGGTGTAAAGTTTTTTCCGTCAAATTGTCCGGTAAAGTATTGGGTCGCGGACCCACCATTAGGCCCGCCTGAATTAATGCTGACCAGGAGCACCCATACTTTTTTTCTTTTATACTCGAGGGCAAATAAATCCGGGCATTCCCATACTCCTCCGTGTGATCCCATGTTTTTTCCAAACTCACTTTCTTCAGACCAGATTTTTAAATTAGTGCTGCTGTAAAAACCAATCCTGTCCCCGATAGCCAGGGTCATAATCCATTTTTTTCCGGGTGCATACCAGCTTACCTTTGGATCGCGAAAATCACGCAGCCCTGGGTTTTTAAGTACTGGGTTGCCCATATACTTAGTCCAGGTAGAGCCCTCATCCGTACTATAAGCCAGACTTTGATATTCGAATTCCGGGCTTCCCGATTTTTCTTTTCCCGGGTGATGATGTGTGAATATAGCAACTAATGGTGGAATACCCGGCTTGCCCAATTCACTGCTGTTGTCCCTATCCAGGACCGTGCTGCCGCTAAATATATAACCCAGGCTGTCCGGATATAATTTGATGGACTGTTCTTTCCAATGCACCATATCCCTGCTGGTCGCATGGCCCCAATGCATTGGCCCCCACACGGTAGCCTCCGGGTAATACTGGAAAAACAAATGATAGGTTCCTTTGTAAAAGATCATTCCATTTGGGTCATTCATCCAATGCGCCTGAGGAGAAAAGTGAAATTTTGGCCGATGGGGCTCAACGAATAAAAGTTTATCCGACTGTGATTCCACCAAAAGTGTACTCGAGAAGAAAATACTTGCTAAAACAAAATACAATCGACCTGCATTTTTCATAATGACTATAAAAATAATAAGTTTATGGATTTAAATCCGGCATAATTTTGAAAACAAATCATCTTTGGTTCATGATGATGAATACCATGGTCTGCAGCGGGTATACCAAAATAAAACAAAGGCAGCCCGTATGGTTTGTTGAAGTATATTTGAATTCCGACGGTGGCGATAGCCAACAGCCTGGAAATCATACCTCCAAGTGAATAAACAAAAAATCCAGTTTATGAAAATTGTTTCCAGATGTATTTTATTCAGTGTTTTGTTGTGGTCCTGTGCGGGATCCCCCGGTACCTCAAAACCCAATAATTTGGCCATCCAGGGTACCTGGAAGTTGATTTCCGGGACCCTGATCGAAAAGGGGGACACCCTGGTCACAGATTATACCAAGGATGTGTCTTTTATAAAAATCATCAATGAAACTCATTTTTCTTTTTTACACCACGATTTAAAACATGGCAAGGATTCTGCCGCTGTTTTTTCAGCCGGTGGAGGGAGCTATAACTTGCAGGACAGTACTTATACCGAACATTTGGAGTATTGTAGTGCCAGGGCATGGGAAGGCCATGATTTTGAGTTTACCCTTACTGTGACTGAGGATACTTTCATACAAAGAGGTATTGAAAAAATTGAAAGCGAGGGTATAGATCGGATCAACATTGAAAAATATCATAGAGTAAAAAACTAGAGTTTATTTCAGGCGGCCGATGTTTCGGCCCTCGCCTGAAAGGATTATCCCCTTTGGGATTGCCACAGAGACACAGAATGACACAAAATTATTGCTTCGTAAATACCCTTCGGGTTTTTCCGTGAGAAAAACATCCCACACTTATAAGACTGAAAGCAAGGGTATAGACAGGATCAATTTCGAAAAATAAAGGAGGATTAAAAACAAATATGTTATGTAGTGATTATTCAATGCCACTTTAGGATTGCCACAGAGACACAGACTGAGACAAAAATATTGGTTCGCAAAAACCCTTCGGGCTTTTCTGTGCGAAAAATCTCTCACATCTATAAAATTGAAAGCGAGGGATAGTTATAGGTTCTTTCAGGCGGCCGATGTTTCGCCCCTCGCCAGAAAGAACCAGTCTATACAATTCAACAATTCAACAATTCAACTCTTCGGTGCCGGCTTTTTGGCAATAAAACCCTGTTTATTCCACCAATCCAGTTCCAGATTGTTTAAATGATTAGCCCGGGCTCCTCCCCATCCATGTCGTACATTGGGATAGATCATCATTTCAAATTGTTTGCCGGTGAGTTGCAATTTTTCGATGAGCTGAAACGTATTTTGCATATGCACATTATCATCCGCACTGCCATGTACGATGTACAATTTGCCTTTTAATTGATCGGTATAATTCAATACGGAGCCTTGTTTGTACCCTTCCGGATTATCCTTTGGGGTATCCATATACCGTTCGGTATACACATTATCGTACAAAGTCCAGTCGATTACCGGCGCAAATGAAATCCCATGCGTAAAAGAATTGGGAGATTTGGTCAGGGCAAGGGCGGTGATATATCCTCCATAACTGCCCCCTTCAATCGCGATGTGAGCTGAATCTATAAATGATTGTTTTTTTAGCCATTCCGCAATTGCAGTATAATCGTGAATTTCCCATTTACCGAGGTTGCGGTGCATAAAATCAAGACCTTTTTTTCCAAATTTACCAGAAGCCCGATGATCGGTAGACAATAAGATCACCCCCTGGTTTAAGAGTTTATCGTTGCTAAGTTCACGGTACGCGTTGCGCAGGGTACCTGCATCAGGCCCACCGTATATACTGAAAATCACAGGATATAGTTTGCCTGCTGCTTTTCCGACCTCAAAATCAGCAGGAAGGTTCCATACCACAGGCAGGTCAAAACCATCACCGGATGGAATCGTAAAGTATTCGGTCCGGATACCGGCTATTTTATTGGCATCCGGCAGAGCACCCAGATCCCTGATTTTTTTCCCATCTATCGATGAAATATGCATGGTACGGGGTGTTTGAAGGTTGCTCCAGGTATCGATGAAAAAACTTCCACCCGGCGAAAGGTCCGTCCGGTGAGTCCCTTCCTCTTTCGTTAAATTTTTAAGTTCTGACCCATCCAGACGCATAATGTATAAATAACTATCCAGTTTGTTTTCACCGGTACCTGTAAATAAAATCCGGTTTTTTCCTTCATCCATCCGGAGGATGTCATTGACCCTCCAATTAAATTTTGTCACTTGAGTCAATGATTTGGAAGATTGATCAAACTTATAAATGTTCCACCAACCATCGAGGGGATGAATAAGTAAAAAACTATTGTCTTTTAAAAACCAAAGTTGTTCATGAAATTCTACCCAGGTGGGGTATTTTTCTTCAAACAATAATTTTTTGGATTTCTGTTCGATATCGAAGGTGTAAAAACTCAGGTGAGTCTGGTCCCGGTTGAGTTCTTGAAAAATTAATTGTTTGCTGTCCGGCGTCCAGAATGGCCAGGCGGTATATTGATCTGCCAGGGTATCTTCCTCAATCCGGGAGATTAAGCCGGTGCTCAGGTCGACAACTTCCATATGGACCAGTGGGTTGGGATCTCCTGATTTTGGATAATGTTCCATTTCCAGATTACCCCGATTTCCTTCTGATCGATAGACTGGAAATTTGGGCACTGGTTTATCATCGGTATGCAGGTAGGCTATACGTCTGGAATCAGGGCTCCACCAAAAAGCCCGATACCTCGAAGACCTGCCTAAAATTTCTTCAAAATAGACCCAGGAAGCAAATCCATTATAAACCTCCTCACTACCATTGGTAGTCAATTGCCGGTGCAGGTTGGTATTGAAATCGGCAATCCAGAGGTTGCCTGCCTTTACATACGCAAGAGTTTTTCCATCCGGAGAAAATTGTGGCACCTTTTCTTCTGTAGCATCGGCAGTCAATGGTTGCAGGTTGCCGTCAAAAATCAAAAGATCATTATTTTTTTTGATCAGGAATTTTCCTTCAATGGATTGACCCCAGGAAAAAGTCCGCAGACTATCCGGTAACTCCAGCATTGGTTTGGAGAGATTGGTATAGGGGGTAGCTTTGCCGGTGAGTGCATTGACTTTGTAGGATTTATTAACCAGATTTTCCATTCTGGTTTCGAGATAAAATGAATCGTCCAGCCATTTGGGGATAACCGGTAATTTATTTTGAGCTTTAAGTATACAAGTGCCCAGGAGAAAGCAGAATGTAAAAAATTTAAGCATTTGTTGTTGGTTAATCATATCGTGATAAAATTATCCGTTTTCATTTGGCATCACCGGATTGAGTTTCGTTTAATAAAACCGATATAGTCTTGTTGTATACCTCCTCCGCCCGTTCATGGGTATTACCAATGGAGAGGACCCCTAATTTGCCGTGTTGGGATAAAGCACCAATAAGATGAAACATTACCCCTTCCTGCGTAGATCCGTCAAAGTGGAGGCCATTGCAAATGGCTATGTCAATGAGGTCAGGGGGGGTCAGTTTTTTAAAGTTTTCGTATACCAGGGCATCCGTTGCAATATAACAACGGGTTTGGCCATTGGGCATGAGATATATGCCTGATTGATAATCATATTTGCCTCCGGTAAGCAGTTGCAGCATGAGGTAGGGGTGCGACGTGCCACCTTTGCGGAGATTGATTTCAATGGCATAATGTTTCCAGTGTTCACCTTCTTTGACTGATATAAAATCGACCCCAAACCGACCCAGTACGCCTAACCTGGACATGTGTTCTGCTACTTTATAGCCGAGTTCTCCGATATCTTTGCGGTAGGCTGCATCAGCAGGAAATTTGGCCCCTAAATAAACCTGACCGGATTCACCGCCCAGGATCTGGTCATGAGTCGATACCACATCGATTTCCTGTAAAGGGTTGATCAGGCATTGCACGGAGGGAGAAGTTTTTATTTCCCCGTCTATATAAGCTTCAGCAATGCCCCCCATTTGCTGGAACTTCTGAATGAACTCTTCATAGTTCATATCGCCGGCTACAATTTTTAAATTGGTCCTGAGCAGGTCTCCGGTGATCTTAGGTAACTTGCCGTAGGTATAGATCGCGTTGCCATCACCGGAAAACCCTTCATTGAGTTTCAAAACTGCTTTTCTCAAATCGGGATTTTCAGTTTTTAAAGCCATGAGCGCTTCCAGGATATCTTCGATGGATTTGAGGTTTTCATAGCCAGGAGGAATAGGAATACCCGCTTGTTTAAACAGTTCCCGACTTCCACTTTTAGAGCCCCAATGCGATAAATTGGAAGGGCAACCATACAAGGGATAGCCCAGCGCCAGGGCCAACTCTTCTTCGGCCGGAGTGACGTTGAAAGCAGAAATATGGGCAACATGATGGGGCGGGATGAGTTGTTTGATTTGGGCAATCAACCGGGGCCGTTTTAATATTTTGTCTGTCAGGGGTATTGGGGAGGCATCAAAACAGCTCAATATAGTTAGTCGATTCCTCGCATGCCGGTGCGTAATCCCGGGGATCAGGTGTAAATAATAATCCACTATGACCTCATCGATAGGCATACTACTCAAATAAATGACCTGGGTCCTGGGCATTCTCAGCAGGAGCAACAAACAAAGCATCCGCTCTTCATAATGAATATGGCCGGAAATTTTAGCGAGTATATCCGAATCCAGAGTAAGACTGGGCACGATGATGACGGTTTTGGGTGCCATAGGATTGGGAAACTGGGATTGGAACTGGGGCACCAACTCTTCCTGTAAAGCATTAAACCGGTTCAGATCTTCCTCCGATAAATACGTAGAATTGAATTTCATTGACTTGTCCTTTATTTGATGGCTCGGGGACCTGGGCAAGTTAAATAAAATTTGACTGGTTGGATTTGAAAAAATCCACTCGGTTTCCTCCGGCCACGGGGGACAAACTGGTTATTAGATCTTGACTCCTTCACCAGGCCTTAACTAAGCTTTGACTGCGATCCCCATATCTTTATCCACTAATCCCAGCCCATGGTTTTTCCTGTCCTCAATCTTTTATTTGTTTTTCTTTTCCCCATTAATCCTGCCGCTGTGGATCCCAGGATTGAAATAGAATTGCAAAAACATCAGACCGTGGATGTACTCTGTGTATTCCGTTCCGAGCTCACTGAGCTGGGAGCCATTACCAGGCCATTTGAATTTAAAGCCCAAAAGGGTAATTATGTTTTTAAGCACCTGCGGGCAGAAGCTAAAATTAAACAGGCTTTATTGATTCGTTATCTGGAGCATAATCATATTGATTATTATTCCTTTTTTATTATCAATGCGATCCAGGTCCCTAAAGCAGATGCTAAACTTATTCAATATTTAAGTACCCGACCTGAAATAGCAAGGTTGGAATACAACCAACCCTATGCCCTGATGAGACCCGAAGCCACGACTTTAGATCTTAATTTTCTGGAGACCAGGGGACCCCATGCCATTGAATGGGGAATTGGCCGCATACGGGCGGACACCTTGTGGCAACTTGGAATAAAAGGTCAAGGCGTGGTGTTGGGTAGTAGCGATACCGGAGTAGAGCTTCACCCGGCGATCAAAAACAACTACCGGGGCACCCTTTCAAATCAAAACTTGAACCACAATTACAACTGGCATGACGCCATCCATTCCATCAGCCCGCTCAATAAAGACAGCATCTCTATGCCCAATGTCAACCCCTGTGGACTGGATGTGGGCGCTCCTTGTGATGACCATAACCACGGAACCCATACCGTCGGTACCATGGCTGCAACAGATTTTCAGACTGGGGTGGCACCGGAAGCCAAATGGATTGGTTGCCGGTGCATGGAGAGGGGCTGGGGCAGCCTTGCAACATACCTGGAATGTTTTCAATGGTTTCTAGCTCCAACGGATCTGAACAATGATAATCCCGATCCCGCTAAAGCTCCTCATGTCATCAACAACAGTTGGGGATGCATTCAGGAAGAAGGTTGCAATTCCTCCAATTTTGGTACCATGGAACAAGTGGTAAAAAACCTTAAAGCGGCTGGCATCTTTATCACGGTATCGGCCGGCAACGATGGTTCGCAAGGTTGTGGAAGTATCAATGACCCGCCTGCAATTTTGGAACCCGCTTTCAGTGTGGGTGCAACGGCGATCAATGATACTATAGCGTCTTTCAGCAGCAGAGGCCCGGTGACTATCGATTTGAGCGGCAGGGTAAAACCCAATATCAGTGCGCCAGGTGTAGCGATTCGTTCTACTATCCGCAACGGTGGTTTTGTAACCTGGAATGGAACGAGTATGGCATCACCCCATGTAAGTGGAGCAGTAGCATTATTGATTTCCGCTTTTCCCACTCTGAGCGGCAAGGTCGAATTGCTCGAAGATATTCTGGAGAAAAGCGCTGATCCTAAAACCATACGTTTTGGATGTGGGAAAGACAGTGCCTTTACGGTACCCAATATTGTATACGGCTATGGGCGGCTCAATGTCTATAAAGCATATCTCTATACCAAACAATTGCTGACGACTGCAATACCGGCAAGGGGTAAAATTGCTCTGAAGATATTTCCGAATCCATTTAACCAAAGGGTGATTTTTGAATTTGGCCGGAAAGTGGTAGTGAAAAGGTTGGTGATTTATGATGTACATGGTCGTGTGGTTTATAGTCAATCCGGATCGGTGAGTACGGCCCTCGAATTGGTAACTACAGGTTGGACTCAGGGTTTTTATTTTTACCAGGTGCAGACAGAGGATGGGCTTAGGCAGGGAAAAATGATCCTACGGAATGATTAAGCCGCGAATAATTCAAATTCCATCTAACGAAAATCGTAGCGGCGTGTTTTAACCGCCGTGGCCGAAAGTCGTAGCGGTGTGTTTTAACCGCCGTGGCCGAAAATCGTAGTGGCGTGTTTTGACCGCCGGGGCAATTTTTAGATACTATATTTATTATTGCGATCAAGGCGATCAAGATTATTTAATGGAAAAGACCGATTTCAAAATAAAGACTTGTCGAATGTTTTGGAGAATACCGTGAATAAATCTCAAACCAGGGCTGAATGCATTCCCAATAATGCATAACCCGCAATACCTGCTGAGTTAAAATACTTTTTCAGCTATTTTCCGGGTCGTCTCACTATCTCCCATGGTATAAAAGTGAAGGGATGGGACATTTGCTGCTTTAAGTTCTTTACATTGAGCAATGCCCCATTCGATACCAACTTGTTTTATTTCCTCGGTGGTTTTAGCGGCAGTTGCTGCCTTTTCAAGTTCTTCCGGGAGTTTGATAAAAAATGTTTCGGGAAGGCTTTTAAGCTGGCTTTTTCGGGTGAGTGGTTTAAGGCCGGGAACTATGGGGACGGTGATATCGTTTTTCCGACAGAGATCTACAAACTCAAAATATTTTTTATTGTCAAAAAACATTTGGGTTACGATGTATTCCCCTCCCGCTTTTATTTTCTCTTTAATAAAATGAATATCGGATGCCATATCCGTGGCTTCAAAATGTTTTTCAGGATATCCTGCTATACCAATGCAAAAATTACAATGTGCCCCATCCACGATATCCGAATCGATATATTTACCATGGTTCATATCATTGATCTGCCGGATCAATTCAATAGCATAATGATGGCCTTCTGGTTCGGGAATAAAAGTCCCTTCAAATTTGCGGGCATCGCCTCGTAAAGCCAGGACATTGTTGATTTTGGCATAAGCCATATCGATGAGGGCGTCTTCGGTCTCCTGACGGGTAAAGCCCCCGCAGATCAGGTGGGGTATAGCATCTACGCCATAGCGATTCTGAATAGCCTGGGCAATAACGACCGTACCGGGCCGTTTGCGAATCGCAATTTTTTCATTGACACCATCTTCATTTTTCCGGTATACAAAATCTTCCCGGTGATAGGTAACATCTACAAATGGAGGTCTGAATTCCATGAGGGGATCTAAAATATTAAAAATGGAATCAATGCTGCCTCCTTTTAATGGGGGTAAAATCTCAAAAGAAATCAGGGTATTGCCATTGGCTTTAGCAAAGTAGTCGGTGACTTTCATTCAATGTGTCGAAAATGGAGTGCAAATATAGATCTATCGATGCAAGTATTTATGCTTATTTAAGGCAACACATTTCTTGCTTTGCCCTAACCAGAAAATGGGATAGAAATCGATAGCCATTAACCCGTAACAGTTTAATAAATGGGTATTTGTAAAAAAAAATCGAATTACCCGCTTTATCGATGCTCTGATAAATAGTAGTATAAAAAATCGTTTATTTAGGAACCATGGTAAACGTTACCGTTTGAGAAATTCCATTGACCGAAGCGGAAAAACTATATACGAGTTTGTTTTCTGATACCGTCTGAAAAGTGTATACCGTTCCATTCGCGGTGAAGGACTTGTTATCCGTGCTCAGGGACAAGGTGCCGCTGGTCTGTTGAGGGTCAGAAGGGTTGCATTTGGTTGGCCCTTCATCTGCAATATATTTGCTGTCGATGGTAAAACTATACACGTTGTCCGCCAGACAGGAACCGGCCAGGGCCAACAAATCTGTAGTCACAGAACCATTCGCCGGATTAGTGATTCCGGGAGAAATGACAGCCGAGGATATTTTCCAGGGATGGGCATTTAGAATTTCTATGGTTGTTTTTTCATCCTTACTACAGGACATCAACAAGGCAACACTAAAT
>JAWXBI010000193.1:0-3296 GCA_034439915.1 Saprospiraceae bacterium | reverse complement strand
CCCGTATTCCAATCTCGGATTCTCCTGATTTTTTGTTTAACCATTTTTGTTTTATTGCATCTACCGGAATACCGAAATGAGTACCTACCATAGGTTTGTGTACAACATCGAATATCAGTAATTTTCAAATCCGTCGGCCTGGAGGCCGATTTAGCAGGATTGATGACAAGTCCCGTTACAGAGAGGCCCGCGAGGCCAGTGGTATTCTATACTTATTTCTATTTCAGTAGAATTCCCAATCTCAGTCAATTGAACCAGGAGAAGTTTGGAACCCAAATTATTCATTTCAGGTGCTGCCTGTTCTGCAGTGATCACTTCAAAGACAGCCCCCTGGGGTTGAAGAATGGTGGCAACGATCTGCTCTCCATCCTTCAAAAGCTCAGCTTGATTGCCGGTTAGACTGATATCTGCATCGGTTAGCATTTGCCATTGAACCCTTTTTAAACCGTTGGCCCATTCTATACGATCGGCTATAACAATTTCGGCGTTTCGTATATTCTTTATTGTTCGAATAACGGAATAGGCATGAGGTGTATATGCTTCAGAAAGATCCAGCCTGACCATCGAATCATTTCCTTTGGTTTCCCAACTAAGTATTGGTGCTTTAGCTGTAGCACGTTGAATATCGTTGTTCAACACCAGGGTATTGTGTGATTTGGTATTGAGCCTGAAATATTTCCAGCGTCCGCCCCCTTCCGTCCGATTAAAATAATCGGGTAAATCATAACTATCACGTCCAAAGTCTTTAGCCCAACGTACCCCTTTCATCTCCAGGACAAATGAACCGATATCAAGATGACCATGATCAGCCTGATTAAAACCACCTTTAAACCCAATAAACGTTGCCTTAGGGTTTGCCCATTCACTGCGGAACGAACCCACCTGGATATCCGTAAAACATTTATTTAATGGTAAGATTTCCGTAGCCATTTTTGGAGAAGCATACCACACCAAATTAAATGTTTCGATCACTGCCTTTTATCGGCAGTTTGAATGACTGGTCCGGTTTTCATTGCCTTTACTTTTTTTAACTAGGATTTATTTTTGAATTAGAAACAGACCTTACTCCCTGGCAGTGGAGCAATCATTGAACCTCATTGAATTTGAATTTGAAAATTTTTGTTTCCATTAATTCTTCGCGGGCGCGATGTTGCAACCACGGATAGTATCCGATGACTTTACTCCCCAGACAAAACAGGCATATTGTTCAAATGCATAACCTTGTCAAATATTTCCTGTGCATAAACATCTGGAATAGGTAAACATTTGAGCAGACAAGAGGGCATAATGAGATTAATTACACTGCTATTTATCATATTTTAGAAAGTTTAGGTTAATGAGTGATGGCTGAAGTTTCGCATTAGAGGATTATTCATATTTTAGGTGTATTTAAAATACCTTCGATGCTGTTGAGCTCTTCGGGCGTAAAGGAATAGTTTTCAAGACAACGAAGAGAATCCAGTATTTGTTCGGACTTGCTTACACCGATTAGGACTGACGTTATACGATTGTCTTTTAATATCCAGGAAAGCGCCATTTGCGCCAGGTTTTGCCCTCGCGCTTCTGCTATTACATTAAGTTGGCGAGCCTTATTTATTTTATCTTCAGCTACATGACCTTCATCGATCGCACCGTTACCACGATGGCTTGATGCCCTCGAATCCACCGGGATGCCCTTAAAGGTACTTATTGCTTAATAAGCCTTGGGCTAATGGAGAAAACGGAATACATCCCACTCCATTTTGTTGTAAAGCATCCAGTAAACCATTCTCCACCCATCGGTCGAACATAGAATAACTGGGTTGATGTATTAAACAAGGAGTCCCTAACTGCCGTAATATTTGTATTGCTTTTGTCGATTCTTCCGGGCGGTAACTGGAAATGTCCACATAAAGTGCTTTCCCCTGACGCACCATCAAATCCAGGGTAGTCATCGTATCTTCCAGGGGTGTTTCCGGATCAGGGCGGTGATGGTAGTATATATCTACATAGTCCAATCCCATTCTCTTTAGGCTCTGATCGAGACTGGCCATCAGGTATTTTTTTGATCCCCAGTCTCCATATGGTCCCTGCCACATGCCCCAACCTGCTTTTGTAGATATCACCAATTCATCCCGGTAGGGGAGAAAGTCATCCTTAAATATTCTTCCGAAATTTTCTTCTGCGGAACCTGGTGGAGGACCATAATTATTGGCTAAATCAAAATGGGTTATTCCTTGATCAAAAGCAACTCGTAAAATATTTCGTGCATTTTCCAATAAGTCGATATGCCCGAAATTGTGCCATAAGCCAAATGGGCAGGCAATTTTAATCCGCTATTGCCACACCTTCGGTATTCCATAGTTTGGTATCGTTGTGAATTTGCTAAGTACTGCATTTAGAATATAGGTTTTTATAACTTTTATCATTCATAAGTCCTTTTCCATGGCTTGCCAGCTTTTACCAGTAGTTCGAGATCTGTCATACCCAGGAAACCGCTAAATCCGAACGTAGGTCTGGTTTCATATTTAAAAAGTGAGAGGTTGACCGCCCTCCCATCCGATGAAGTCGGGTAATTCAATGCCGCTGGCCTTTGTATCCGCTTCTTTGGTAAAGCCCATTCTTTCATATTCTCCGGTTTTTACTCCTAAGAGCCATACCTGGCTGGCTTTGGTCTACGCTATCCGGTAGGAGTTGGGTAACCCTACTTTGTTGGCTCCAGTTACTTTGCCCTGTATGAGGGGGTGTTCCTAAATAATGCATACTGCCAAATTTCCATTTGAAATACGATTATCTTCAGGAATTTCTATATTGGATGGAATGGGCGCACGACAAATTGCACAAATTGTCAAAGCCCGACCGAATAATCCCGATGTAGCTCGGGACAGTCGCACGAACCTAACCTTAGTGCAATCTGTCGTGCGCCCGGATGGAATCAGCTGTTCGACCGCCTCAAAAAGTTTTCTTATGTTGCAAGGGATTTTGTTGTTGTCCATATTTTTTACCCCGTGTTTAATATAAAAAATGGCAGCACGTTTATTGTATGTGGATATGCACTCCGCGCTTGTTTAGTTGCCTGTTTGGTCACAACGATTGCTGCAAATGACTGGCTTAGACATTATCGTTGCTATTCAAAAAGTCCACTAGAGTTTAATTTTATCTATGTTATTTGGTGCCGTTAAATTCAACAAAAACAGGCTGATTCTTCCATTGGAATAGGATATTTATTTGCTACAACGTTGTAGCAGGATTTTGTATCTTGAATGAATATTTTCATATTTGTTTAAACATGCTTTGTTGTTTATACAAATATTATT
>JAWXBI010000192.1:0-10850 GCA_034439915.1 Saprospiraceae bacterium | reverse complement strand
TACCCGCCTTCCGTAGCCGGAATTCGGGCAGGCCTTAACGTCAATCTTAACCTCAGTCTTAACCTCAACCTCAACCTCAGCCTCAACCTCAGCCTCAACCTCAGCCTCAACCTCAACCTCAACCTCAACCTCAACCTCAACCTCAACCTCAACCTCAACCTCAACCTTATCCTCGCCCTTAACCTTACCTTTAAGCCATGAAGCGAATCCTCATCATCCTCTTTGTATTTAATACGACTTTGTATTCCCAGCATCTGCCATTGATCTTACCCGAGCGGGAAAGGGCGGATCTGGTCAATGAAATATTGAAATACCGCTTTGAAAAAGTGTTGCCCGAATTGATGCGCCGCGAAGGTTTTGATATGTGGATCCTGATTTCCAGGGAGTATCATGAAGACCCGGTGATGAAAACGATGTTACCAGCGGAGTGGATTTCAGCTCGCAGGAGGACGGTATTTGTATTTTTTGACAAAGGCCCCGGCAAGGAACTGGAAAAACTGGCTATTGCCCGATACGATGTAGGTTTGCTAAAAGCCGAGTGGAACCTAAACGTATATCCAAATCAATGGGATGCCCTGGTCGAGGCTGTGATTACCCGTAATCCCGAAAAGATAGGGATCAATTATTCAGCCAATTACGCACATGCCGATGGTTTGAGCCATTTTGAATACGATCAATTGATTAATCATTTGCCCCTGGAATTCCGTTCGAGAGTGGTTTCAGCCGAAAAACTGGCTGTTGCCTGGCTGGAAACCCGGTCCGGGATGGAAGTGAATTTATATGAGCACATTGCCCGGATATCCCATCTGGTCCTTAGGGAAGGACTGAGCGATAAAGTCATTCAACCGGGTGTCACCAGTACGGATGATGTAGTCTGGTGGTACCGTCAGAAAATAACCAGTCTGGGCCTGGAAACCTGGTTTCACCCGACTGTAGATGTCCAGAAGGCGGATACCAGCCGGTTTGACCATCTCCGGACTTTTTCCAAACGACCGGATAAGGTCATTATCCAGCCAGGTGATTTATTGCATGTAGATTTTGGTATATCCTATCTCCGTTTGAATACCGATATGCAGGAGCATGCTTATGTGCTCAAACCCGGAGAAACGGCGGTGCCGGCATTTTTACAGCAAGCATTTAAACAGGCTTATCGCCTGCAGGATATCCTCACTGAAAATTTCAAAACCGGCCGCACCGGCAATGAGATCCTGGCTTCAGCGCTGCGGCAGGCCACAGCGGAAGGCATCAATGGGTCTATCTATACCCATCCGATCGGTTCACATGGACATGCGGCAGGGCCCACTATTGGTATGTGGGACAATCAGGGGAAGACCATTGGCCCCGGCGATTATCCTATGTATGCGAACACGGCTTATTCAATTGAGTTGAATGCATCGGTGGTTATACCGGAATGGAATGGTAAAATTATCCGCATCATGCTCGAGCAGGATGGCTATTTTGATGGGGAACGATTTAGATATATCGATGGAAGGCAGGATAAGATTTATGCAGTACAACGATAACAATTATCAATGAACAATGAACAATGAACAATTATGAATGAACAATGAACAATGAACAATGAACAATGAAAAATGAACAATGAACAATTATCAATGAACAATTATGAATGAACAATTATGAATGAACAATGAACAATGAACAATGAATGAAGGAATGAAGGAATGAAAGGATGAAAGGATGGAGGAGCTCGCCTTGCAATTCAGCAATTCAACAATTCAACGGTTCAGCAATTAGCAAGGGGTGAATTCAGAAAACATGGATTGAAATTCTTTAACCTGACCTGCTGGAATATATTCACACACCGCTGAAAATTCCTGCCATAAAGCTAACACAGCGGGATTGGAATGTGCGGGCTGGATCGCTTCTTTAGACACCCACTCAAATATTTCGATGACCGTTTAATCAGCTGCTACAAAAGTGATGGGGGTGCGATTGGTCACCAGTCCTTCACTGAATAAACGGGCGTGATGGGTTGAGGTAAGCATTTCCAGTGCTGCGTATTTGCCCGGCAGGGGCTTATAAGCGACTACCACAATTCTGCTGTCCATGATTTAAATATATTTTGTTTGACAAATTAAAGTTAATGCATATTTCGCATTGCCTAAGGGGTATCCGATTTTGGATTAATTCAGCAGTGGAATCAATAAATTGAAATCCGGTTCTTTAATCTGATAATCCGCAATGACATCTACCAGATGATCAGTGGAACAAAACGAAACTCCTATACCCGCTTTGCGGATCATACAAATATCATTTTCCCCGTCACCGATGACCAGGGTGTTTTTTAATTCTACTCCATACTTGACACATATCTTAATCAGGGCATTCAATTTGCAATAATCATGTTTACATTGGCTGTTGTCATCGGACAACCATAAGGAAGGGATTTTTACTTCACCGGTGGCAACACTTTTAGAAAATTCAAGTTCATTGGCTATGGTAAAATCAAAACCGAATTTGTTTTTTATATGATTGGTTACACAATCATACGAGTCGCTGATGATGCCTGTGATATAACCCATTTTTTTCATCTCAGCGATCAACTCGGATACATGCGGAGTGACTTCTATCGTGTCCGTAAGCGCGAGCAGATCACCGATACTTTTTCCTTTTAGCAGGCGTGCAATCATTTTGGTCCGGATAAATGGATTAGAATTATTCGTAATGACATCCACCAATTCATTTTTAAATCCATAAGCTGTAGCCGCAGTCTGGATAAAACTGCTGCGAAACAGAGTGTTGTCCATGTCAAATACAGCAATTTTTTTTAATGACATCAACCCTTCTTTGATCGCAAATTCCATTTGTTCTCTGATCACTTGAATGTTTTCATAAGTTTCCAGGTTTTGGATATCCCTCCCTTTTGACTTTTTCATAATCGTTTGAGCCACTTCCCGGCTCATTTTTCCAAGCTGTTCCAATAACTGCATCCGGTTTTCAATTTTACCGATGTTCACTTCTTTAATTCGGGCTCCCAGGTAATGCATATCCATCAGGATGCCTATATCTACGCCATATCCTTCTTCAAATTCGCATTGGGTGAACAGACTTTTTTTGCCTGCGATCATTCCGCTCAGTGGTTGACGAAATGTAGGGAATTCCGGATTCAGGATAGAAAGCAAAGGTTTTGCCACCAGTTCAGTGACCCTGCCGGCTTGCCTGGAAAAATAAGATTTTACAAAGTCAGCTTCATTATTTATTATCGGCTCAGTGAGTGTTGATATGATATCCTGGGAATAACTAGGTATATCCGCATCCAGAAAAGCGATAATCTCATTTTTTGCCACCAGGGCCCCGTCTTTCATAGAGGCACCTTTGCCCAGTTTTGTACTGGTGATGACTGTTGCCCCTGCCTGGCGCGCTTCATTAATAGTATTGTCCATGGATTTGTCATCCACCACAATCACTTCGTTTACACCCGTTGAATTTATAGCCAACTGTACAACCGATGCGACAGTAGTGCCCTCATTTAATGCCGGTATGATGACGGTAATCATAATTAAAAAATTTTTTTTTATTTATTCGGACTTAGGGCGCAAGATCAGCAGTGTAGGATACAAAGATACTGAATTACGTTCAAAACTACTGTGATGACAGGTGCTCGGGCGCACGACAGATTGCACTAAGGTTAGGTTCGTGCGACTGTCCCGAGCTACATCGGGATTATTCGGTCGGGCTTTGGCAATATGTGCAATTTGTCGTGCGCCCCAGGTGCTCCAACACGATGCCTATTGTGTATTCAACTTAAGCAAGGGCTCGTATATCAGGTACAAAGCTGGTTATAAACACGTCCTTTATCTAAAGTGCAAGCATTTATGCAAAAATCAACCATAGGATTAAATCTTCTAAAGTAAGTTTGTGTTACGGTGTTTGTTTGTATTCACCGGTAAGTTGTAAAGTCAACCTCAACAAAATGAATCCCAGAATGCCCGCGATCAGGGATGCCACGAGTATCGTAATTTTAGCATCGATGATGTGGACGAGGTTATCGAAAGCCAGTAGTGTAATAAAAATGGACATAGTGAATCCAATACCTGCTAAAAATCCGGCACCCAGGATATTTTTCCAGCTGATATCTTGTGGCATCGAACAAATCCCGGTGCGTACACCCAGGTAAGACAACAGCAGAATACCTAATGGTTTGCCGATAATTAAGCCAGCCATTATCCCCAGGCTGGATGGTTGTACAAGACCAAGGTGCCAATCATCCCCTAAGGTTATCCCTGTGTTGGCTAAGGCAAATAATGGAAGTATGATAAAAGCGACCGGTTGGTGTAAAAAATGTTGGAGCATATAGGACGGGGATTTTTTGCCACCATCCGAAAACGGAATGGAAAATGCCAGCAATACACCGGTTATAGTAGGATGTACTCCGGAGTGGGACATAAAATACCACATAACTGCACCTCCAATCAGGTAAGGGATCAAATTAAATACCCTTAGCCGGTTGAGTATCAATAGTACACCAAAAATAATTAATGCAATGGACAGATTTGAAATCGATATCGACGAATTGTAAAAAATCGCAATAATTAAAATGGCACCCAGATCATCAATGATGGCCAGTGCCGTCAGAAATACTTTTAGGGACAAGGGCACCCGTTTGCCCAACAAGGAAAGAATGACTAAAGCAAAAGCAATGTCCGTGGCCATCGGTATACCCGCGCCCGATTGGGTCTCCGTACCAAAATTAATCAACAGATAAACACCCGCCGGTATTGCCATGCCGCCTATAGCCCCAAAAATCGGCAACGCAGCATCTTTTAAATCCGATAATTCGCCCTGATAAATTTCGAGTTCCAACTCCAGGCCGATGAGTAGAAAAAACAAGGTCATCAACCCATCATTAATCCAATGCACCATGGTCTCACCTTCCCAATGGTATAACCAGAAATCAACATAAGTGGTCTTCCAGGAGGAATTGGCCATGCTGACTGAAAGAATAGTTACGAATACCAGGATCAGCCCGCCTGCTTTTTCACTCCGAAAAAAATCACTGAATAATTGAGTTGTTTACATTTTTATTCCGGGAATTGTTGAGCGTTTTTGACCAGGGCCAGTATTTCAGGTACCTTCAGCATGGCCCCTTCATATCCAGCCCGGTACAATTGTTCCGCCTGATTAAAATTGAATCTGCTGTATAAATGAATGTCTATGGGTTCAATAACAATATCACAAAGATCCATTTCAGGTTTGACGTTGTTGTAGACGGACAAATCGAAAACCCGGGACATGATCTCCCTCCAGTTGCTAAGGTATTTGTCCGGCAGGGGATGGTGATTGACCAGATTGACACCGATGACGAGATCGCATTTTCCGATGAGGCAACGTACCGGAAGGTTCATGGCAATTCCGCCATCCAGATAATGGTTGCCGTTAATCACAATTGGTTTAAACAGGATCGGGACCGAGCAGGAAGCGCAAATGACTTCAAATAAGGTTCCTTTGCTTTTGATTTCCACTTGCCCCGTGTTGAGATTGGTCAAGGTCACATACAATGGTTTTTGTAAGCGGGAAAAAGAATTCTCCCCAATCATCCTGGTCAATAGTTTGTTGAGGTAGGCCATATCACCCAATCCACGGTCAGGCCATTGCAGCGCGAATATCCGCAGGTAACTCGTATTGCGAATGGCGGACATCATTTCAGTGGCAGGTATGCCGGCTGCATACAGTGCCCCGACAATCGCCCCGGCACTCGTACCGGCAATAAGGTCCACTTCAATACCGTGATCAATCAAAGCCTGCAATACTCCTACATGTGCTATGCCTTTGGCGCCACCCCCACTCAGCGAGATCCCAATCTTCATATGAGCAAAAATAATATTATAATCTAAACGGATTTCGGGAAGGTAATTTAAAAGCGCAGGCCCAATACACTTTAATGTTAACCGGAAGATTTTTTTCTATAGGTAAAATCTTGAATAGGACACCAGGTATCAGCGCAGAGTTAGACATTAACTGACGTAATGGTGAACCACGTAAGGACATAGTACACATAGAGAAGCACATAGAAGTTTTAAATGTAATTTTCTCCTGTTTGTATTGATCATATTTTTCAGTGAGAGATTTTTATCTATTATTCAGATTCCTCAAATGGGTAGGGAGCGGGATTCCATCCTTATGGCTACCAGTAGGGGGGAAAACAGAACCCGGGTTACAGCCTGATCAAATGAATATAACCACTTAAAATGTGGGGCAGAAGAAACTATCATTGTCATGACTGCCCAGGATAGACAAGGACAATTCGAAAATGGATTGTTGGAAATAGGAGGGGGCGAGTCGCCTGAGATTGGCATCATAACTCAACCCGATATTGACATTACCCAACTCAAAACCAATCATGGGAATAAAGGATTCAAGATTAAGACTTTTTTCCCCGTTGACGATCCTAAGGAAACCGCCTGCATGCAGGGATTTGATATTGTCCTGATCGAGCGGAGTTTTGATCAGGGTCCCCAGGGTCAATAATCTATGGGGCCCTTGTTGGATATACCACATTCGGGGTAAGATGGACTGATCCTCAGATAAAGCCAATGAGCCGCTGATGTGGAATGAAAAAATACTGTATAAAGGTTGTTTTGCAGGCTCTACCAGAGCAGGGGTGAGATTAAAAAAAGAAAAATCCGGGGAAGTGATATGGTGCAGAGAAACACCGATGTCGAGTCCCTGGTTTTGTTTTCCGGTGATAGTATAATCCAGCCCGAGGGCCAGTTCCATCATGGAAAGATTATTTTCAGGCAGGACTTCCAGGGAAGTTTTAGAATAACCCTGACCTTCCACATATTGATCTTCAAACCGGAGATTTTCGTAATTAATCCCTCGTTGAAATATACCAAGCTTGACCCCCAGGCTTAAAAATTGATTGGCGCCGGTGGATTTGTGATATGCTGAATGAAAAGCAACTTCGGTATTATTGAGGTCATATCCAGCCACTTTATCAGAGAAAAAAGATAAGCCGATGCCCAACAAATCTTTATTCCATGCTTTCACCGGTGATTTAATATTCATATCCCCCGATGCGGCAATGGTTTGGAAATTGTTGCCAATGATTTTACTCCATTGGTTACGGTAATTCATACTTACCCGGTAACTTCCATTGATCAGCCCGGTCAATGCAGGATTGAGCTGCAAAGGGGAAGAGTGAAACTGGGAAAAATGTTTGTCCTGTGCCTGAAGATAAGAGGTTGGATTAAAAACAAGGAGAATCATCACCCCTAAAACAGACCGGATAAAAAGTTTTGGCATCTACTGTCAAATTTAGGGGTTTATTATCAACTCCTAATGGATCGTATAATATCGTGCTGGGTAATGACATGCCAGTTTCCGGCTGTATCCTGCGTAAGCACACCAGGTATTTTGCGGTCAAAATAACGACTGACATCCTGCATCGCCATTTCCAGGGGTACATGTGGCAAAGGGTCGCCCATAATCGCTTCTATATTGGTGTCCAGGTGGGAGGAGGGATTTTCCAAAATATAAGAAAGCAACCTGGTTTCGGTCACGGCTCCAATGAATTGGTCCTCTTTGTCTACCGGCAGTTGGGAGATATCATTTTCTTTCATCAGATGAAGGGCGTCGCGTACGGTACTATTGGACGTAACGGAAAAAAAGCGTTTATCCTGCTTGGTGCGGATCAGATCTTTTACCTTGAGATCCGTTTCCAAAAATCCCCGCTCCCGCATCCAATCATCATTAAATATTTTACCGACATAACGAGAACCATGATCGGGAAAGATGATCACCACGATATCGTCTTGGGTCAATTGATCCTTGAGTTGAATCAATCCGGCTAAGGCTGATCCGGAAGAATAACCCATCAACAGGGCTTCTTCTCTGGCCAGACGCCTGGCCGCGAGCGCCGCGTCCTTGTCGGAAACTTTTTCAAAATGATCGATCACCGCAAAATCAATATTCTTTGGTATAATATCTTCGCCGATACCTTCCGTGATATAGGGATAAATTTCTTTTGGATCTAATATCCCGGTTTCGTGGTATTTTTTAAGTGCTGAACCATAGGTGTCCACGCCCCAGACTTTAACCTGCGGGTTTTTCGATTTGAGGTATCGCCCGGTTCCGGATATTGTACCACCGGTACCCACCCCGGCAATCAAATGCGTGATCTTTCCTTCCGTCTGCTCCCAGATTTCAGGCCCTGTGGTACTAAAATGGGCCTGGGAATTGGATAAGTTGTCATATTGATTACACCAAAATGAATTCGGAATTTGTTTAGATAATCGTTCGGCAACTGAATAATACGAGCGCGGATCGGAAGACTCGACATTGGTGGGGCAAACGATTACTTCCGCCCCGAATGCTTTGAGCAAATTGATTTTTTCTGCCGATTGTTTATCCGTAGTCGTAAAAATACACTTGTACCCTTGGATAGCGGCGATCAGTGCCAGGCCCATACCGGTGTTGCCGGAGGTACATTCAATAATAGTGCCGCCGGGTGTAAGCAATCTTTTTTCTTCGGCATCCCTTACCATAGTCACTGCCATGCGGTCTTTGATGGAATGGCCCGGGTTAAAGGTTTCTACCTTAGCTAATACCAACGCTTCGACCTCGTCACAGACCTTGTTTAATCTGATCAGTGGAGTATTGCCTATCGTACTTAAAATATTTTCTGCGTATTTCATTTTGCCCCAAAAGTAAAGCCCCCGGACTGAGATTTTTCGCAAATATTTTAACAGGCGGCGTACCCCTATTGAATAGTCTCTTCCACAAAACGCAGTTTAACATAAAACCGGCTGTCGATAGCCCCTAATAAATTGGCTACACCCGGAGATACGACCACGCTGATATCATCAGGATAGAGTTTGGGGGGCATATTGGACAATACTTTAGCGTAGATCTTTCGATGGGTCATCGGGTTGGACAGTTCCACCACGGAATTTACCGGAGCGGTAGGGTGGAGGACGTACAATCCCTGGGTGGTAGGCCCTGATTTAGCCCATTGAGCTACTCCATTCTGGGTGACCATACGCCGTTTTAAAACTTTGGCCTTATACCCTGCTTTTTCAGAGGATTTAGTAACATCGGTCAAAACAATTTCATCCGTATTCAATTTAGTTTCCGCACCGGTTTTGACATTAGAAGCAATAGAACTTCCATCCATTGATTTCCTTTGATTCAAAACTATGGCAGGTATTGGTTTTTTGACCAAAATGAGCCGGTCTGACCGATTTTCAATTCCTCCGTACGTTTTGGCCCATTCGGATGAAGTCAGGTTAAGGGCTTTATATTCCACCGTAAAAGCGTTTGGGTTTGAATTGACCCAGTTTTCTTCCAACCTGATTTGTTCGTTTTTGGTGACATCGGACTTAAAATCCGGTTTCCCCACTTGTTTCTTAGTAGGATCAAACCAACCTATCATGAGTTTTTGACCTACTTTGATGGTGTGCGATGTCAGGTGGTTACGGGCAATGACATCATCAAATGCCATATTGAAATAAACCCTGGAGATGCGATAAAGATTATCTTTCGGCTTGGTGATATAATATACCGGTCGGTACTTCTTATTAGGAAGGAGCAGGGATTCGTCCGTAATAATGTGATCATTGGAAAGCGGGATCCTCAAAAGATCGTTGACTCCCAGTATCCTGGACTTTAAAGAAGAGTTGTAATCATATACATCATAAAGGTCAATGCCATACGCTATGGCCAGGGAAAACAAGGTTTGTTTTTTCTCCACCAGGTGCTCCATGTATTTTCCATAGGTTTCATCCAACCGGACTACGATAGTATCTTTGATCCACGAATCATTAGATTTAGCCTCCACGACATATCCCAAAAAACAAATCATTACAATGGCCCTTGCAAGCAATCTCAGCATACAAACAGTTTAATATGAATAGCAAAAGTATTAAATATTATTATAATATGTTAGTTAACATTTTAAAGCGTTAAAATGAATGTTCTTGGGATTATACCTGCCCGGTTTGGTTCAACCCGGTTTCCCGGCAAACCATTGGCCTTGATCAAAGACCGGTCGATGATAGAACATGTCTATAGGGGATGCCTGCAATGTACAAAATTATCAGGGCTTGTGGTAGCGACAGATGACGAAGGGATCCGGGAGCATGTCCAGGGATTTGGCGGCCAGGTGATCATGACCCGCAACGATCATTTGAGTGGGACTCACCGATGTGCTGAAGTCATTGAAAAGATGCCGAAAATGGATTGGTATATCAATATTCAGGGAGATGAACCCCTGGTCCAGGCGCTTATCCTGGATCAATTGATTGACCTGATCCATCTCCATCCGGGGGATAACATTATAACCCTGGTTAGAAAAATCACTGATCCCGCTATGATTGATAATCCCAATGTGGTCAAATGTGTTTTTGACCAACAGGGCAAAGCGCTATATTTCAGCAGAAGCCGCTTACCTTATGACAGGAACAAATCAACTCCAGCTTATTATCAACACCTGGGTATCTATGCCTATAGCCGTCGAACCCTGGAATCAATTTCCCGTCTTGAACCCACTCCGCTGGAATCCGCTGAGTCCCTGGAACAATTGAGGTGGATGGAGCACGGTTATTCCATACACATCGGGGTATCAGAATATGTTTCGATGGCTGTGGATGTGCCCGATGACATCCGGGTGATCGAAGAACTGTTGGGGTAATGTAAGACTTAGATTGGGTCGCTGTGCAACTGCTCGCCAACATTGGGATGGTCGCAGTACAACTGGTCCCCAACACGTAGGTCGCAGTACACTGCTCGACAACATTGGGATGGTCGCAGTACAACTGCTCCCCAACATTGGGATGGTCGCAGTACAACTGCTCCCCAACATTGGGATGGTCGCAGTACAACTGCTC
>JAWXBI010000191.1:0-6037 GCA_034439915.1 Saprospiraceae bacterium | reverse complement strand
ACCTCAACCTCAATTCTTATCCATCACAGGATTGACAAATTTAAATCAGGTGAAATCAAAAATGCCCTCTGCATTTTGATTTTAGTCATTAAGCCGGTTGAAATGAATTTGAAAGCCCGCACCCAAGCTGAATATTCCTTTGGACGCACCGGCCCTGAGATATTGTGTTCCAAAATCGACGGAAATGCTGGTATTGAGAAATTTGGCATACCCCGCCCCAAAGCTATATCCTGTGTCAAAATCGGAGCCCGCACCACTGCCAATATTGAGGCCCACACTGCCATACCATCTTCCTCGTTCATCACCATAAAAATAATATTTGGCAAAAGGTCCCAGGGACCAGGAAGTGGATCCGGTGATGGCCACCAGGTTTAATTGAGCCCCTCCTGCCACATGCTTCAATAAAAAATAACCTACAGAAGGATTCAGGATCAGGGAGCCATTACCATTGGATCGAAGATAGGCAGCGCTGCCACCAAGTAACCACGTGCCTCTATCGGTCTGCCCAGATACCATATTAACCGTAAATAACACAAAAACGAATAGGTAAAATTTTTTCTTCATAGCCTGCATTTAAATAAAGCCTTAAAGTTAAAGAAATTAATTTTTTAAAGACCAGGATGCCTTTTAGCCTTGGATTTGATCGATCTTTACACCCAATTCAAATTCTAAATTTATTCATGAATATAAATGATAAATACGATCCCGGTATGTATAGGGCCCGAGAAAACAGATATGAGGAAATGAGCTACCGCAGGTGCGGTCAGAGCGGTATACTGTTGCCGATGATTTCAATAGGTCTATGGCACAACTTCGGACATACGGATGACCTGGAAAATGGGCGAAATATTTTACGGACAGCTTTTGACCATGGCATTACCCATTTTGACCTTGCCAATAATTATGGTCCACCCTATGGTGCCGCAGAAGAAAACTTTGGAAAACTTTATAAACAAGATTGGGCTGGTTACCGCGATCAGCTGATCATCTCGAGTAAAGCGGGATGGGATATGTGGCCGGGACCTTATGGCAACCTGGGTTCCAGAAAATACCTGATCGCCAGTTGCGACCAAAGCCTTCAACGGATGGGGCTCAATTACGTCGATATATTTTATTCACATCGCCGTGACCCGGATACCCCGTTGGAAGAAACCATGGGAGCTCTGGATCATCTGGTGAGACAAGGGAAAGCGCTATATGCAGGGGTATCACAGTACAATGCCAAAGACACCGCTAAAGCTTACGATATATTAAAGTCAATGGGTACCCCTTTATTGATCCATCAACCCCGGTATAGTATGATGGACCGATGGGTAGAATCCGGCTTGCTCGATGAAATTGGAAAAAAAGGAATCGGCTCTATTGCATTCTCTCCGCTGGAACAAGGCATCCTTACAGACAAGTATTTAAAGGGATTTCCGAAAGATTCAAGGGCGGTAAAAGATGCGCGCTATCTGAATACAGAAAAAATTACGCCTGATATTTTATCCAAAGTTACCGCGCTGAATATCCTTGCTGGCAGAAGAGATCAGACACTGGCCCAAATGGCTGTGGCATGGTTATTAAAAGATCCCCGCATCACCTCAGTCCTCGTAGGAGCCAGTCATCCTGGACAATTAAAGGATAGTATAGGCGCTATTAAAAATTTAAGCTTTACGAAACCAGAACTTAAAGAAATAGAGGGTATATTGAAAAACAAACCGACCTCTAAATGAGGAATTATATTCTTTTAATTACTTTTCTATCAATAGCCCATGCCGGTATCGGTCAAGGCCTTACTGCCCGGGCATTCAAAGGCATGGATACGGTGGCGACGAGGCCAGCACGGCATTTTATTTATTCACCTTTACCCGTTCAAGCTATTGAAACGCGCTCAAGCCTGGTATTTAAATCGCCTTACAGGCATTGGGATCACCTCGGATTTTTTTGCAAATGGGAATTAAAGCTGGATAAGCAGGTAAGTCACCCGGTGAGGTTCCGTCTCGGTTCGGTGGATTATGTCAATAGGATGGAAGGGAAGTAAGGTTACGAGGTTACTTCAGGCGACTCGCCTGAAGTTTTGTTGCCTCCCATCTTTAGGCGAGGACGCCTAAAGCAACACAAAAAAAGGGTGCCTACTGTTAGGCACCCACCTCTTTTTAAATGCTACATTGATATGAAAAATTCTTATTGTTATACGATGTTATGCTTAGCGGTCAACAACCCTCCCGGAGGGTTTTAAGTGCTTCTTTGGATCCCACGGATATAGTACTGCCATCAGATTTAAGGACTGATATTGGAAAGACCAGGCTGAGTTGATTGCGTAAACCATGTTTATGACCATGGCCTCTGCCTTTACGGTGTTCTCCCTGGGTTAAGGTTTTAAGTTCTTCTTTAGTGTTTACAGTTAGTATTGTTCCTTCATCTTTAGTTACCTGGATTGGGAATACCAGGGTGAAACATAAGGTATCGTGTCTTGGGAACCCATGATGGTGCAAGGAGTCACGACGATGTAATGAATCGAGGTGGTTTTTTCGGCAGGCCTTTTTCAAGGTAATTAAAGCAGCCTGGTCGGCCACTTCGATTACAGAACCATCTTCGGCTATCACCTGAATGGGAAATACAAAATCAGGCTTTTCATGCCTTGAGCCGCCATGGCTCACATGCCAGGCCTTAATGGCTTTCCGCAATGAATCCTGACTGGTAACGGCGACCACCGAACCGTCAGAAAAACGGATGCTCAACGGGAATACCAGATCGTAGCAGCCGTGTTTGCCGAGATTGCCTCGCTGTTCTAAAGCAAAACTGGATTCATCCGTAAGTGCTTCCGTAACATCCTGTGCAGTATTGTTCACATCTTCTTTGTTGCATGCAACAAAGCCGTACATAGTGATCATAGCCAAAGTGGCTATCATAACGTTTCTAAAAATCAGCTTATTCATGTTATTTAAATATTAAGTACAATCTCTCCAATAATCGGTGTTGATTTAATTTATACTATATTGGTGTACCAGAACGGAAAGAGTTGCATCCATTATCTGTTAATGGATGTTAATAAAAATTATAAAGAGCTTAAGGTATAATGTAAACCAAATTGCACACTATAAATTTTGGAATCAACTTGTAAATCCCTGTTTAATTCGCGTTGGCTGAACGGCAGTATAAGTCCGGGGCTCAGGCTTATACTCCACAAAGAACCTATTTGATATTTGATCCCGGCAGATAAGGCCGCATTCAATATTATAGGATTGGAGTTTTTAAAATTCACTTTCGGTTTATTCGGACGGTCCTGCCTAAGCTTTAGCTGTGGATGAGAAAGGGTAATTTGGGGTTCATCCACAGTACGGCTTAAAAAAATATCGGCTTGAAAACCTGTTTTGGCAAATACTGACCACCTTCCTTTATTAACCTGAAAAGCCATAGAAAGAGGAAGTGTCAGGTAATTGAGTCTGCTCTGGTTTTTGATCGCAATTTTTATCTGCTCTGCATCACTGATCGATGCCCGGCTATCCAATTGTTCTGAATTGATAATGATGTCCGATGTACCGGAGGGCCCGGGCAATTTGCACCTGAAATCGTGTTGAAACGGCTGATTACCCGGACTAGGTTGTTCCCTGTTTCTGAATGCGAGAGATTGAGTGAATTCATTAATAAATTCAAAATGTTTGACTCCTATTCCTCCTGACACTGAAAAGTTGCGGTTGATCGGTTTATTCCATTCAAGCCCTGCCTGCCAGGAATTGCTGGAAGTATATTCATTTTTAGGAAAATCATTTACCCTGGGATCGAACAATCGTTTGGGGGTGATTTCACCGTTTTCGTTTAATATCCCGCCTAATAAACTCAATTCGCTGGCAACCGACCGCTCCGATTTTGAATTAACTGCTATGGGATGCATGAGTCCACCTGAATAATAAAACCTATCCTCTTGCATCGATTCAATAGCCTCTGTTTTTTTGTACAAATAAGCCACGGAATAGATATTACGTGCTGGCTGATTGATTTTTACAACTTCATGATTGCCGGATATAATATCGGACGAATCAATTCTGATAAGTTTATGTTCGTCGACCAACAATTTGACCTTTTGAGCTTCGACCACCTCTACCGGATTGACTTTTTTATCGGATGATTGTTTTATAACCTGATCTCCTGTTGCCTTGATTCTAGTGTTAACGGATGCCTTTTCTGATCCCTGAATTTGGGCATTGGAATGGATTGTTGATGTTTCAGAAGAATTCCGGGTCCGCGAAGTCCCGCTGGCCAACTCTTTTTTATTCTTTTGACTTTTTAATTTATCCACGGAGATTGTGGTGTTATCACCAGATAATAATCTGTTTTCAGTTGCCAGCATACTTGTTTCTTTTTCCCGGATCGTATTGTTTCTTAAATCAGAGCCTTTTGTTTCATTGTTGTGGGAAGTAATAGAGTCCATGGTTGACGCTGCCAGGTTGCCTTCTTTAAGATTTGAAATTGGGCCAGCAACCGGCTCACTGATTGCAGATCCTGCCAGGGAATCGGTTTTTTCAACGGGAAGCTGATTGGACAATAGTTGATTTTGTTGAATAACTTGTTCCAGCTTATTATTCAATGATTGATTGGAAATAAACTGAAACAATATAATTGCCCCTAAAACAGATGCAGCTGCACTCCAGTACATCCAAGGTTTGATCTTTTGAGACGGCCCAGGGTTTGACTCCAAACCCGCTTCGATACGGCCCCATACGTTGTCCGTGGGTTCTTGTTTATAGTCTTCAAAGGAAGATCGTAAAAACCGCTCCAGATTATCTTCCGGTAATTTTTTTTCCATACTAATCGTTTACATGAAGTGTCTGCGCCAGGGCCTTGCGCAAATATTCTTTGGCCCTGTTCAGTTGGGATTTAGACGTCCCTTTACTGATACCCAATAAATTGGCGATTTGTTCATGGCTATGTCCTTCCAGAATATAGAGGTTAAGTACAGTCCGGAATCCGGTAGGCATGGTTTGTATGGTTTGCAGCATGGATTTGATCAGGATCTCTTTGTCAAAATGATCTTGTTCATTCCAGTCATCCGGTAAATAAGTTTCATTCTCTTCGGTGTATATAAATATATTTTTAGACAGTTTTCTTAAATGTTGCAGGGCCGTATTTAATATAACCCTTCTCACCCAGGCTTCTACCGGTCCATCCCCTTTAAACTGTTTGAAATCCCGGAACACGGCTATAAATCCATCTTGCAGGATGTCTTCAGCATCCTCTTTGGTGCGGGCATACCGCAAACACATTCCAAATAACTTATCCTTCAGCATCAAATACAATTTGTGCTGATCCGCCCGTACGCCCTGACGGCACCCCTCTATGATATGATCGGATATAATGGCTTTGTCTTTCTTACTAAATGGTATTAGCAAGCCAAAATGGTTGCATCACGCGTTAAAAATAATTTAAATTATTTCAGCACCAGCAGGCTGGATACCCCGATCGGCCTGGTTATGTTAAATGCCTCTGCAAAATCGACCTGGATATATCTGCCAAAAACCCTGGCCTTGGCTAGTTGAAATTCGAGAAATTCCGAGGAGCTGATCGGCGATTCGGGTTCGCGGGAATTGGGATCATAAAACTGGGATCTAAACGTTTTGATCAACTCCATTTTCTGTTCTACAAATCCAGAAATATCGACCACTACATCGGGGGTAAGGGCATAATCCTGGATATAATGATAAACCGCCACCGGCCTCCAGGCATCTTGTTTTTTGCTTTTATACCGGGTTTCGATTTTACGCAGGCCGGACAGATAAGCGGCTCTTGATATTAAAGTGGCAGCACGGCTATGATCCGGATGCCGGTCTTCCAAGGCATTGGCCAATAAAATATCGGGCTGCCATCTACGAATTTGAGTTATAATAACCCGGATGGCCTTTTCGCTATTTTCAAAAAAACCATCTCCCAGGTCGAGTAATTCCCGGTTGACCGCACCCATTTTATGACCAGATTCCAGGGCTTCTTTTTTTCGGATTTTAGCATTGCCACGGGTACCCAATTCCCCCAGGGTAAGGTCAAGCAGGGCAACTGTTTT
>JAWXBI010000190.1:0-28222 GCA_034439915.1 Saprospiraceae bacterium | reverse complement strand
CAATTCAGCAATTCAACGATTTACGAATCGAAAAAATAGTAATTCGATCTTTCGGATCGTAAGTCAAAATTGTCTCAAATTTATCCTACTTTTGCGCCCGGTGAGAATCATGCAATCAGCTCCTGTTGAACCTCCCCAGGGTCGAAAGGCAGCAAGGATAAAATGGTTGAGCGATGTGTGTGGTTTTCACCATTTTTTTATTCAAAACCAGCAGTTCAATATATAACTTGTTGGTAACCAATATTCTCAAATGAAGTTTTTTATAGATACCGCTAACCTGGACCAAATTAAAGAAGCCAAAGATTTGGGTATATTGGACGGGGTTACAACCAATCCTTCCCTTATGGCAAAAGAAGGAATTGTAGGCAAAGACCAGATTTTTCGCCATTATAAAACCATTTGCGACCTGGTAGAAGGCGATGTCAGCGCCGAAGTCATTGCCACAGACTACGCGGGCATCATCCGGGAAGGAAATGAACTGGTAGCTATTGCTCCCAATATTGTAGTCAAGGTCCCTATGATCAAAGATGGAATCAAAGCGATAAAGTATTTTTCCGATAATAAAATCCCTACGAATTGTACCCTGGTTTTCAGCGCAGGACAAGCTATTTTGGCTGCAAAAGCGGGAGCTACTTATTTATCCCCTTTCATCGGGCGTATTGATGACACTGGTTGGGATGGTATGCAACTTATCGCCGAGATCGCGGAGATCTATTCGCTTCAGGGATACGATACTCAGATTTTGGCAGCTTCCATTCGCAATTCATTGCATATTGTGGATGCCGCGAAAGCAGGGGCTGATGTCGTGACTTGCCCCCTGTCCGCCATTTTGGGACTATTAAAACATCCTTTGACTGATATCGGGCTCGCACAGTTTTTAGCCGACCACAAAAAGGCCAATGGTTAGAGCAGGGCTATTTTTTCTAAAACATTTTTAATTAAGGCTTCGATCGCTTTTTCAGGCTTTGAACTGAATTTACCGGTTATCCGGTTAGCCAGAATGGCATTGACACTGATGGCCTGGTGTCCCAAAGAACGGGCCAAAGCATAAATGCCTGCAGTCTCCATCTCAAAATTAGTAAAAGGGATTCCTTCATAAGTTAGCGTATTCAATTGATAGAGTATATCATGGGTGATCATTGATCCCAATCGAAGGTTTCGCCCTTGTGCACCAAAAAACCCCGGAGTAGTAATCGCGATCCCATCCGTCATCCCAGGGCCAAAAATGTTTTTTAAAAAAGGATCTGCCCTGCCCAGATAGGTTTCAGACAACACATTCCGAATATCCGGACGCAGACTATTTAACCAGGCCAGATCAGGCTGGATATGATGTTTGGGATAAAATCGCATGAGCCCATCCGTACCTAATGCCAGCGGATTGACAATCCAGCTATCCACCGGGATATCCGGATGAAAAGCTCCGGAAGTCCCGATTCGGATAAAACGTATGGAGCTGGTTTGATCCTTTATTTTTTTTGTTTCCAAATCAATGTTCAGCAGGGCATCGATTTCATTGATTACGATATCCACATTGTCCGACCCAATGCCGGTCGAGATCACCATGAGGCGTTGTGAGCCCAACCACCCGATATGACTGACAAATTCACGGTGGGAGCGAATCATATCAATCCGGTCAAAATGTTTACTGACCTGCGATACCCGCTCCGGGTCACCTACGGTAATGCAGGTAGGAGCTATCCATTCGGCATTTAAATCCAGATGATATACATTGCCCCTGGAATTTAAAATCAGTTCAGTCTGTGAATCGTTCATTGGTGAGTAACTCGGGAAATTCACTCAAATTTAATTCACATTTTGAAGCAGAAAGCTTTAGGCGACCTTGTTATCTTCATCTTATGAAAAAAATATTTTACTTGTCCACCTGCAATACCTGTCTCCGTATCCTGGCAGAATGGAAGGCTCCGGCTTCATTTGACTTACAGAATATCAAAGAGAAGAATATCAGTGCGGCTGAATTGGACTTCGCCGCTAAACAACTGGGATCTTACGAATCCTTGTTCAGCAGGAGGGCACTAAAATATAAATCTATGGGTTTGGCAAATAAAAAACTCACTGAAAAAGATTACCGGAAACTAATACTGGAAGAATATACTTTTTTAAAACGACCGATATTGATCCATGGACAGGATGTATTTGCCGGAAATCCTAAAAGCACTGTACTGGCTGCGAAAGAGAGTATCCGGGCTAAGTAGTGAATAGTGGTTGGTGGTTGGTTAGCGGTCAGAGGTTGGGGAATGGGGATTGAGGATTGAGGATTGCGGATTGAGGGTGACTGGATAATTGAAAAATGCTCAAAGTGATATTCCCCTTTTCCATGGGATAAAATCATCCTGGCCTAAACGTTCAGCATGGGGTATAGCTTCTCCGCTGGCGACCTGAATAAAATATTCCAGCATTTCTTCTCCTTTGGAGCGAATCGTATCCTTGCCATCTACAATAGTGCCGGCATTGATGTCAATAATGTCCGGCATACGCAGGGTAAGGGAAGTATTGGTCGAAATTTTCACCGTAGGAGCGACCGGATTGCCGGTAGGGGTGCCCAATCCCGTGGTAAATGCAACCATATTGCAACCGCTGGCTGTCATGGCAGTGGTAGACTCTACATCACCTCCTGGTGTACATAATAAATAAAACCCTTTTTCACGCACCCGCTCGGTATAATCCAATACCCCTTTGACCGGTGCTGTGCCACCTTTGAGTGCTGCCCCCAATGATTTCATGGCATCTGTGATCAATCCGTCCCGGATATTCCCCGGCGATGGGTTGGCATAAAATCCGGATCCCGCAGCTTCAGCCCTTGCACTATATGTTTTCATTAGGACAGAAAATTTTTCTGCGTCCTCTTGTTTTTCGCAGCGATTTATCAGGTCCTGTTCTGCCCCGCAAAGTTCCGGAAACTCAGACAATATGGTAGTACCACCAAGCGCCACGATCATATCGGAAGCATGACCCAATGCCGGGTTGGCGGTGATCCCGGAAAAACCATCAGATCCGCCACATTCCAAACCCAGGCATAAATGGGCCAGGGAGGCAGGTTGACGCATGATCTCATTGGCTTCTACCAGGCCATTAAAAGTGTGTTTTACGGCATCGGAAATCAATTCCCGCTCACTGGAATATTTTTGTTGTTCAAAAATATAAACCGGCTTTTCATGATGTGGATTTAGCTGCATGAGGGCATCGGTGAATAAGGAGACCTGGGCATTTTGACAACCCAGGCTGAGTACAGTGGCACCGGCCACATTGGGATTGAGTACGTATCCGGCCAATAACCGGCATAAGGAAGCTGCATCCTGCCGGGTACCACCACAACCCATATCGTGGTTCAATATTTTGATGCCGTCTATATTTTTAAATACCCGGCTGTTATTGAGTTCAGTACGTGTTTGTAGTATCTGTGCTTCTAATATCTTGTCCTTTCCGGCACCACCCTTGTATAATTCCACGAGATGTTGGGTATTGACTCCAAAATCTTCGAAGGTCTGGTAACCCAGCGCTTTGATCAATGCCTCCTGAATTACCGAAACGTTTCTCTTTTCGCAAAAAACCAGCGGAAGTATGACCCAATAATTCCGGATACCCACAGTGCCGTCTTTCCGGGGATAACCCTGAAACGTCCTGCCTTTAAATCTTCTGATGTCTGGCATTATCCACTCGGACCGGTGTTGAATGGTGTCGAAAGATTCAGTGGCATGTTCGGTATTATCTGTGCTGATCCGGGAACCTCTTGCAATCGGGAATTTAGCTTTTCCTACAGTCAGGCCATACATTTTGATGGTATCACCCGGAGCAAAATCGACTGTAGCAATTTTATGTTTTACCGGAATTGTTTCTCCAATAGGAATCTGGGTTTCATATAGGGATAGATGGTCGGATTTCCTGAATTCTTCCAGGGCCACGACCACATTATCTTGAGGATGTATTTGAAGAAATCGTTTCATGGTCAGGATAGAGGTAAATAACCGTTTGATTTTTGGTTAGGGCAAATTTAAGCTTTTAGCCACGTATCTTAGTGGGGTGAATGAGGGCCTGACTATAAAATCTTCTGCTAAACAGGCTATGTTATTTGGGGCATCTGGGTTAGTGGGTTCACACTGCCTTCAGGCTTTGTTGCATCATCCGGCTTACAAACAAGTCTCCGCGTTTTACCGACAGTCGCCGGGCCTCAAGCAGGATAAATTGATTGTTCATGAGGTGGACATGGAGAGGATGGACGAATGGTCCGATCTAATAGAAGGGGAGGACTTGTTTATTTGCCTTGGTACCACTATGAGTAAGGCAGGCTCCAAGAAAGCCTTTTTTCGTATTGAGTACGAATATTTGCAACGGATACTGGCCCATGCCCAAAAAAAAGGGGTGCAACAGGTCATGCTGGTTTCCGCGATGGGGGCTGACTCTTCATCCTTGTTTTTTTATAACCAGGTAAAAGGTAAAATCGAAGAGATGGTTCGGTGTATGGATTTCTGGGCCATTCACTTTTTTCGTCCTTCCATATTGATTGGGAGCAGGGAGGAAGTCCGACCTATGGAGTCTTTTGCTGCAGGAGCGGGGATGGCGCTCAAACTCCTTGGACCTAAATTATTTTCCAAAATCACTCCCATTGAAGCGGAAAAGGTTGCTTTGTCTATGGTCAAAGCAGCGCAAGGTACCCGTAGCGGGGTGTTTTATTATCCATCGCACTATATGGCCAGGTTTGGAAAACCCTATTCAGGCAATGATAATATCTGATCAACATCGTTTCTTTGTACGATGAAGAAAACCAATAATCAAATTGTACTCGATATCACCCTGGATGAGCATAATATACCGTCGGCGATTCACTGGACAGCAGACGACGGACCAGATGCCGGGGTAAGCCATGAGGTAAAAGCGTTTTTATTGTCCTTATGCGATGCGGGCACAGGAGATACATTAAAAATTGATCTCTGGACCAAGGATTTTCAAGTTCATGAGATGAATAGTATGGTTTTTTTTACTTTAAAAAGTCTGGCAGATACCTATTTAAGGGCGACGGACAATAAAGCCCTGGCTACAGATCTCCGTCGATTTGGGGAATATTTTGCAGAACAATGTAAGTTAAAAGACCAGGAAGGGACAAAAAATTAAGCCTCCATCAATTGAATCAAAGGTTCCAGCGGTGTTTTCCGCGACCCATCGATCCAGATAACTTGTTTTAAAAACTCGGGTAACCTGCCATAAAGCAGGTAACTTTTCCAGATGTGTTTAATGAACCATTGGGGTTCCTTGCCCCAATGGAGATCCTTGTTTTTACGGTTAAAAAACAAATCTTTAGGGATGTGGACAAAAAAAACCTGATCGTAGGTTTTAGCAATTTTAGTATGGTAAAAAGCAAAGATGCCTTCCACGATCACGATTTCAAATTCTGAACGGTAGGTCCGGATGGCTTTTTCCAGGGACTTCCAATCGATCGAATCCGGATGTTCCCAGTCCACATGGTTTTTTATCATCGGAAGGTTGTTTTTTTTAACAAAATCATCCTGATTTAAGATCTTTATCGTTTTACCTTTGATTCGCTTTTTCAAACGGGCTGAAAGGGTGGTTTTTCCTGCGCGACTGACTCCTCCGATGCCAATTATCATAGTTGTAAAAATATGAAGATAGACTCGAAAATTAACTTTAAAACATGGGTAATTCCGGCGATGTTTTTATTGGTAACCTGTTCGCCTAAAACCCCGATTACGCTGGTTAATCCAGGCGATACCTTGCGATATCCGGCTGAAAAGCATCTGAAGAATGTGACTCAACTCACTTTTGGTGGTAACAACGCGGAAGCCTATTGGAGTTTTGACAACAAACAGTTGGTTTTTCAGAGTGATAACAGCCAATGGTCAAACGGTTGTGATCAGATTTTTAGGTTAAGCCCCGGAAAAGAGGATTTGAAAACCCAAAAACCGGCAAGGATCAGTACCGGGAAGGGAAGGACCACCTGCGCTTATTTTCTTCCTGGCAATAAACAGATCCTCTATGCCTCTACGCATGCAGCCGGGGATGCTTGCCCGCCAGCTCCGGAGCGGAATGCCTCAGGTAAATATGTGTGGGCTGTTTACGAAAGTTTTGACATCTATGTCTCTGACCTGGATGGGAAAATCGTTAAACGGCTGACCGACTCTCCGGGTTATGATGCTGAAGGTACCGTGAGCCCTAAAGGGGATAAGATTGTATTTACATCCGTACGCGATGGTGATCTCGATTTGTATACCATGAACCTGGATGGATCCGGGGTCAGACGGGTTACACAGGCATTGGGATATGACGGAGGGGCGTTTTTTTCTCCCGATGGAAAAAAATTAGTGTTCAGGGCTTCCCGTCCCAAAACCCCGGCTCAACAAACAGAATACCTCGATCTATTGCATCAGGGCTTGGTACAGCCGACTGAAATGGAAATTTTTGTATGCAATGTGGATGGGAGTGACCTCAAACAAATCACCAATCTGGGCAAAGCCAACTGGGCGCCTTATTACCTGCCGGACAATAAAAGAATTATTTTCAGTTCAAACCATACGGCCTCCAGGGGCTATTCATTCAATTTATTTGTAATCAATGAAGAAGGCACGGGACTGGAAAAAGTAACCCACGACCAGACCTTTGATTCATTTCCCATGTTTTCCCCAAACGGCCAATACCTGGTATTTGCTTCCAATCGATTTAATGGAGGTACCCGCGATACCAATTTGTTTGTAGCGGAGTGGGTGGATTGATACCCCTGTATTGAATTCAGGAAAATACGCGCATTCCGAGCATCTCTGCTATTCCGTTTCGATGGTTAAGGAGCTCATGCTGCGTCTTCAGATAGACCAGTTGATGCATCTCATCCAGATCCGGGGAATCCAGTAATTTTTTATTGGCAGATATCATTTTCTGCACTTTTTTCAGTTTAAACCGCAGGATGCTCTGGAAACAATCCCTGGTAAAATTTTGGTCCGGAGGTTTTTGAGTTTGTAATTCCATTTCCCACCGGTCGGCCCAATTGTGGCTATAAACAAACGGAGAAGTGCAGAATTCAATGGCCAGGTTGCGGATCTCAGGATCCTGGTGGCCCGTAAAATATTCTGTTTGCACCAGTACCCCTTCACTTAACTGGTGTATATATTCTTTTAATACTTTTTCATACAGTTTATTGTCAAAATCATCATAGAGGTCGTCCATGTTTTCATTGATGTATTGGGCGAGGGTTTTATCGGTACCATCTTCTATGGGAAGGTGTCCGTATAAAATAAGCACCCGGATCAATGACCGCTCCTGATATTCATCGGTGTCGCTCGACGACAGACTTTGCGGACCAGCTTCCGGCAAAGGTTCGATGGGTATGTTTTGTTGAATATCATTTTGAATGGATGCAGTATTGGTTCGCCGTTGAAAAATTTCTTTTCTGATTTTTTTATTGATTTCAGAGATCAGAATATTTTCCGGAACCAGGAGTTCCTGGGCACAGATCTGAATATACGTTGCTCGTTTGATGGCATCCGGTATCCGCGCTATCGTTTGGATAATATCGGTGATGCCTTCTGATTTTTTAACCGGATCCTGCTGCGATTCTTTTTTGATCAGCGATGCTTTAAATAAAACAAAGTCCACGGCATGTTCCGATAAAAACCGGTTAAATACTTCCGATCCGTTTTTTTTGAGAAAAGAATCCGGGTCTTCCGGATCAGGCAGTATGACAATCCGGACATTCATGTTTTCATCCAGGATAAGGTCCAGGGCGCGCAGGGTAGCTTTTATACCGGCCTGGTCTCCGTCGTATAAAATTTTGATGTTCGAGGTAAACCTTTTTATAAGTCTTATCTGGTCAATCGTCAGCGAGGTGCCGGATGAAGCTACTACCTGCTGTATCCCGGCCTGATGCAGACTGATCACATCGGTATATCCCTCCACCAGAATACATTCATCTTTGGCTCGAATAGCGTTTTTGGCCAGGTGTATACCATATAACACCTTGCTTTTCACATACAGCGGGGTTTCGGGTGAATTGATGTATTTAGGCCCGTAATCCTGTTCACCTATTTTACGACCGCTGAATGCAATTACCTTACCCGCCAGATTGTGTATTGGAAAAATGACCCGGTGATTAAAAAAGTCCTGATCGTTTTTATTGGTCAGCCCCAGTTCTTTTACTAGTTCAAAACGGTATCCGGCATCTTTGATTTTCTGAATCAGATAATCTCGTTGTTCCGGGGCATATCCCAATTGAAATTTTTTAATCGTCGCTTCGAGGTAACCACGCTCTTTAAAATAGGACATGGCTACATGTTTGCCGTTTTGATGCTGAAATAAAGCATCCTGATAAATCCTGGCGGCATAATCATTGATCAGAGCCCAGGCTTCTTTTTCCAAATCTTCCTGAAGTTGCTGATCGTTTTTAATATCCTGGATTTCTTCGAGGGTTATATTGTATTTTTTTGCCAGAAAACGGATCGCATCGGGAAAGGTATTCGATTCGTGTTCCATGACGAACTGAACGGGGCCGCCTGCTTTGCCACAACCAAAACACTTGTATATGTTTTTAGAAGGAGATACCGAGAATGAAGGTGTTTTTTCATGATGAAACGGGCACAATCCCAATAAATTGGATCCACTGCGTTTGAGGTTTACAAAATCTCCGATTACCTCTTCGACTTTGGCAGTCTGAATAACATCATCGATGGATCTTTTTGATATCATTGAAAAAAAAACTATAAATGATTTGCAAATTTTATCAAATATGTTATAAATTTGTAGCGTGACAAACAAAATTGTAGTCACCAATTAATTTGACATAAGAATAGGGTGTTCTCATAGTGTGTTCATACCTCACTGACATTTCTTGTCAGTGGGGTTTTTTTTTCTCCAACAACGCTACAAATCATGACCTTTGTATATAAAAAATATATAATATATTCATTGTTGATTATTATAATTTTATCTGGTTTTTCAGCCTGTGCAGTCGGATCTGGTTGCCCGACAGAAAAAGCGGAGACCACCAAATATTCGCGTAAAGGTCAGCTAAAAAAAGGAAGCAGCAAGACAAGTTTATTTCCAAAGGATTTTCGCAAATAAAATTATTTCAACCCGCAGGGTTTAGTCTTTGGAAAACAAATCATCCATTCCGTATACCCCTTTTCTGCCTTTTAACCATTCTGCAGCCCTCACTACACCTTCTACAAATCCGCTTCTTGAAAAAGCTTCATGGGTCAATAAAATACGATCATGAGCAGATCGATACTCTACCGAATGAATCCCTGGAATATCCCCCTTACGCTCCGATGAAATCGGTATACTGTTCATTGAGCTAAAGTCCATGGTTTCCCGGGCATGCCAGCCGTGAAAACGGGTAGAGGCAGCTATCATATATTCAGCCAGGGTAACCGCCGTACCACTGGGAGCATCTTTTTTCTGATTGTGATGAAGTTCATGCAGTCCGAGCTGATAGGCGTCCTGCGAATCCATCAACTTGGCCAGTTGTGAACTTATTTTCCAAAACAAATGAACGCCAATACTGAAATTGGAAGAATAAAAGAGACTACCTTGGTGATCCAGGCAATATTGTTTGAGTGGTTCTAATTCTGATTGCCAGCCAGTGGTGCCGGAAACAACCGGAATGCCCCGATCAATACAATATCGGATATTGTGGATGGCGGCGCGGGGCTCTGTAAATTCTATAGCCAAATCTGCTCCTTCCAGTAGTTTAAGATCCGTGTTTAGCCTGGGATCAACAATTGAATATACATTATGGTTTCTTTGCATGCATAATTTTTCAATCTCTTTACCCATTTTCCCATAACCGATCAGACTGATATTCATTTTTTTATAATTCTGGATTGATCCGCTAAATTAAGTGGATTACTTATATTTGCTGGCTCCTTTGAAGGTCCCGGAAAGAAAAAATGCATGGGTTGGTTTAAACGATTAAGAGACGGTATACAGACAGCGACCAAAAACAAAAAGGAAACACCTGAAGGTCTTTGGCATAAATGCGAGGTTTGTAAACACACCAGTACTTCTACGGAACTCCGGGAAAATTTTTATAAGTGTGTCAAATGCAATCACCATGTCCGGATTGGCAGTTTTGATTATTTCGAAATTATTTTTGATTCAGATAAGTATACCATTCACCTGGATAATCTCGAAGCGATTGACATCCTTGGATTTCAGGATTTAAAATCCTATCCAAAACGTTTGGAAGAAGCGAAGCTGAAAACAGGGCTCAACTCCGCCATCAATATAGCCAGCGGCAAAGTCAATAAAAAGCCATTAGTGGTTGCTTGTATGGACTTCAGTTTTATCGGCGGTTCATTAGCAAGTGTGGAAGGTGAAAAAATATCCAAGTCCATTGATTTGTGCATAGAAATGGGATGTCCTCTGATGATCATATCCAAATCCGGAGGCGCGCGCATGATGGAATCTGCCTTCTCTCTGATGCAGTTGGCTAAAACGGCAGCTAAACTAACCTTGTTGGAAACCGCTCAATTGCCCTATTTTTCATTGATGACAGACCCGACTACCGGTGGGGTTACCGCATCCTATGCCATGTTAGGTGACATCAATATGGCTGAGCCCAAGGCGCTGATCGGTTTCGCAGGCCCGCGGGTCATCAAAGAAGCCATTAAAAAGGATCTCCCGGAAGATTTTCAATCTGCTGAATACCTGCTCGAACATGGTTTCCTGGACTTCATTGTAGACCGGTCACAATTAAAATCCCGATTGGATGAGTTAATCACCATTTTTGAGAAAGTGACGGACTAAACACCCTATTCAGCCGGTTTAGCCACCTGGATCAATTTAAAACGACGGTCGAGGGGGTCAAAATCCTCCAGCAGGGTAAAGATCAAATCTCTTCCATATTCAGCATAATACGTAAGGAAACTTTCATTGCGCTCTTGAAGTCCGTTTTCCGGAAACAGTTTTTCTTTAAGCTTTTTAATCTTATTGAGCTTGACTTCGAGTTTTGATTTTTCCGCTTTGAGCATTTTCTTCTCGAGGTGTTCGATCGTTTTCAGCAGTTTAATTTTCTCTGCTTCTATTGAAGGACCGAGTGTCGGGTCAATGTCCTGTGCTTTTATTTTAATTTTATCCATCCATCCCATCAGGTTTTCAGTTTCGGCTGCCACATTCAATTGATTGGCAGATAACTTTTCCGTCAGGTAATTGAGCAACATATCGGTCCGCATGGCCAGTTCGGTGATGGTAAGATTATACTGGTCCATTATGTTCTTTTGTTCCGGTGTGATCACCTGAAAAGAATCGCGCCGCACCAGCATAGGGTAGGGTATACCCAATGCGGCAAATTGAGACTTCCTCTCCAACCAATAAGACAATTCACCTCCTCCGCCGACATAAGCCAGGTTGGGTAATATTATTTCCTGGTACAGAGGGCGCAGAATTACATTTGGGCTGAACTTTTCCGGGTATAGATTTACTTCTTCGCGAATAGCAGATTCATCAAATGTTTTCTCCTGATTTAAAACTTTATAATGTGAATTTTCCCTTTCGATCCGGTCCCGGAAGCCATTGCCAAAATAAAACAAGTTGATATCCCGTACATGGGTTACTTCTTCAAATCCCAGATTGTTTAGCTTTTTCTGGGTTTCCAGAATAAGGGGCTTGGAGGTGGAGTGGATGATTTCATCCAATATAAAAGGTTTAAAGATTTCTTTCAACCTCTTTTCATCTGTGTTCAGCACCAACAGACCAAATTCACCCAACAAACCATTCAGGATATACTGAAAAGACTGGGCAAAATTTTTGTTTGGCTGATGAGCTTCTTTTAACAGCTCAATCAATGCAGGACCAAAGGAAGTGTATTGCATCAACTCGGTTGCTTCATCCAGACAGGATTGAATAGCTTCCTGGTCAAATCGTCCTACCGGTCCGCTTTGATGGGTATCCCAGGTGATTTTTTTTCCAAACAAATAACTATGATTAAGCTCCTCGACATCGTGATCTTCCGATCCGATCACGAAGAGCGGAACGATATGATGGTTGTTTAATGTTTCATTCAGTTGCCTGGCTAATTTGATCGTGCTGATTGCTTTTGAAATCACAAATGCGGGGCCTGTGAACAAACAAGGCTGATGTGCTGTAGTAACAGTAAACGTGTATTCGTCGCCGAGCGACCGGATTTGAGTATCGATACCCGGTCTGGCAGGCAATTCGGCATACTGATCGAAAAGGACGGCTTGCAGTACAGACCGATCTACCGGTAATTTACGCTGGTCAATGATATTTTTAAAATTTTCCTTGATGGGAGCCCATTCCTGGAATTCAGTCAGGGAGCTGCTGTTTTGATTTAATTCACGGTCAATTTTACTAAACAGAGGAAATTCGGAAATGGGTATGGATTCAATAGTCATGCAATGAAGATAAAAGCATACAAATATACAGCAGGGTATCCGGCTATATCGGTGTTTAAGGAATCGATAACTTTTGCCAAGCAGGCTGAATCCACCCGATCTTATTTTTTTGGAGAACGCCGGATAATTTCAAAAAATGCCATACTCAAAAACACTTTTTCCTCTACTTCATCCAGCTCGGCAACATACTGAAACGCTCTGGGATTCCTGCTTTCTTTTTTTATTTCATTCAACAAATTGCCGGCGATCTTATTGTTGACTTTTATTTCGAGCAGGATACCTTCTCCGCGGTCCACGGTAGCGATCACGTTTTTCTGGTTATACCACAATTTGCCCTGAGCATCCAATTTGCCGTAATACTCCTCATCAATAAATACTTCGACTTCTTTATGGTGGATGATATATGCGAATTCATGCAGCGAGTTTCGTACAATCAAAACCCCTTCCATCGGGTTATACATTTTCTGGGTATAAACCATCAGAGGTTCATGGTATATCGATTGAAACACCCCGCGAATAATTTTGTACCGTAAGGTCTTTTTGAACTGTCGGTGTTGACGCAGGCTTAACAACTCCAGTTCCTGCCTGTCCCATTTGACCAGGTTATCTATTGCCCAGGATTTCAACTCCGGTTGTAACAACCTCAGGTCGTTTCGCAATTTATAAATCACCGGTCTGAAACCGGAAAACAATTTATCTAGAATAGAAATCACACCTGCAAAACTAAAAATTACAAAGGTGATAACCAGAAAAATAATAGCGCGGGCTATCATTTTTTAACCTAACCCAGGTAGGACTTGAGCGAATTTTGGTGCATGGATCGTCTGAGCCGGCGGATAGCCCTTTCTTTGACCTGGCGGACCCGTTCGCGGGTAAGTCCATACATGTCACCGATTTCTTCCAGGGTCAATGGTTTGTTGCCATCAAGGCCAAAATAAGCGGATAAGACTTCCATTTCACGAGGGGCTAATACCGTCATTCCGTATTCTACCTCTTTTTTCAGGGATTCTTTCATCAAAGCCAGATCCGGACTATCATCGGTCTCATGCATATAAATGTCAATCATCGATATATCATCCTCATCCGTCCCGATGGGGGCATCAAAGGATACGTGCCGCATATTGCTTTTTAGGACGTGGTTGACGTCTTTCACAGCGACCCCTAGTGCTTCAGCCAATTCTTCCGGGGTAGGTTCACGTTCAAATTCCTGCACAAAAGTGATATACGCTTCATTTAGCCGGTTGTAAGATCCGACTTTATTGACGGGCATACGCACAATACGGCTGTACTCGACAATAGCCTGCAGGATGGATTGTCTGATCCACCACACCGCATAGGATATAAATTTGAAGCCTTTAGTTTCATCAAATCGTTTGGCTGCTTTGATGAGCCCGACGTTTCCTTCATTGATCAAATCACTGAGGGACAAGCCTTGATTCTGGTATTGTTTTGCTACGGATACTACAAACCGCAGATTGGCTTTGCACATGACTTCCAAAGCTTCTTCGTCTCCTTCCCTGATTTTACGGGCATATTCTGCCTCTTGTTCAGGGGTAAGCATGCTGAGCTTGGCAATATCATTTAGGTATTTTTCGAGGGAGACGGACTCCCTGTTGGTTATTTTATTAGTTATTTTTAATTGTCGCATTACTTATTCCTCCCTATTAACTTACACCAATATTGGTTGAAAAGTTTCTCTAATAAACACAAAAGGGAGCGAAACGCTCACTCCCTTTTGGCTATTTAACTTTTTATTATGAATGGGGGGATCAAAAAAACTTGATTTCCAACCCATTAAATGCGAATCAATCCTCCCAGTTGAGCCCTTCCGGCCTGGGCTGATCATTAGTTGGTTTATCCACTCCTGGTTGTTCTATCGGGGGAACAGGAGGTTTTACCCCCTGATTTTCATTTATGGGAGCAGGTCTTTCAGGACCTTCGTTACGATTTGAAGGCCTGCGGTCTCCATTGTCCGGCCGATCTCTGCGGTCGCCACCTCTGTTATCTCTTCGGTCGCCACCATCTCTTCGGTCACCACTATCCCTGCGGTCACTGCCACCTCTTCCGCCATCTCTTCTGTCTCCGCCATCTCTTCTATCATCGCGTCTGAATCCGGAGCCACCACGATCGGAACCACCGCGACCGCCACGATCCGAGTAGGATCTGTCTCTACCGCCGGAGTCCCCTCCGTTTTCCGGGCCTGCACCAGCTGGTCTTGGCATGAGGGCTTTCCGTGAAAGTTTGTATTTCCCTGATCTGGGGTCGATATCCAATAATTTAACCTTTAATTCATCGCCTACATTAAATACTTCTTCCACATTTTCTATGCGGGTATACGAGATTTCTGAAATGTGCAACAATCCTTGTTTACCCTGAAAATCAACTACCACACCAAAGGGCAAAATTTCAGCCACTTTCGCTTCGTAGGTTTCACCGATTTCGGGAACAAAAATGATTGATTTGACCCGGGCCAATGCTTTCTCAATAGATTCTTTATTGGAGCTGGCGATACTTACAATGCCTTCATCTCCGACTTCTTCTATGTTTACCACCGTGCCAGTCGTAGCCTGGATATCCTGAATAATTTTACCACCGGGGCCGATAACGGCACCAATAAAGCTCTTGGGTATCCTGATTTCGACGATTCGGGGTGCATGCGGTTTGTAATCTTCCCTGGCTGCATCAATGGATTTAGCCATTTCACCCAGTATGTGCAGACGACCTGCTTTAGCCTGGGCCAGTGCTTTTTCCAATAGGCCGTATTCCAGGCCATCTATTTTCATATCCATTTGGCAACCGCAGATACCCTGACTGGTGCCTGTGATCTTAAAGTCCATATCACCGAGGGCATCTTCATCACCCAGTATATCGGTGAGGATGGCGGCACGCGTCTTGTCTTTGATCAATCCCATAGCGACCCCGGCAATGGGTGCTTTTATTTTTATACCTGCATCCATCAGTGCCATGGAAGCTACACAGACAGAAGCCATTGAGGTAGAACCATTAGATTCCAGGATGTCAGCAACTATTCTGACTGTATAAGCATTGTCCGGAGGCATGATTTGTTTAACTGAACGGGCTGCCAGGTTGGCGTGGCCAATTTCACGTCGTCCGGGACCTCTTTGAGGTTTTACTTCGCCGACAGAAAAAGGTGGAAAGTTATAGTGGAAAATAAATCCTTCATCGTGGGCATTAAATGCGGTATCCACCAGCATTTCGTCTTTTTTTGAACCTAAGGTCACTACGCCGAGGGCCTGGGTTTCACCCCGATTAAAGAGGGATGATCCGTGTGCTGCCGGTAAGACATCGATTTCAGTCCAGATAGGCCTTACTTCGTCGGTCCTTCGTCCGTCCAGCCTTTTACCTTCGGCCATTACTACTTCACGAACGATGTGTTTTTTATTTTTATCGTACAAATCGGCAATCTTTTTGCTGTTTTCGGTATAATATTCCTCGCTTTTTGAACCGATTATAAATTCTTTAAGTGCCGCTTTGATTTCGTCAAACTGGTCTTTACGTGATTTTTTATCGGTAGCATTGCGGGCCAGGGAATAGATTTTTTCATCGGTGCCCAGGTGCACAAGGCTACTTAACTCTTCATCGATTTCAGGAACGATAACTGTCCGTTTGCCGTCGAGTTTGACGCCGAATTTTTCAGCAAGGGCAAGTTGCGCCTGGCAATGTTGTTTGATGGTTTCATGAGCTACCTGAATAGCTTCAATCAATTCTGATTCATCACATTCTTTGGCTTCCCCTTCTACCATTAAAAGATCTTTTTCCGTAGCCGCGACGATAAATTCCAAACTGGCCTCTGCGAGCTGGGTTCTGGAAGGGTTGACAACATATTCACCGTTGACTTTGGCCACCCTGACTTCAGAAATGGGGCCTTGCCAGGGAATATTGGAAAGTACCAAAGCCGTGGAGGCAGCCAGGGCGGCATAGGCTTCAGGCATGGTTTCATTATCGTTGGATAATAAGCTGATAATGACCTGGGTCTCATTCATATATTCATCAGGAAACAAAGGGCGGATCGCGCGATCTACCAAACGGGAGGTAAGTACTTCAGAGTCTGAAAGTTTACCTTCCCTGCGGAAAAAGTTGCCCGGAATACGGCCGGCAGCATAAAAGCGCTCGGCATAATCGACTGAAAGTGGAAAGTATTCCATATCCGGTTTGGATTCTTTATTGGATACTACGGTAGCCAGCATTATCGTGTGCCCACATCGCACCACTGCAGACCCATGGGCCTGTGTAGCTAATTTACCTGTTTCGAGGGTGATTTCCCTGCCATCCGGCAGATTGAACGAAACACTGATAGGATTTTTTTGTCCCATAAAATTTTTTTAATGGATGATTTAAGATTAAACAACAATAGCCCTAACCAGTAGAGCATTTAACTTCAGAACGTGGAAAAAATCGATGAAGGTAGTCGGGAGGCAGAGCCCCCCGGTATAACAGTTACTATTTTCTTATACCTAACTGCTCGATCAATTCGCGGTATTTACTCAGATTATGCTTGGCCAGGTAGTTGAGCAATTGTTTGCGTTGTCCTACGATAGTTAGCAGGGATCTGCGGCAGGAATGGTCTTTCCTATTCTGATTCAAATGCTCTTGTAATTGGTTGATTCTAAACGTAAAAAGAGCAATCTGAGCTTCAACAGACCCTGTGTTTTCAGGTCTGCCGCCATACTGAGTCATTAATCCTTGTACTTTTTCTTTAGTCATGTAAGCCGGCATATTCTATTCTTTTTGGCTTTTACTTTATTTTAAATATTTATTTCGCGCGCAAAGGTAAACTATTTTTAAATAATTGATTCATTGATTTTTATAATATTTCTTCGCGCATCCCCGCGTTTTTGAGTGAGGGACCAAAATCGCATGCAGGATTAGCTGAAATGAAACCTCACAACCCCCTGACTTTATATTGTTATTGATCCAACAGTTAAAATGAATAATTTCGCAGCTCCAAAAACCGCCCAGGCACTTAATGATTTCTTTTGAACGAAAAATATTAAAGAACGGATTGAGGATATTGATTCATCAGGACAGTTCCAATCCTTTGGCTTCTGTGAATATCCACTACCTGGTCGGTTCTAAACACGATCCCCCGGATCAAACGGGCCTGGCCCATTTGTTTGAACATCTGATGTTCGGTGGGACGAGCCGGGTACCTTCCTATGACCTGGCGGTCCAGAATGCCGGGGGTGAAAACAACGCTTTTACCACCACGGACAGCACCAATTATCATATCACCTTGCCGGCAGAAAATATTGAGATGGCCTTATTTCTGGAAGCTGACCGCATGAATGGGCTGCGCCTGGTCAAGACGTTGTTTGAACGGGAAAAACAAGTCGTTCTGGAGGAATACAAAGAAACCTGCCTCAACAAACCTTATGGAGATAGTTTTCATCTGATCAGTGCCCTGGCCTATTCCCGGCACCCGTATCGTTGGCCGACGATTGGGTTAAATGAAAAACACATCAGCCGACTATCGCTGGATCAGGCCAGGATGTTTTATAAAAAATACTATCAACCCGCCAATGCAATCCTGTCGATTACCAGTAAATATTCCAGCGGGAAATTATTGCCATTAATTGAGAAGTATTTTGAACCGATCAAACCCGTACCGGTTGATTTTAAACCAAGCCCCAAGGAACCACCCCAAAAAAAAATCCACAAGCTGGTATCTTCAAAAAAATCCCCAGCGGATGCCTTATATATGGCTTTTCATATGTCTTCCCGGGTGCACCGGGACTTTTATGTGGCGGATTTAATCAGTGATATATTATCAAACGGACAATCCACCAGGCTCTATAAAAATTTGGTCAGGGGAAAACAACTCGTCAGCACCATTGATGCCTACATCACTGCTTCGATCGATCCCGGGCTTTTTATTCTGGAAGCGAAAGCTATCCCGGGTGTTCCGATAAAAAGCGTCGAAGCGGCCATTTGGAATGAACTTAAAAATTTAAAAAGTCAATTAGTCCCGGTAAAGGAGTTGACTAAAATGAAAAATACGATTGAATCCTCCCTGGAATTCAGTGAAATCAACGGCCTGAATAAAGCGATTACCCTGGGCTTTTTTGAAATGCTGGGGGATGCCCATATGACAAACCAGGAATTTGAAATTTACCAGGACATCCATCCTGCCGATATTCAACGGGTGGCCAAAACCCTTTTCCGGGTAAAGAATTGCAGCGTGGTCTATTACCGTCGCGCTAAAGATGGGCCTGGATTTTTTGAAGAAGATGAAGACGATGATTAAAAGGAAAATAGGGTTTCAGACATCATACCCAATATCCTTTCTAAAGACTTTTCCTTCAAACTTAATATGTTCCAGGATTGAATAAGCCTGACGTAAAGCTTGATTTTTATCGTCGGCCAGCGCCGTTACCGCCATTACCCTTCCCCCTGCCGTCACCAGCTGACCCTCTTCATTCGTGGCTGTACCAGCATGAAAAATTAATGATTGATCCGGTGAACCGGGCAAGGTGATCACTTTAGATTTTTCAAAACTTCCCGGATATCCGGCAGAGACCATCATGACGGTAACAGCGACTTGTTCGGATTCTTCAATCTGAATTCCAGATAAGGTATGATGATGCATAGCGCTCAGTAATTCAACCAAATCATTTTTTAATCGAGGCAGGATGACTTCGGTTTCCGGGTCACCCAAACGGCAATTGTATTCAATCACAAAGGGCTCTCCGGAAACTTCAATGAGTCCGAAAAATACAAAACCATGGTATTTATATCCTTTGGATTTTAAACCCAGGATGGTGGGTTCAACAATCCTGGATATCACTTTTTTCATCATGACTGCATCGACAAAAGATACCGGCGAAACGGCACCCATACCCCCGGTATTGGGCCCGCTGTCATTTTCACCAATCTTTTTATAGTCTTTGGCTACCGGGAGTATTTTATACTGGTCACCATCGGTGAGTGCAAAGACAGAAAATTCCCTTCCGGCTAAAAACTCCTCGAGGACCACCTGTTGGCTTGATAAACCGAATTTTCCATCCAACATGGATTTTACTTCTTCTTTTGCTTCCTGATGCGTTGCACAAATTGTCACCCCTTTGCCTGCAGCCAGCCCATCTGCTTTCACCACGATCGGCACTTGCATTAGATCGATATACTCCAAAGCTTCCCTGACGGCCTCTTGTCCAAACGATTGGTATTTGGCCGTGGGGATATTCAATTCATCCATAAAGCGTTTGGCGAAAGCTTTGGATCCCTCCAGTTGAGCAGCCACCCGGGTTGGACCGATTACGATCAATTCCGATCCGCTAAACTTCAATTCAAGATAATCTGTAAGACCATTGACCAGGGGGTCTTCCGGTCCAATGATCACCATCCCAATCGTTTTGGAACGTATTATTTCTTCTATGCCTTTAAAATCGCCTACAGGAATTTTGACGTTTTCCCCCAACATTGTCGTCCCAGGGTTTCCAGGAGCAATAAACAAATGATCGCACAACGGACTCTGTCTGATCTTCCAGGCTAGGGTATGTTCCCTCCCGCCACCACCAATGATCAAAATATTCATTCGGCTAAGGTAAGTGGTCATGGGTAGACTTGATAAACTGGATTGGTAAATCAGTTCAAATTTTTACAGTTCTTCCTTTAAGCATAAGAAGGACCACTGGATTTAATTCTATTCATAGGTTCGGGGGCGGGGAAAAAGGAGATCTCGTACCTTTTCAATTTATGCCGAGCCTCCAAAATTTGACTAGATTCATAGTATCAATTTTTATTTAATTTTTAGATGGACACATTTCAACATTTTACCTTGGATGAAAACCAACCCTGGAAGTTGGTGGGTGATGGAATCTCGCGCAAGATAATGGCCCATGATGAACACCTCATGATTGTAAAAGTTTCGTTTGAAGCAGGGCGTATCGGTCCCATCCACCGGCACATCCATACCCAGACCACTTATATAAAGAGCGGTGCTTTTGAAGTGTCCATAGAAGGCAAGGCCAGGTTACTTAAAAAGGGTGATGTGTTTTTTACCCGTTCCAACGAATTGCATGGAGTAAAGTGCCTGGAACCCGGTTTACTTATTGATGTGTTTAATCCTTGCCGGCAAGATTTTTTAGACAACCCATAGTTTTATTAATCCCACTACTGCGCCACTTTATCCAACCATTTAAAAGGATTAAATAAGTTCATATTAAAAGTGAAACTGCATTTTTTAAGGTAGCTATTTCTTTCCTGGTATACCGTACCCGAAGTGATTTGTTTACTTTCCCAGGCAGGAAGATAAATTTCAAAAATCCTGGGGATCAGGATCACCGCGACCCCTGAGGAATAGAAGAATTTAACCGGTTGACCGGCTTCCCTCGGAACCAATGCTCCCTGAACATAGGGCCTGACAGGAAGAAAACCTGGAATAGTGGTCCGAACGCCACCCGCCAACATCCAGGTTGTGGATGAACCTACATTGGTAAGATTTTTAAATCCGGCATCTTTTTGATAAATCTGTTGCGATAATGAACCCGTTTGCTCACTGCGTCCGAACAATAATTCATCCATTTTATAATCTCTCTGAAAATAACCTGAGCCGGTAATCCCATTCAATAAAAATGCGCTACTGACTTTGTTGCCAGCTTGTATGGACTGGATTCCCCCGAAAAAATTAAACTCAACTTGTTTTTTGGCACCGGAATAGGGTAGTTCGAATGCATATTGGGTGTGGAGTTTTGTGTAACCCCGATTGAGTTCACCGGTGATCACCCACTCCACCGGGAAGAGAGACTTTTTATTTATGTAGCTGTACTTTAATTCATGGATAGCGTAGGATCTGTTTCTGTTTTCAAAAATCCGGTTCTCAAACTGTATGCCTTCCGCATACCATTGTTTTATATAAATCCAACGGTATTCCAGGAATTTGCCCGCATGCGGTTTCCCGGTTTTGAATTTAAGCTGCACGGATGGCGCTAACTTGAAATAACGGTCATTCGTCAAATAATGAGTATCCCTGTTGAATGTAAAATGCCTTGATTCCAGACTAAAATTGAGGTTGTCCAAACTTTTGGAGGTCAATGGAAGGGTATAATCTATTCCTCCTAAACCTACAGGATTCTTTGATCGAAGTCCATAACCAATCACTGCGGCATACCTCAATGATTTGGATGGAAGAGTCAGGTTGTGCAGTCCCAGTCCAACCATTAATCCATCATAAAAATTGTACCCTACTGCCGGTAATAAATAAGTTTCTCTGGTGAGTGAATGATCAATACCGCCTAAAAACCTCAACGTCGATTTTTTCGGGACATAAACTGATGAATTTAAACGGTAGATATTATTGGTGCGTTTAATTTCAGGTAAACAAAATTCAGGGTCCAAAAGAATATAATCGAGGCTGTCTGTTGAAATGCACAGGGTGTCACCAATTGCAGGGACCATCAAAATCCGACTGTAGATCTTCCTGTTTTTCCGATAGCCCGCGATTTCTATTGGAAAAGTAAATCCTGCATTATGTTTAACCCAAAAACAAGAGGGTTCGCCTGATGCAGATATCGAACAATCTACTTTAAACGCATCAAAAAGGTATAAGCTGTCATACCAGTCGATTCCATATTGTTGGAACAGGTTCAACAAATCATGATCTTGGGGATGGCCAAATTTCCATTGATTAAAATAGGACTTCATCAACTGATCAAAACGCGCTGTCCCCAGTTGTTTCTCCATCAACTTAAGTCCTTTGGCGGGTTTCTCATAGATAGATTGGATGTATTCCCGAATAGTATAGTTGTCGGAACGTCCAGCCGAGGGTTTATCCTGGTGACGGTTGGCCTGGATATACCAATCAAAATCAGGTACCGGGTCATAATCGGTGTGGAGCGGAATCGGGGCATCACTGAATATCCCGGGTTGTTGATTGTTTTTGAAATATCGTTGTTCATAATAGGTGACCAGCCCTTCATCCATCCATGCTTGGGTCCTTTCATCGGTGGCCAGGATCGACTGAAACCAATTATGCCCGACTTCATGGACAATTACTTTTTCCAGCTCTAAAGGCTGTCCATAGTATTGGTCAATAAGGGTAATCATAGGGTATTCCATGGCATCCGAACCCGCTCGCGGGCATTCGACTACCGTCACCTGTGGATAAGGGTAATCTCCGACCAGGGTATTAAAATACTGGACGGCCTGAGCAGTATATTGGGTGGCCTGCGCCCAGACTCCCTTATTCGCAGGATAAAAAAAAGCCCATAATTCAATGGATTTATCCTTCAATTTTAAGGGTTGGTAATTTACCATAAACCGTTTATCGGCAAACCAGGCAAAATCGATGACCTGGCGGGCGGTGAATTTTACTTTTTTATAATCCATACCCGATAGAGGATATTCATTTGTTTTGTTGAATAAATTGCCTCCGTTTTGTTTACAGGAATCTGCATATCGCAGAAGGAATTTTTTTTCCTGTTCATCTTCCAGATTACCGGTTGATGCCACCAGATAGTTAGAAGGCAATTCAATAGATACTTCATAATCTCCGAAGTCATTAAAATATTCCCCAAATTCAAGGTAGGGCATGGTGTGCCATCCCAGGGAGTCAAATAAGGCAAGTTTTGGATACCATTGGGTCATCTGGTAGGCCTGGTCTAGTCGTCCGCCCCGGGATATATTTTTTGGGATTTTGAGGGTAAAATTGACCTGCAGGTTTATGGTCTGACCGGGTTTGATTCCTTCAGGCAGGACCAACTCCAGTATTTCATGCGTTTGATCTGTAAACTGATAGGTCAGGAGTTTTCCTTTATAAAAAAATTGAAGTTGTGTATATCCGCCTTGTTCATCCGGTTTTAATCTAAAACGGCGGTCTATGCCCAGGTTTTCCAATTGTTTGGAATAGGGGGTGGAGGGTTGGGTAAACGTATTCATCCAGGTATGGACCATAAGAGAAAACAATTCACCTGGGGAGTTATTGTGATATAGGATGCGCATTTCCGTTTCCAGCTGGTGGGCTTGATCATCCAGCCGGCATGCTATGGAATAATCAACCTGTTGTTGCCAGGATTGACTGGTGGCATCTATTCCTAAACAAACTAAAATCAACCCAGACCATAATCGCATGGGATAAAATTAGCATTATTGCTTTCAATCATGTGACTCATCGAATTCACCTAATTTTGTGCTATGGATTTAAAACAGGGCATTATCAAAACCGGTATAGCCTTTTTATACTTTTTTGTTTCAACTACACTTTCTGGACAAACCACGCTCAAAGGCTGGCTTATCGATGATTCAAAAATTCCGGTGCAGGGGGCTACGCTGACCTGGCCAAGCCGTTCCGCGAACGCGGTATCGGATAGCAGCGGACTATTTGTGATCTCCAGGTTTCCCGGGGATTCTGTCCTGATTATTCAATATGTAGGATTTAAGACGCTGGAATACCGGGTGCCGAATACGCAGTCAGACATCAGGATCACCCTTACTGAAAATATTGAACTTCAACTGATAGAAGTCCGCGCCAAAGCCGATGCAACTTTTACTCCTTTATCCAGCAACATGAATAAGGAGGTGATCAGTATACGTGAATTGAGAAAAGCACCCTGTTGTAATTTATCAGAAAGTTTTGAGACCAGTGCAGTAGTAGATGCCAATTACACCAATGCTGCGCTGGGTACCCGTGAAATAGAAATTTTAGGTTTGCGGGGAATCTATTCGCAGATCATGCTGGACTCCAGGCCTACGCTGTACAATTTTGCCGCACCGTTTGCATTTGATTTTATACCTGGCCCCTGGTTGAAGGGAGTACAGGTGAGTAAAGGAGCAGGTACTGTGGTGAACGGTTCGGAAGGGCTGGCAGGTCAGATTAATGTGGATCTTATAGACCCCCAGGATGGCCCGAGGCTGTTTTTAAATGGTTATGCCAATCACCGTTCACGGTATGAACTAAATCTCATTACCAATAAAAAATTTACAGAAAAATGGAGCTCAGGGACTTTAATCCATGCCAACCAGGATCAGCATCACCAGGATAAAAACGCGGATAATTTTCTGGATGCACCACAAAAAAAGCAACTCAATGTAATGCAGCGGTTTCATTACTATGCATTAAAATGGGAAGGCCAGGTCAATGTTCATGGGATCCTGGATCAAAGAGACGGCGGCCAGATGAAACACCCCAGTCCGGACCATACGGAGGATTTATTGAGTTATGATCATAACCAAAAGCGCCTTGAAATTTTTGGCAATATTGGATTTATTGGATTTAAAGATCCGGGGAGATCAATTGGATTTCAATGGCACCTTCAGCGGCATGATTATGATGCGACCTATGCCCGGATAGCTAATGGAAAAGATAAGTCGTATTATACCAATCTGATTTATCAGGAAAAGTTTGGTTCTAAAAAACATACCCTGATGAGCGGTTTGAGCATGAGGCGAAGTGTGACGGAAGAGGGGTTTTCCGATTTGATTTTTAATCGCAATGAATTTATACCGGGTGTATTCAGTGAATATTCCCTGAACGCCGACGTGACGGATTCAAAATTTGGTTATACCCTCGGTATGCGATTGGATCGATATGGTCCTTATGGAGTTCGTGCCACACCGCGGTTTTCGGCCAGGTTACAGGTGGAGGATTATGGGACTATCAGGGCTTCGGCCGGCAGGGCTTACCGGATGCCGAATCTGATTTCTGATAATATGCACTTTATTGGTATGGGAAGGTATTATCAAATCGAAACCATCGGGCTGGATGTGGCTAATAATTATGGCTTGAGTTATATACAGAAAATTTTTCTTGGAGGCCCGACGGAATTAAACCTCTCCATAGATCTTTATCATACCTATTTTAAAAACCAGAATATTCAGGATATTGAATCAGAAACCAGGAACATTATCAACCGTTATGTCGAGCAGGGTTCCCGGATCAATTATTTTTTAGTGCAGAATCAAATTCAGTTGAATCCTAACTTCGGTTTTAAAGTGGCTTATAAATATACAGATGCTCAATACCGGTTGGCCAATGATCAGGCCCTGATCAACCGAATGTATTTGCCTCGGCACCGAGCCCTTTTTACATTGGATGCCAATTCCAATGAAAGTATTTGGCTGGCCAATTTTACCCTTCAATGGGTAGGATCTCAGCGGTTGTTGGATATCTCCTATTACCCGACGCCGGGCAGTGCCGGCCGGCCTAACCGATCCCCTTCTTATTTTTTAGTCAATATTCATCTCAGCCACAATATTGGAAAATTTGAAATTTATAGCGGGATGGAAAACGCCACCAATTATGTTCAGGATTACCAAATCGTAAGCCCGACTGCTACGGGGTCGCGTTATTTTGATGCAACCCGGTTGTACGCCCCCAACATGGGCATGCGGTGGTACGGAGGGGTCAAATATTTACTCTTGTAGGAATTCTTGTTTATTCTTTTCCCAGACCCAGGCAGATGTCATAATGTCATCCAGGGTAAATTGGGGTTCCCAGTGCAGTAGATCTTTAGCTTTACGGTAATCTGCATAAATAGCAACTACATCTCCCGGCCTTCTTGCCGAAAACTTTACATTTAGCTGAGTGTGGCTCACCCGGTTAAACGAATCGATAGCTTCCAAGATCGATACCCCGGTTCCAGTACCCAGATTAAACACTTCATAAACACCAGGGCTTTGTCTGTCCAGAAATTCGAGCGCCAGGGTATGGGCCCGGGCCAGATCCAGGACATGGATATAGTCTCGGATGTTGGTGCCATCCCGGGTGGGATAATCATGGCCATATACTTCCAGGAGGGCCCGTTTACCTGAGCCGACTTCCATAATCAGGGGCACCAGGTTGCGCACTTCCTGAATAGCAGCTTCTCCCAGTCGGCCACTCGGATGAGCACCGGCCGGATTAAAATAACGAAGAGAAGCACAACTTAAACCCGATTGATATCGCAGGTAATCCTGAAGGATCATCTCACCTACTTGTTTGGTCAGACCGTAAGGTGATTCGGCAGGTTTCCAGGGTGTAGATTCGGTGACTGGCAATTGATCCGCATTGCCATAGACCGTGCAGGAAGAGGAAAAAATAAAATAGGGAATTGAATAGGATTTTTGAGCCGCCAGGAGGTTGATCAGTCCGCTGATATTGTTTGCATAATATTCCCCGGGTTTAGCAGTGGATTCATCTACGCTCTTCAGGGCGGCAAAGTGGATTATAGCGCGGGTATCCGGATGTTCGCCAAAGACCCTTAACAAATCCGCCTGGTTCCTTAAATCGATGCGGTAATGATGGACCTCAACGCCTGTAATCTCCCGGATACGATCAAACGCTTTTGTAGAAGAATTACAATGATTATCAATACCTACGACGTCATAACCATGTTCGATCAGATCGATCAGGGTATGACTCCCGATATATCCAGCTGCTCCGGTTACCATTACCTTCATCCAATAAAGATAAATTTCATTTCACGATTGTAAACAAATTCCAGTGACTCCTGGTTTATAGGATAAGTATTCTTAACCATCGTCAGGTCGGGAAAGTCGTTTTCATTGGTTCAGGAATTAATTAATTTTGCCAACTTCATGGATTATCTCCTTCAATTAGACCTTCATTTGTTTCACTTGATCAATCAGATTTGGACTTCTCCGGTACTGGATCCGCTCATGATCTTTATGCGTAACCAATATGTGTGGGGGCCTGTTTATGCCTTTCTCATCGTTTTTTTGTTGTTTAATTTTGGTGCCAAAGGCCTGGTTTATTGTCTTTTCCTGATCGGATTATTGATTGTTTCGGATCAGGTAAGCAGCCAATTGATTAAAAAAAGTGTAAAACGGCTGAGGCCATGCAATCAGGTCGAACTTCAGGATCAACGCCGTTTACTGGTTCGTTGCGGTTCCGGATATAGTTTTACCTCCTCTCATGCTACCAATCATTTTACGTTTGTCGTTTTTGTTTTGATCGCTTCTCTTCAATTTATGGGGAAACTGCGCTACATTTTATTGATCTGGGCAGCATGGATCGCCTATGCCCAGGTGTATGTAGGTGTTCATTTTCCTTCTGATGTGCTTGTCGGTACTTTTTTAGGCAGCCTCATAGGTTTTTTGGGGAGTAAACTATTTAATGGACTAGTGTATAAATCATGAACATCTGGCAATATGCAATTTTGTCAACTCTTCTGCTCCTGATGGGAGCCGGAGTTGCTGCGTACCTGGTTAAAAATCCAAACCGGAACATATTACAAAACATGCTGTCATTCAGTGGAGCATTTTTGTTTGGGGTGCTGATTCTTGAACTCATGCCGGAAGTTTTTACCGTTCATAACAGACTGCCCGGGCTTTTTTTTATACTTGGTTTTTTTCTGCAGACCGGAATGGACTATTGGACGAGTGGCATCGAGCACGGCCATATGCATGTACCCAAAGTTCCCAGGGCAGGGTTTGTGGTTTCTTTATTTATCGGATTGGGCATTCATGCCATCATGGACGGGTTGCCATTTGCCGGTGTGGCTGTGGACGGGCATCGGCACGACTCGGTATTCATGGCCATTTTGCTGCACAAACTAGTGGAAGGATTTACTATATTTATTGTGCTGGGCATGATGAATTTCTCAATGAAAAAAAGCTGGTGGTACATCGGATTATTTTCACTGATTACCCCATTGGGGATGTTGGTATTTGATTCCATCGAATCGTTGCACGAACATTTTCAATATGTACTTGCATTTGCCGGAGGGTCATTGCTGCACGTTTCAGTGACCATCCTCTTTGAAGCGGAAAATGTTCACCACCATGGCATGCCCCTGCGCAAACTGATTAGTATCCTGTTGGGTCTGGCCTTGGCGATTGGGGTTGCTTTTAATTTTTAATCAAAAGGGCAACCGTGCAGAGGGGGTTATACTGAGGCT
>JAWXBI010000189.1:0-15968 GCA_034439915.1 Saprospiraceae bacterium | reverse complement strand
GTGGCGTCTTCGCTTCGCTGCGTGAAATATTCCAAACTCATTCATACAAATCATCTACATCAGCTTTAGCCAGATCGATTAAAAACTTTGCCAATTCTTGTGTACAGGCTTCTAAATATTTTTTTCCTTTTTCAGCAGTGGATTTTGAAGGGTCCCCCGAGCCGGTATCCCGACTGATCTGGGTCCATGATCTTTGGGCCTGCACCCATCCTCTTCTCAGGGCTTCTATCTTGTATTTTTTGGTGGCCCCATCTCCTGCTTCGGATAAAGGCAATAATAAATCGGGGCGTATCACCATCAAGCTACTGGTCTCAAATTCGTCGGCATGGTCGGCAGGTTGATCAAAAAAATCTTTTGCTTTGACGGCTTCCCACCAGTTGATGGCACAACAAAACAAGTTGGGGAAGAAAAACGATAACTCGCGGATGATGTTTTTAAAATTATTTCCTCCATGCCCATTTACAAATACCAGCTTGCGCCCCCCAGCCCTGGCCACCACATCACAGATATCTTTGGCAATTTGCATCTGAGTACTGGGCAGCAGGTTCATACAATAGGGGATGTCCAGTTGGCCGGTCTGAATCCCATAGGATAAATTAGGCGTTACTAATACTTTTGCACCGGCCTCCCAGGCAATGCCTGCAGCCTGCTGGACGATATAATTGACCTGGTAATTATCTGTACCATAGGGCATATGATAATTATGGGCTTCTGTCGCGCCCCAGGGTTGGATCACAACATCATACTGCGTGTCTTTGATTTGTTTCCAATTGGTTTCTTCGAGGATATACGGACGGATCATGGGAGAAAGATAAAAATTTCGAACGGAGAAAATTGGATTTAGCGGAAAAGGAATTCCACCGTGCGGCTCTGTTTCTCCGTGAGACGTTTCTTGAGTGTATCTTTAATCCTTTAAACTTATATTTCTAAATTCCCATCCCATTCAATTCCAAATATTCATTCATGCTCTATCTTCTCCTATTCATTTTATTTTCAGAACATTCGCTCTACACCAATGCACAAAAACCTCTTCAATCTTATGGAGCCTTGCCTTCTGAACGTCAACTGTCCTGGCAGGAAACCGAAGTGTATGGGCTGATCCATTTTACACCAACTACTTTTGAAAACAAAGAATGGGGATATGGTGATGCAGATCCGTCCTTGTTTAATCCGTTGCATTTTGATGCAAATCAAATCATCGCTGCCGCCAAATCCGGCGGTCTCAAAGGCTTGATCCTGGTGGCCAAACACCACGATGGATTTTGTCTGTGGCCTACCCAAACGACCCCTTATAATATTTCCAAAAGCCCCTGGCGCAGTGGGAAAGGGGACATGGTAAAAGAAGTGGAACAAGCTTGCAGAAAGGCCGGACTCAAATTCGGGATCTATTGTTCACCCTGGGATAGAAACAATCCAAATTATGGTAAACCGGAGTACCTGGAAATTTATAGGGCCCAACTAAAAGAATTATATACCAGCTATGGCCCGCTTTTTATGAGTTGGCACGATGGAGCCAACGGGGGTGACGGGTATTATGGAGGCGCCCGGGAAACCAGGAAAATTGACAACACCACCTATTACGATTGGACCAATACCTGGAACAAAATCACCAGGGTATTACAACCTGGTGCAAATATTTTTAGTGATATAGGCCTGGATGTGCGCTGGGTAGGAAACGAAAAAGGATTTGCGGCAGAAACCCATTGGGCGAGTTTTGATCCCGAACCAGAAACCGGAACAATTGCAGTTCCCGGTAATGTCAATACCCGCACCAGCAGTCAGGGCACCCGATTCGGAAAATTATGGATACCTGCCGAATGTGATGTACCATTAAGGCCAGGATGGTTTTATCATCCGGAACAAGACGGCAAAGAAAAAACCACCGCCCAACTGGTAGACCTGTATTTCAAAAGCGTGGGTCGTGGGGCCTGTCTGGATCTTGGCCTGGCGCCTACACCAGAGGGGCTACTCCATGCCAATGATGTACGGGTATTAAAAGAATTCGGGGAGCAGATAAAAAATACATTTAAAAATAATCTTATCCATGGGGCTACCCTCCATGCCAGCCATACCCGAAGCCCATCGGACCAGGTAAAAAATCTAACCGACGGCAACCGATATTCTTATTGGGCCACGCCCGATAGCATTCATTCCGCGAGTATTGAAATACATTTTAAAAACAGCACCACTTTTGATATCATTCAATTTAGGGAAAATATCAAGCTGGGGCAGCGGATAGATAAAACAACGGTGGAGGTATTGGATGAAGGCAGTTGGAGGTTGTTGACTGCGGTCACTACCATTGGTGCAAACCGGTTGATTCATCTGGATAGACCGGTAAAATCAACGGCGTTGAAGATTAGTTTTGAAGCACCGGTAGCCTTATGTATTGGCGAAATCGGGGTGTATACTATGCAATAATATCATCCACCCTCCACCACCTATTCACTAAGTGTATTGGTTTATAATTCAATTTTGCCCGAAGGGCCATCCAATTCAATTTTTAGGTGGGGGTCTTCCGAATAAATGCAGGACACATCCAGCTGCAATTCCTTAAAACATTCATTGATGAATTCCGCCTGATTGTGATATAGCCAGAGTTGGTTTAAAATCAAACCCGGCACAAGTCCCCGAGCCGGATGCATGTTCTCCCGGTCCCATTGGATAAAAAAAGGAAATACCCCTCCAAAATTATTTTCAGGAAATAATATCTTCCAGTTTAGTTGGCTTCCATCTTTTTTTAACCTCGACCCATCTATTACCCCACTATGCCTTATATGGAGATGGGTCAAACAATTTGCTGTGCCCAGGATATCTTCTGTTTTTGCTGCCCAGGTGATTGTTTGTGGTAAACGCAGGGCAGACAAAGTTTCAAATGGGGGACTGGCAATACGGCCAGGTTGTGGTGAGATTACTTCCAGATAGATATCTTCCCCCAGGGACAATAAAGCATTCTCTGTATTCCATTGTATATGTTGACCACCCAAAACGGCACGAAATTTTGTTTTATCGAAAACATAATTTATACCCATCGCCAATTCCGGTGCCCCTATTACTATATGGTCGATCATAATCCTGTGTAAACTACTCAGAATTATTTATGGCTTTTAAACAATTCAAATTAAGCCGTAATGAAAGGGACACAACCAGGGAACATGGAAAACCAAATCCGACTTTTATCTAACGAACAATCAAAACCTCCAGGATAATCCCAACCCCAGTGAAATATAATTCAGGTCGACAGGGATATTTGATGTATTGAGTTTAAGTTCTCTGGACAAAGCCTGATAACGAATTGATGGCATTAAACTGAACTTGTTTCCCAGCCCAACGGAGAGTCCTCCTTCGACCTGCCAACCCAGCCCATGACCCGAATCGGCAATGATTTCTCCGGTATTATTTTCCACTTCTAAATGTTTGTATATGCCTCCGCCCCCCAGCAGGAATTGTATCCCTGAATTTGTGATGGGATGTATAAATAATAGGCCCAGGGTATAACCTGTTTCTTCGAAATCAAGTTTATTTCCCAAAGACGACTGATCGGCAGAAAACTTGTTCCACCCCCATCCGGTAAAAGCCGAAAGATGCGGCATAAACCTATACGAAAATGTGCCTTCTATTCCAAAGCCCGTATTGAGCTCTGTAGTGCCCAGATTGCGGGTGGCCAGATCTACTGCCGGCCGAAGGGTCAGGCTCCACCTATTTTGAGCATGGGTGGATAAGGCAACAAAAAAAAGAAAAAAGATCAGATACAAATGCATTTTGATTCTATTGACCCATAAAATAATTGAGGTATTCATGGTAAATGGTTGATGTATTGTAACAACAAATTTACCAGGTGACCACACTAAATAGCCGGCTGAAGGTCATACCCAAAAATGATCCAGATCATACTTTCCATTGCTCCGGTCTATACAGTATTTCAGGAATGATACAATCGAAGTAAAATCTATTCATCCCTTGCAGGTCCACTGGCTTTATTAGGGGTTAGATCTGGCAGAGAATTGATTTTCAGGCCCTCGTGACCCTTAAAATCCTTTTTACAAAAATTCAATAATCCAATCAGCAATTTAATTTGTATTAAAGTAACTATACCTTTGAATAAAAATACTTTTGCATACTCCATCCTATTATAAGATTGATGATGAAAAACTCATTGATCAGTTCTTAAGGGACTATAGTTTCGGCACCTTGATATCCGCAGGATCCTCCTACCCGCTGGCGACCCATATCCCGATGGAGTTGGAAATCAATACCCTGGGCAAATCGGTACTCCGGGGCCATATCAGCAAGGCCAATCCGCAATGGCATTCCTGGGCAAGTCATCCACAAGTCCTGGCTGTTTTTTTATCCCCAATCCATCATTATATTTCTTCTTCATGGTACAATCACCCCAATGTACCAACCTGGAATTATATGAGTGTACACATTTCGGGAGAACTCAGCATCCTGGAAGGAGAGGATTTGAAAGAATCACTTCGACGATTGACCGATAAATATGAAAAAGATTCCAGGAACCCGGTTTCCCTGGATCAACTGCCGGTTCCTGTACAAAATCAAATAAACGGTATAGTTGGATTTGAAATCCAAATAAACCGCAAAGAAGCCTCTTTTAAATTAAGCCAAAACCGGAATGAAGAGGATTTTTTAACTATCATAAACGAATTAAAAAATTCCGGAAAACCCCAGGCCATACAACTCGCTGAAATTATGGAACAAATAAAATGAATCGCTAAATCCCACTCTTTTAATCTTGTCCGGTAAAACTAAATCTCATGTCAAAAGAAATTAAATTATTTCTGTATTCCCTTAGGCTCTCCTGGCATCATTATGAAGCATTGACCAAACTCACCGGTAAACCGGTCAATGAAATCAGGATTGGGCTGATCGAAAATGCTGCGGATATTATTCCTGGTTCTGAATCCTGGCTAGGGGGTATTCGCCAGAGTATCTCGGATCAGGGGTTTTCCCTGGCAGTTGTAGATCTCCGGCTGTGGACTGATGGACAGGATGGTTTATATGATACGCTCAACGACAAAGATGTGATTTGGGTCGGAGGTGGCCATACCTATTATCTACGGTGGATTCTCCGGGAATCCGGAGCGGATAAAATAATTAAGGACCTGGTAGATCAGGGCAAGGTTTATGCCGGTTGGAGTGCAGGCGCAGTAGTAGCGGGGCCATCCATTCGGTATTTCGAAGCTATGGGCGACGATCCGAATGATGCACCAGCATTAATCGAGGAGGGTCTTGGGTTATGTCCTTTTACCGTTGTGCCCCATATCAATCACCCGGATTTTAAGGAAGGAGCAAAGAATACCTCTCAAAAAATACAAGGAGAAGGTTATGTCGTTTATGAGTTAAAAGATGATCAGGCTATTATCCTGCAAAACCAGCATCGGGAAATTCTTTAAACACCTAACCTAATTATTTTATTGAAAAGGCGTAGGCGGTAGTTTGTAAATAGGTTTCCCCGGGATTAAGCACAGTTGATGGGAACTCTGGTTGGTTGGGGGAATCCGGGAAATGCTGGGTCTCCAGACAAAAACCGGCATGTTTCATATATTGGCGGCCATCCTTGGTATCGGTAAATTTTCCGCTCAAAAAATTACCGGTATAAAACTGGACACCAGGCTGACTGGTATAAAACGTCATCAACCTTCCACTACCGGGATGATAGACCGTACCCCCTAATTCGCCGGGTTTATTCAGCACATAATTGTGATCGTACCCTCCTTTAACCATAGCAATATCTTTACCTATAGTTTTTGCCGTAGTAAAATCCATGGGGGTATTTTTTACTTCTGCTAATACTCCTGTTGGAATCAGTTCATCATTTACCGGGGTATATCGGTCTGCATTCAGGTGAAGCTCATGTCCCAGGATCACGCTGTCCTGGCCGGCAGAAAGATTAAAATAGGCATGATTTGTCAGGTTGATCGGTGTCGGTTGATCGGTAGTAGCCCGGTAGATAATCTGGAGCCGATTGTCTGAAGTTAGGGAGTAGGTGACTTCCGATTGCAGGTTCCCAGGGTATCCTTCTTCGCCATCCACACTGAGGTAAGATAAAGTTACACTGCTGTCAGTATGGCTTTGGGTCTTCCAAATCATTTTATCAAAGCCCCGTTTACCACCATGAAGTGCATTTTTACCATTGTTGGCAAAAAGTTGGTATTTTTTCCCATTCAGGGCAAAACTTGCTTTAGCTATTCGGTTGGCATATCGTCCTGCCACACATCCAAAAAACGGGTTACCCGGCCGGGTAATAGCGGACAATGAATCAAATCCAAGTACCACATCTCCCGGATAGCCATTGCGGTCCGGAACGATGAGTTGTGTAATCGTGGCACCATAGTTGGTAACCGAAACCTTCATCCCATGTTGATTTTTGATGGTATACAGGGATACCGAATCCGTGTTTATCATTCCAAAATGAGATATAGCGATCATTTCATGAGTAAATGGTGACATGGCTGAGGGAGATTCTGGTGTTTCCTTGGATTTACATGACACCAGCGATAAAAAAAGGAGTATCGGGGCGCATTGAAAGAGTTTTGACATACGTTTGGAAACTGTAATTATTTAATGTAGTGAAGATATAAAAAGCCATTTAGGAATAATCAAAAAATATTCAACGGTTGACCTGATCAATTTTCAGCCGATTCGGGATTCATTTCTAATTTTGAGCCAGATTGAGCATCCAGCATGACCCATTCGCCGCGTTGCGAATAACAGAATTCCGGTATTTTATTATAGGCAGGTTATTATTTATTACCGGCCTGCGTATGATGTCCACCGTCGTGGCCTGGTGGTTGTATGAAACTACACGGGATCCTTTTGCAATCGGTTTGATTGGTCTGGCGGAAGTCATACCGGCGGTGGGATTGGCTTTGTACGCCGGCCACGTGATCGATAATCATGAACGAACCGGTATCCTCAAAAAATCGGTTATGCTTTACAGCCTGGTTACCTTTTTAATGTTTTTATTATCAACGACCCTGATTCAATCTCATGCATTGGAACGCACCTGGATTGCCGGTATATACATTTTAATCTTCCTGACCGGTGCTATACGGGCTTTTTCCGGTTCGGCTTTTCAGGCTCTCCTGGGTCAATTGATACCTTTTAATATCTTACCCAATGCCATCACATGGAGCAGCGGCACCTGGTTGATTTCTTCGATTATCGGGCATGCTGCCGGAGGGTTCCTGATTGCGGCTATTGCGGTGAAAGGGGCTTTGTTGATTTCCTTTTTATCGATCGCTGCGGCTTGTATCGTATTATGGAAAATTACCCCGAAACCAATCCCCGAATCAAAAAGACATGCTACCACCTGGAGCAGCGTCAAGGAGGGGCTTTCTTTTGTAATGAATACCAAAGATTTATTGGCCTGCATGACGCTGGATCTTTTTGCGGTATTGTTTGGAGGGGCGGTGGCTATGATCCCCGCCTTTGCTAAGGATATTTTAAATGTAGGTCCTACCGCATTCGGATGGTTAAATGCAGCTACCGATATCGGATCAATGATTACAGTAACTGCACTCACCCTTTCCCCGCTGAGGAGGAACCAGGGCAAAATCCTGCTGCTGGCGGTGGCCGGTTTTGGGGTTTCCATTATTGTGTTTGCATTATCCCGCTCTTATTTAATTTCTTTTACTGCCCTGTTTCTCAGCGGTATGCTGGATGGGATCAGCGCCATCGTGAGGGGCACCATTGTCCAACTCAAAACTCCCAATGAAATCAAAGGGAGGGTGATGTCGGTCAATTCGATGTTTGTTAATTCTTCTAATGAATTCGGGCAATTTGAAAGTGGCCTTGCAGCAAAAATGTTTGGCCTGGTGCCTTCAGTCGTTTTTGGAGGGGGGATGACTTTATTGGTTGTGCTCACCACCTGGTTTAAGGCCCCATCTTTGCGTAAATTGGAATATTGAAATGGATGAATTCAGCATTACAATTTTATTTGATATTCAGAATGACCTTACCCTGACAACCATGGAGCCCAGGATTATTCCAAAACAAACATTGACGTTTTAACCCTTCTGTCCATTACTATTATTGCTTACTTGTTCACCCAATTTGTCCATGAGGGACTCGGACATGGAGGAATGGCATTATTGATTCGTGCAAAAATCATCCAGTTAACCAATACCTATCTGCAATATGATCCAGCCGGAGTTTTGGTGTTGGCATCCAGAGCTATTGCTGCTGCGGGCACCCTTGCCAATTTCATAATGGGTGTATTGGCGCTTTGGGTTTTACGGGGAACATCCATCAAATCTGCAAACCAACTTTTCTTTCTTTGGTTATTTGGTCATATCAATTTATTCAAAGGCTTTGGTAAGATTTGTCGAGATCTCGAAATTGCAGAACCGAAAACGACATAACAAGAAGTTGCTGCCCCACACGCAGCATGTATCGAGTCAGCTACCGACAAAAGAACTGCAAACTACCTAATAAAACTGGTCGGACGTCAATACGAACCAAAGAAAACAGTCATGACATAAACAGACCTTTTAGTATTTTGTAAAGGGAGCCCAACAGGCTTTTTTTACGGTCAATTGAAGGCACATCGGTCGCTCAACCGGGTCGCTAAGGAGAAGGGTCGAATCGTGGAGCCGTTCTCCATTCGATAAAAAAATGGCACGCCTTTTCTGCTTTAGAGTCCTGTAAATGGGTTGAATAACCATGAAAAAAATGTATCTTTATTGTAGATACTGAAGAAAAATTACCTGATGCGTACAAAAGTTCAAAAATGGGGCAATAGCCTTGCCTTGCGAATACCCAAAGCATTTGCCCAAGAGGTAAAGCTGGAAAATGATACGATTGTAGACATTACTATTCAGGAAGGTCAAATCATTCTCAAACCGCTTGTTTCTCCTCGCTGGGAACTTGATGAACTTTTGGCTGGTATCAACAAAAAAAATATCCATCGCGAAATCGATGCCGGATACTCCATAGGCAATGAAATTTGGTGAATTCTATGGCATATATTCCTGATAGCGGGGACCTTATTTGGATCATGTTCAATCCACAAGCAGGACATGAACATGCAGGGCGTCGGCCCGCTTTAGTTTTATCACCAAAGGAATATAATAGAAAAGTTAGTCTGGCCATTTTCTGCCCTGTTACTAACCAAATTAAAGGTTACCCCTTTGAGGTTAGCATTCCGACCGGTTTGAAAATCAGTGGGGCGATTTTATCAGATCAGGTGAAAAGTCTGGATTGGAAAGTAAGAACCGCGGAATTTGTCTGTAAGTTGCCGCCTGCCATTTTTGATGAAGTTTTACAAAAGTTAGGTACATTGATAGGGCATTATTCTAAATAATTTTAGTTACTGAATTCATAGCATTTTCAATTTTCAGAGCCGCTACAAACCCAGTGTGTTTTACAATCTTAAATTGGGAAAACGGGTGCTACGGCGAATAAATTAAAACGTGTAGCAATAGAATATATGATAGACCACTTTCAAACCTTGTAAAAAGGAGGCAGTTCTGTTGAAGAGTCAATCATTTTTTGAATGCCTGGACTATACCGCAACCTAAATCAGTTCCGGAGATGTGTGACGGATGGTAGCTTGGCAAGCTACTTCATTTCCCGCCCCTAAGCCAACGTCTTTGACCTTGTCGTCTAATGATCATTGAATATTGGAAACTCCCCAAATTTAATTATTAAGCAACTCATCTATCGCTTTAAACCGGTAACCTTTTTGTTTCAGTTCCAAAATCATTTCCGGCAACCTGGTATAAAACTTTTCTTTTCTATCCGCCCCGGCTCCGATATGCATCAGCAAAATAAAACCGTTTAAACCCTGTTCGTGTTTTTGTTCGTAGTTTATGATAGATTCATATATAACCTGGTTGCTCCGGTAATTTTTATCCTCCAGGGTGGTATAATCGGTATGACTTAAGGTGCCGGGGGTAAAGTTGATGAGTTGAATGCCCAGTCGGCTGGCCCAGGCTGAAATAGTGTCGTTGTACCATTCATAAGGGGGTAAAAAATATTGAGCCCTGGCTGCATTTATCCCTGCTTGTTCTATCGATTCATAATTGCGGAGTATATCAATTTCAAATTGTCGTTGAGTGACCAGCAGACTGTCCCTGCGGGTCCAATCACAATACAATAAATGCTGGTCGGAGTGTGCTCCCATAAAATGACCATCATCGGCCAGCAATTTGATGCCTGGCAGAAACCTGCGGTTTCGGTAAAATTTTCCGGTGAAAAAAAAAGATGCGGGAATATTATTTTGATGCAGGGTAGTTTGGATAAATCCCAGACCTTCTCCAAATTCATCTCCTGAAAAAATCAAGGCCAACTCCCTGACTGTGCTATCTCCCCGTACAATGGCTCCCTGGTAGGTCGAACGGGATGAGGAACCGGAGGTCAATAAAAAACCCAGGACCATAATCAGCGCTACTGTCGACTCCAAAAAACGTGACATCATATACTGTACCTTACGTGTTTAATTTGGGAATTAACCTAAGGGCCTCCCGCTTACTCAAACCAGACAATTCCGGGTGCTGATCCACAAACCGGATCACAGCTTGTGGATTAGTCCGTGAATATTGCCTCAATGCCCAACCAATCGCTTTTCTTAAAAAAAATTCTTTGGACTCTATGTGCGGCAGGATTGATTTTTTTAACTCTTCAAAATCCGTTTTGTCTTTATAGTTTAATTGGTAAATGATGGCGCTCCGGTTTAACCAGAAATCGGTATGGGTGATCCAGTGAGGAATCCGCTGTGACCTTAATTCCGGGAATTTCAGATATAAATATCCGGCGGATTTACCCGCCAGCATATCGACCGTATCCCACCAGGATTTGCTCAGGATCAATCGCTCGATCAAATCCATGGTGGATGTAGTATATTGTTTTTTAGATGCATCCAGTAATTCCAGTGCGCAATATTGCATTTCCCTTTCTTCAAACTCCCATAACCGGATCATAATTTCCTCTAAAAAACCTTGTTGAATCAGGTTAAGTATAGGCTTTTTAAACAGCTTCAAAATGGATTTCCGGTCCGGCGCTTTTACCCCGAAATAATCAAACCGTCCTTTCATGTACCGGTTCATTCCGGTCGCCAATCGGGCATCCCCTTTTTTTTTTAAAACAAAATATAAGGCATCCAGGATGTCGCCCACCGGATCAGCAGAAACCAAACGAATTAATTGAGATGAACTTTAGGCCATAGACTTACGGCATTATTGAGAATAAACAATCCACTGATATCATAAGTAAAATAATCACGGATCGGAAAGTTGTCCAGCATCTTCGCCACTTCCTCTTTGTTTTCAGCGTGGAAAACGATCCATCCCTGGGTGCGATCTTCACTGATGGCATACATTTCAATGACACCTTCAATCAGTAAATCATTAATTATTTTACGGTGAGAAGGAAGTAACTCCCAAAAATCTTCATCCATCTGTCCTAAATGAACACTGACTAAATAGCTTCCCATACCTATAAAATTAACTGATTTAGCCCAAACCAGCCTAATAAAATCTAAGTTTTAACGAAGGTGGTGACACCCAACCCGGAATGCCAAGAATCATAACTTATCAAAAATCAGATCCCAGGGACAAATAAAGTTTAGGTTTAAGTACTTCCCGGGTCTCTATACCCCAGGCATAATCAACCCTGACCTGATATCCCATCACATTTATTCGTAATCCTGTGCCATAACCGATAACGAGCGGATCGCGGGCGTATACCAGATTAATCTGAACCTTGGGATTGGAAACCGATGTGGTATTGAGCGGGCTGTTCTGGTCAAAAGGATTGCGGCCAAACCAAGCGGTGCCTGCATCTGCAAAAGCTACTACCTGTAGGTTTCGGAGAAACACTGAACGCAATTCTCTGTTGACCAGGTATTGAACAAACGGAATCCGCAATTCAGCATTAAACAGAATATGGCTCGAGCCATTGCGGATGTTTTGTTTAAATCCCCTGAGGTGGGCGCCCAGGGCGTAATATGCATAATTATTGTCCCCGGGTATTGGGGTGTCATTGTCATACTGGGGGCTGATCCAATTGTCAACTCCACCCAGGAAAAACAAGATTCGTTCTGAACCAAAAGAAGTTGCCCCGGACAGACGCAATGCCAATATGGATTTCCGGTCTACTCCAATATAGTGTCGTGCATCAAAACCCAGGACTGTCATAAACCCTTTGGCCAGATTAAGTTTCCAGTCATCCACAATCTGAACCTGCATTTTTTTGACTAATTCACTATAAAGTTTGGCGCGGGTCCCCGTAAACCGGTTGATATCCACCGGGGTTGTATTGTCATATACATATTCAGCACGCAAACCAAAGCGCTGGGTACTTTCAGGGGTTGAAGTCAGGTTTGTGGGATCGGTTGCCAATAAGGTGGAGCGGTCAAACCGCATGGTAGCCGCCAGGCGGGCACTTTGATAGGTATCGAAAGGATATTTGAGTTGATATACCCCAATGATGCTTGAATTGTGGATTCGTTGGGATAGGATCTGGCTTACTTCTTCTGTAGAGTACCGGGATTGACGGTATATGGCGTAGCGTTTATCAATTCTTTTTTTGTTGTCGTCAAAAATTAAAAAATATTCAGTACCATTAAAAGTAGTTGGTATCCTCACTCCGCCTTCAAAACTATAATCTTCAAATAAATCTTTGGTCGTTGCTTTGACTAAAAATCCAGTCGGGGGATATTCAAATCCACTTTTTTGACCGGCATAACTATTGAGCCCTCCAAACAACAAACTGTTATCCATGGTGGTAGTCACATCATCCAGCTTAAATTTCAACCTGGAAGCCACCATTCGGGTAAATTGAAACTTTTCAGGAACCTTGGTTTTTGCCGGATTAAACCGGGAAGAGTCCTGAAAATAAGCTATGCGACCGTCATTTAAGCCTGAAAGTTCCGGTGGTGCTTGCTCTGAAATTATTGATGCCGGGGTGACCGGATCGGGAAATTCACTTTGGAAAATTACTTTTTCTCTTACGGGTAGTGTTGATTCCTGCAAAGCAGGAGCAGCGATTTTGGATAAAGACGAAATTCCATCGAACCCAATCCTCTTTTTTGAATAAACACTAAAGCCGGGTTCCAGCGTATCGCTAACCCGTATTAATTCGCTGTAGACCTGAATTTTTTTGCCTCTGCGAATGACCCCGATCGAATTGTTTTTTGCAGCATGAAATGTCAGCAAATCATGATCTCCCCGGGAAGAATGCAATAAGGTGGTATTTTTTTCCGGATTAACTTGGATTGTTTTTCGTTGGCTGACGCCGTGGTCATTGGACAGGAAAGAGACCTGGTTGAGGTCAGTGAGGCTTGGATTGTCCAATTCATGGTAGATATTGGAGGTCAGCCTCATCAGTTTTTTGGGTTCAATCTTATTGTCCGGATCATAAGGCAAAAAATAAATATTAAATGGTTGGACGGGCAATAATGAGTCTACTGGCATGATAAATAATGTATCCAGTACCCGGTTGGATTTAAACAAAATACCTTTTGTCCCGAGGAGTTCGGTGTAACTGGCATCCAGGTCATCATAAAAGTCCTGGGTCAACCGCTTTGATTCCCTGGTAAGGGGCTGATAAGTATACAAATCGGATAAAGCATCGGTAGCAGCATTCAGCAAAATCGTTTTGTCATCGATCCAATCTACACTATATACCCTCTGGTATTCCGGGGACAATTTATCCTTACTATAACGGCCCGAGGCGAGATCAATCCGGTTAAGCATCCAGACATCATGTTTTTCGGTTATTAAGATCATCTCCCTTCCATTAGGGTGCCAGGAAAATATGGGTATCTGGTAATCCGTCTCCTGAATATTATTTTTAATACCCCCTTTAAAGATCTTCACCGGTTTGCCTGATCTTTTTTCCTGGATATAAACCTTATATTTCCCGCGGTCATTGACGGCATAAGCAAATTGGTTGCCATCCGGAGAAACGCGGACGTAAGAAATGGGTAATTTTTTTTTGTTTCTGACTGTCAATGCCTGATTGGGATTGAAGGCACGGAATTCAGACTTATCCTCTTGGTAATTTTTTTTGAAATAGTCAAGACAGGCCGCGGATATATCTTCAAACGGAACTCCCAGTATATATAAAAAGGAAGATCGTATATTCCGGTTTATCCGCGCCAGATAAAGTATGTTGGAAACGTTTGATTTCCCGTATTCATGAGTGAGATAATTCCAGAAAGCATGCCCGATTAACCGGGGATGGTCCCTGCCCAGGGTCTCAAATTTTTTGCGGGGAGACACCGATTGCAGCAGGTCCCGGAACTGATTGTCGGTTTGAGTACTCCATTCTTCCCCCAGGTAGGCAATCAATCCTTCTCTAAACCAATCCGGAATTTTTAATTGTATTGATTTTTGGACCAAACCCTGCAGTCCGGAACCGTAAATCATGGCATTGAGGTAGACTTCGCCTATACCTTCCCGGATTTGTTTGCGCAAATGATTGTGGTCACCATCGAAATACACAAAAACACGATTACCCAGTACTGTCGTACGGTCATTTCGACTGATAAAAACTTCATCTAATCCTATGTTGGATTGTTTGAGATCACTTAAATCCGTATAACAGATGATTTCAATTTTGTCGTTGAGTTTATGCTCCAGGATATTTTCGATATGTTTAAAATCGTATTCAGCCAGTGCCAGGGTAATCTGTCCCACATTGCGGGATTTACCATACCAATAGTTGACAAAGTTTTGGGTCTCATACATATACCATTCATCAAAATCATCGTGATGTTGAATGCGGTTTTTCCCAAACTCCGTCTCGATTCCACTTTGTGAATAGCTCCAATAGGATAAACTTAAGCAGCACCAAACCAATACCCATTTCCCGGACATTGGATAAAGATAAAGGATTTTTAAGTTTGGGATTTTTACTAAAAAAGCAAACCTTTTCCGGCAGCAAAACCGAAAAATGATTGATTCGTTTTTTCCCTTATTTTATGGGATGGTTTTCCCCCTTCCAACCTGAAATTGCAAACTTTTTTAATTCGTTTTTCAAATCGTTCCGGGCGCTTTAATTCCCGGGAGTTGAGGCCACTGGTTGTTAAAAAACAATTGTTTTGATCGTTCCAACCAAAACGAAACGAAAAAAGTAATCGTTCAATAAAAAACTGACTGTATTCTGACAGCAGTTTACAAAGTGATCAATTAACAAGGGGATTAGCCTGCCTGGTCATAAGCCTTGCGTATCCATTGAACCAAATTTGAATTCAGCATTTTTTCATCTTCGACCTTGATCCTGTGGGTGCACATGGCATTCCAACTCCCCGCTGCAAGGGCAAATCCGGATGGTGGCACCCCTTTTATATTGAGTCCCAGATCCAGTCTGTCTTTGGTAGAAGGTTGGAGGATGGCAAATTGTTTTTTACGGCGCAGGCTGACATAGGCTTTTTTTGGGGCCACTTCAATGTCGGGGCCAAACTCCATTATTGCCGCCATAATTTTATCATACCAGGGCCTGAGGTTTTCTTTGCCTTTGTATTGTTCGGTTACCCAATCCGTATCGTTTGATTCCGCACCGGCATAACTTTGTTTTGAATAATGCACCACCAGGTTGGCATTACCGTGGGTGAACCCATGATGGTCTTTTAAAAAACTGACCAGTTCTCCATGTTTGGTCAAACCACTTTGATTCACTATCGCCATCCAGGCATCTATTTTTTTATCCGTGGTTTTTTCGATGTTGGCTATTTGTGAAGCGGTCGCCTGAGCTACCGGGTCTGTGGTTGTCGTTTTGTTTTTTGGTACTGGCATAGATTAAAATAATTAAAGCTCAAAATAACAAACCGCTTTCCAACCGGTATTGTAAAAAATTTACCCAATTAAATATTTTCCAATTTATTAAGGAGCCATTTATTAAGCGGGGCGGCCTGAGCATATCTTCAAAATAGTCTATATTTAGAAAAAAATATCATTATCCATGAAAAGGAGACAATTTATCCAACACACTTCCCTGGGAGC
>JAWXBI010000188.1:0-14475 GCA_034439915.1 Saprospiraceae bacterium | reverse complement strand
TGGTGATCCAGCGGTGAGTTTAACCTTTAGGCGGGGACGCCTAAAGTAACCGCGGGGACGCCTAAAGCAACCGCGGGGACGCCTAAAGCAACCGCGGGGACGCCTAAAGTAACCTATTTCAAACCAGCGTAGAATTCAACTACTTTATTCCTGAAAGCCAGTTCATATTTAGCAGCAATAAGTTGGTTTTCTGCCCGGTCCAAGTTGTTTTTCACGATCAGGTATTCTACTGAATGAAGTACGCCCTGGTTAAAACGCACATCGGCTATCCGGAAAGATTCTTTAAATGCAGTCACCTGTCCCTCCAGCACACGGTATTTTTCCACCGCATTTCGTTGAAGCAACCAGGCTTCTTCTATTCTTTGCTGGATGGCATTTTTAGATTGGTTAAGGTCAAGTTGCGCCCTGGTCAATTGGGTCTGTGCTTTTTTTATTCCAGATCGTAGTTGATAATTATTGAGGATAGGCAGGTTCAGCGAGAGTCCTATAGCATAATTAAAATTATTGCCTACCTGCCTGATATAAGAAACCGATTGACCCTGCACCTGGTAAGCGCTGGAGTAATTGCTCCCCATATCTGCATTAACACTGACCAATGGATAACGCCTTGCTTTAAGTGCGTGTATAAAAGATTGTACACTTTGGGTGGTAAACTCGAAGGACCTGATCATGGGATGTTTGCCCATAGCTTCGCTCAGGTTGGCTTTTTCAGTAGTACCACTCCTAATTTGTGCGGCATCCAGATCCTGAGCAATCTGCATAGTAAGGTCAAACGGTATATTCATCAATTGGGATAAAGTCAGCTTACTGGTGTTGATTTGTTGATTGGCATCGAGGATATTGAGTTGGTCTGAGGCTTGCTGACCGCGCATGTCCGCAATTTGGCTTGGCAATACCGCCCCATTTTTATCCATATCTTCCAGGCGGTCGAGTTGTTGGGAGGTCAATGCTTCCTGTATTTTTAACCTGTTGGCCAATTCCTGGTTACTCAGCACCTGCAAATAAGCCAGGATCACCTGTAGTCGTAGATTGTCCTGCTCATTTTTTAATGCCCAACGCGATGCTTCCTCCGCATATTGAAATTGTTTTATCGTATGGTTTAATCGTCCGGCCTGCCATAGCGGCAAGGAAGCGCTCCCGTAAAACCCACCCCGGGTAATTTGTTGATTGATAAAATCATTGGTAGACGGGTCAATGCTGCGCCCAAAATTGAGACCATGACCTGCACCGACATCGACACCGGGGATCCTATTTTGTTTCGATTGAATAATATCAGTACCGGCATCCTGCATGTCCAGTACAGCCCTTTGGGTCAACAAACTGTTTTTTAGTGCTAGCTCGATACATTCGTCGAGGGTATATATTTTTTGTGCAGAAATATTCACGATGGAGAACAAAAGCACAAAGCATACTAAACTATTTTTCATAATTTATTCTTAATTCAATATTAATATCAATTATCAATTATCAATTATTAATCCTGCCATCCAGCAGTTCCACGGTCCGTGTTCCGTAAGTAGCATTTTTTTCAGAATGGGTCACCTGAATGATCGTTACACCTTGTTGATTCAATTCCTTAAATATGCTCATAATCTCTTCTCCTTGTTTGCTGTTGAGGTTACCGGTAGGTTCATCGGCCAGGATGAGTTTGGGTTTGGCAATCAGGGCCCGGGCTATTCCCACCAATTGTTGCTGTCCCCCGCTCAGTTGACTTGGAAACAAATCTTTTTTCCCTACGATATTAAACCGGTCGAGCATATCTGCTACCAGCGCCTTGCGTTCACCACCTTTTACATCCTGATACAACAAGGGGGTTTCAATATTTTCATATACCGTCAATTCATCGATGAGGTGATAAGCCTGAAATACAAACCCGATATACTGTTTATACAATTGAGTCCTTTGTTTTTCTTTCATTTTGTGGACTTCTTCATGCAGAAAGCGGTATTCTCCTTCATCAAAATTATCCAGCATGCCAATCACATTCAACAAGGTCGTTTTCCCTGAACCGGAAGGGCCCATGATCGAAATAAATTCTCCTTCTTCAATATGTAAGGTGAGGTCCCTCAGTAAAAAATTCCGGGCACCCCCTACGTTTATCCATTTAAAAACATTACGTAAATCTATCATTAGTACTATTTAGTTTATTCCATTTATCGGTTTTGAAAAAAATCATTATTTAGCTTGTGGAGGGCCTTCCCACAATACTTGTTCGATCATCCATTTGTTGCCGTGCCTCGACAACAGGATATAATCTATACCCCACCAGGCATATACTTTTCCACTGGCTGTATATTCACTGACATCCAGCACCACTGCTTTTTTAACTGAACCGGGTTTAGCAAAGTTTTTTTTGAGCAACACATTTTTACTGTACGCAATGGCATCCGCATACGTCATTTGTCCATCGAAATCATATGCGCCGGAAGTTTTATTTTTCCAATACCCAATCTTATGCACACCGGGTTTGAGGCTCTCCATCAATTTGATTGTATCGCCTTCATAAAACCCTTCAACATAATTTAGCAGCGCGCGTTCAACACCAGCCCGGTCTTCGGCAGTCTGCGCGTTTAAGCGGGGCAGCAGGAAGGTACAGCATAGACAAAAAATGTATTTCATGAGATCAGAGATTAACAAATTATTGATTGGATTTCAGGATCTGGGTGGGTTTCAGGTTGAGGATTTGCCAGATTTTGAAACCCATGGTCAGGATCACCAGGAAACAAACCCCGAGGATAGAATATAAAACCGTGGTCGCATTGACTCCTATATTAATCTTAAAAATAAGATCCATTAATAATTTGGTCAATGCGTACCCTCCGTAAATGCCGAGAAAGGATGCTATTAAAAATATCCAAAAATAACTTTTGTTTACGAGGATTACAATGTTTCGGGCAGAAGCACCCACAACCCTTCGGATCGCAATTTCTTTCATCTTCTTTAATATAGTCAATGAAATTAAAGCAAACATTCCGGTTGCCGTCAATAACGCGGAGATAATGGCAAACCAAAAGAATATGGTAGCAATGCTTTCATTGACCTTCTGACCTTCAGCGGCCAGCTCATTCTGATAATAGGCATTGAACGGTTTCATAGGATATAAACCGGTCCATAAGTTTTTGGCTTCATCATACATTCCAGTCAACTGGTCCGGTTTTGACTTAATTAAAATATGGCGGTAGGCATTGGCGGGTACTTTGGTAAAAACCACCGGTTCCATATCATCAAAAAATCCGGTCATGTACAAATCTTTTACCACACCGATTACCGTAGTCGAGATACTGTCGTACCGTATGGATTGCCCCAAAGCATCCCGGGAAGCCCATCCAAATTGATTAGCGGCTTTTTCGGTGATCACAATTGAATGTTTGATATCCGCTTCATTATTGACATCAAACCACTTGCCCTGGACAAGTTCCAACTTCATCATTTCATTGTAATGGTCCCCCACTTCAATAAAACGAGTTTCTTTTTTTTCCCCTTTGGCTTCCAGGCTTACATTCCTCCAGGAATATCCGATATGGCCTCGGGTACCGGCAATGAGATCAGCCGTTTTGGATTGTTTCAAAGTATTAGCATAACTTTCATAACTGTCTTTGGTGACCTGTACACCAATGATATTATTCATCTCGAAGCCGAAATTAAAATTTTTCTGGAAAGTTGAGTTTCTTGAAAAAGCAAACCCAGCAATTATAGTAATGAATGAGATGATTATTTGCAAGCCCAATAACACCCTGGAGAATAAATTGGTACCCCCATATTTTAAAGTACCCCTGAAAATTTGAGTGGCATTGTACCGGCTCACATAATAAGCAGGATATAAGCCTGCCACGACAGTAACTAAAAAAATCAAAAACAATAAAAACTTAATCAAAACCCCATCGTGTAAATAATTCGCACTAATTTTTAATCCTTCAAACATGTTATTGAATGTCGGAAACCACCAATAATTCATTAAAATAGACAGGAATAAGGCCAGCATTACCATGACTCCGCATTCCAGTAACAATTGCAGGATCAACTGACTTTTAGTACCTCCTAATACTTTTCTAACCCCCATTTCTTTCAAACGTTGGTTGGATTGGGAGACCGTGGTGTTTGCAAAATTGAGGCAGGAAGAAATGAGTATGAGTATAGCCAATACCAATGGACCAAAAGCCGCTGAATCATCTGGCCTTTCATGCAACGCATTGCTGTTAATGTTGTCCCTATTGGCGGATTTTGAAAACGGAAGAAGATCGAATTGAGACAATTGAATATCCTTGCGTGCATCGTTTTGAATAGGAAGGTATTTGGACAAATCTTTATTGATGCGGGCGGCATCTGCCGGATTAGGAATTTTCAGAAACAGGACATCTACCATCCATTTCCAATCATCGGACTGGAGAAAATTAGAATCTGATTTGATGTAGTTATTAAAATTGGTGATCACATCAAACTGGATAGAAGAATTGATGGGAGGATCTTTTAATATACCAGCTACTTTGAGGGGTTGCTGATAGGCTTCACCGGCATGGAACAACAAGGTCTGCCCGATTGGATCCTGGCTACCGAAAAAACGTTTAGCGCTTTTTTCAGTGAGCAAAATAGCTGCCCGGTCATTAATATCATTAGAGCCCCGGAGCAGCGGGAAATTAAAAAAATCAAAAAAAGCAGGATCGGTATACGTGACATAGGACGTCAGACTTTCTTCCTGGCCTGCTTTAACCGTAAGGTTTAATCCTTCGATGCGGACGAATTCTTTGACTCCGGAGAATTCATTTTTTGCCAATGGTCCCACCGGCAAAGGACAATAACCATTGAACGATTCACGTCCGGCGGATTTTGTCAACACCCGGTACACCTGGTCCCGGTGCTGATGAAAATTGTCAAAACTAAAACTAAACCGATAAGTCTGATAACCCCAGACAATTGAGGCTATGCCTATAGCCAGGCCCAATACATTGATCAGCGTGTGGTAACGCCGGATGTATAAGTTGCGAAAGATGTGTTTAAAGGAATTAAGAATCATTTGAAGTGTTAGTAAGTGAGATAGATCATTTATTCTGGAGGTGAGCCTGATCTCAAAATCGAAGATAATAACCGGACCAAGGTTACACTAGCGACTATAATTACGGTAAGGGCCAACGTCTGATTCCGGGCAAAATTATTATAGGTCATAATACAAAATTCTTCATCACACACCATTTAATGTAAACTATATGCCACATTGGTAAATATTTGAATATCTGATACTTACCCTAGGTAAAAATAAAAATAGTGTTCGGTTTTGATACAACAACTGTGCGGATTTTCGGGTAAAAACAGGCGCTTAAAATGTCAACCCTTTTACAAATTCCACGGTGTCCGGTACTGTGTCAAAATAAATCAGGACGTGCAAAACCGTGGATTGAATAATTCTGCTTTATATTCGGGTTTGGATTGTTCAATTTAAAACCTGTCCATTCAACCCGATGAAGGTAAAGTTTTGGGGATGTCGCGGTTCGCTGCCCTCCTCGGTAAAATCAGATAGTATTGATTATAAATTGAGATTTGCCCTGGAAAAAGCCATTGATGCGGGGTTGAATTCATCCTCCAATCTGGATGAATTTCTCCAGGGGTTGCCATTTGCTGTGCGCTCTACGTATGGCTCCAATACCCCTTGTGTAGAAATTACCGGAGGTGATGAAATCATTATTTGCGATGCGGGGTCTGGTATCCGGGATCTGGGAAAATACCTGGTGTCTAATCGGGAGGCTGCTCCCAAAGTGATCAATTTGTTTATGTCCCATCTCCATTGGGACCATATTCAGGGGTTCCCATTTTTTATCCCAGCCTATATCCAGGGGACAGTGATCCGGATCTGGGGAGTGCATCAGGAACTTGAAAATGCTTTTATCCATCAACAGAACCCTCCCAGTTTTCCCGTATTGCTGGAAGATATGGGTTCCAATATCAGTTTCCATAGCCTGGACCCGGAACAAAAGTATTCGATAGGAAATATTACAGTCAAAGTCATTGAACAACCTCACCCCGGCCTGTCTTACGGTTTTTGTTTTGAACAGGCAGGGAAAAAAGTGATCTACAGTACAGATATTGAACACCATGATTCAGTCGATGATGTGGACAACCCGTTCATCGAATTTTATAAAAACGCGGATATCCTCATTATTGATGGACAGTTTAACCTGGCAGACCACCTGTACACTAAACAAAACTGGGGACATTCCAGCAATCTCATAGCCATTGAAATGGCCGTCTTGTCTAAGGTCAGTACTTTATGCCTGTTCCATGCTGATCATACCCTGGATGATGTGCAACTGGACAAATTTTTAGTCGACAGCCGCCGGTACCTTGAAATTTATAACCCGGATTCTCCGCTGCAAATTCAATTGGCTTTCGATGGTATGGTTCGGGAACCCTAACCGGCTAATCCAGGTAAATTGTTCAGGCTTTTAGGCTGAGAGCGAGCATCGTAATATCATCGGATTGTTCTTCATTTTTACGGTGTACCACCACATCTTTGGAGATGGCGTTGATCAGCTCCTGGACATCTTTTTGTTTAATCTTGTTCATACACTGGATAAGTCTTTCATCTGAATAAACTTCCTGTTTTTCATTCATTGCTTCAGATACACCATCGGTATAAAGCAGCAAAATTTCTCCTGGCTGCAATTCAATGCTGGCTTCCGTATACGTGTAATCTTCTATAGCTCCTAATACCGGACCATGAAGGCCATCCAGTTTGCGGCAACTTCCGTTATTTTTTAAAATGGGAAACAAGTGTCCCGCATTACTATAATAAAGCCGTCCGGAAGACAGGTGCAAAATCCCCAGAAAATAACTCACAAACATAGATTGTTCATTGGCTGCGGTGATGTCGATATTGACAGCGGTGAGGATTTCGGAAGGTGAATACACTTTACCGCCATGCGCCTTGACCAGTGTTTTGGTCACCGCCATAAATAAGGCCGCCGGTACTCCTTTGCCGGAGACATCTCCGATGCCAAATAACAAATGATCTTCGTCAATCATAAAAAATTCATACAAGTCGCCCCCGACTTCCCTTGCCGGGTCCAGCATGGCATACATATCGAGTAATTGGGTAGGTGGGTATATTTTGGGCAACATGCTCAATTGGATTTCCTGGCCTACATCCAATTCCTTCTTCATCCTTTCATTGTGTTTTGCTATAATGCGGTTGAGCCCTGCCAATTCAGCATTTTGTTTTTCAATCACCTTATTTTTTTCAGCGAGCAATGCCCTGGAGCGTTTGACCTGTATATAATTTTTGTAAATAAAAAAGCTGATGGCGAGTATAGCTGCCGTTACGAGCAGGAAAATGTTGCGCAATGACCTTTCCCTGGCGATGGTTGCGCGGTTGAGTATTTGTTCATTCGCGGCGTTGAGGCTGTCAATTTCTGATTTTTGATGCAAGGCGAGCACTTCCAACTGGGCGTTGGTGAGGTTAAAATCCAATACCTTATTAAACGAATCCGATTTACTCAGTTCAACTTCAGCGATCTTCAATTCAAATTGTTTTTTCAAAAGTTCCTGTGTTTTCTGTTGCTCCTCAATCTCCGCTAATTCAGCGCGGAGTTTTTCTTCCTCTACGGCATTTCTCAAGCGGTCCAGGTCTGCTTTTTTGCTTTTCTCCAGAAAAATTTTATACGATTCATAATAATATCTGGACTGTTTCAGGTTGCCCGCTTTTTCGTACGTTTCGGATAAATTGGCATAACATTTCAGTAAATACTCCAGCATCAGGTCCTGACTGGGTATTTGACGGGACAGGGCATTGGCTTCTTCGAGCAACGCAATGGATTCATCAAAACGTTTCATGGCGTTTAATGCACTGGAACAATTTAGCAAAGCCTGCACTACCCCTTCTTTCTGGCCAAAAGCCTTCCGGGCGGCCAGGGTCTTTTGAAAATATTCCAGGGATTTATCGTGTTTCTTCAGGTCTGCATATAACAAACCCAGGTTGCTGAAGATCATGGCCATACCATTTTCATTGCCCAGACCGGTATTGAGTTCCAGGGATTTTTCATAATATTCTATTGCCCTGGGGTAATCATTATGTGTCCAATATCTAAAAGCCATTTCATTTAAATAATGGGAGGCCGATTTAAGGTTGTTTTGCGCGAGGGCGTCTGTATACTTTAACTCGGCATCCCGGACAAAAGCAGAATCGTTTCTGGACAAGGGTTGTTTCTGTGCAGTTATCAGAAAAGCCAGGCCACCGACAAACTTCAACAATAATAAATACCTAATTTTTAACCTACACCATGCCAAGAATGTGTCCACCTGATCTATTTATTAAGGGTAAAAAAGGATACGGTCTGCCTGGATTCATTGCCTACCTTATCAACAGCCCTGACTTTAATATCATATTTTTTACCGGTTTGAAAATTCGATATCGGATTGGAGTAGGTTTGTTCGGCACCTTCATTGATGGAATAAAATATTTTATCATTGCCCACAATCTCATCAGTAGCCGCCAGAAAAAGAACCGTATAGGCTGGATAAACCGGGAGGCCTTCTTTTTGCTCCATGATTTTGGTGCTGAAATTAGGCAGGATTTGCGGTGCCCCGGAATCAAAATGGATTTCAGTCTGGTGGATATTCCGGTTGTTTACATTATCATAAGCAAACATTTCAATTTTATGTTTGCCGGAAGAAACATTCAGGACAATGGGTTTATCATACCGGGTCTCTGCCTGGACTCCATCGATACTATAACTGATGTATTGTAACCCGGATTGATTGTCTTTGGCCACCAGGTTGATGGAGGTCAGGGGGCCCAGAAACAATTCATCCGCTGTTTTAAAGGTCGGACCGCTGAAGTTATGGGAGATATCGGGTCCGGTAAGGTCGAGGAATACCAGATTGATATTGTGTTTATATTCCTCCGCTCCGCTGGGCCGGTTGCTCAGGCGATCAACTGAATAAAATTTGATCGTATGGTTACCCTGTAAGGATGGCAGGTAAAAAGGATCTTCATAAATTTTAAATTGATCATTGTCTACCGCGTAATAAATTTCTTTTACACCCGCTTTATTGTCAATAGCGGTGAGCTTCATCTTGGTCCTTCCGGAAAAATATACTTTTTCCTGATAGAGGTATTTGTCCCCAAGGATATCTGAAGCGGTCAGGGGGGCCAGTTTATCATAGTAAAAACTGAACGTTGTATTGGTACTCCGGTTGCCCACAAAATCTACCGAATAATACTCCAATACATGGGGGCCATCATCCAGGTGGCTTAGGTTGAGGTTGGAACCCGGATAAACAATAAATGACTGATCATCGAAACGATAATATGATTTTGAAACCCCGGAAAGATTATCCGTAGCGGTAAAATAGATAGTGGATGAAGAGGCTATAGTGTTGCTGTCGGAGATCCCATTTATATTATGCGTAATGGAAGGTGGTGAAAGATCGGATATGATAGCCGTTGATTTTACCGGTTCCAGGTTACCTACCCGGTCAACAGCCTGGTACCGGATAGTCAATGGCCCCTCTTTCAGGATAGATTGGGTAGAGCGGTAGGGGCTATAATTTTCATTGTCTATGGCCACCAATATACCTTCGACACCGGCATATTTATCTTCTGAAAATAAATCAAACTGAAGGCCGGGGCCATAGTAGTGTTTGGAATCGACGGTATAGGTATTGGCATTCTTAAAGCTGATAGAGGTCGCGGGTGGCTGGCCGTCTGCCACTACTTCCAGCAGCACTTCCGTTTTCGGCGATTTTATTTCCCGGGAATCTTTATCCACAGCATACCGGGTGCGGATATAGTTTGGCCCTTCAGTATCCAGGTAGATGGGGTTGGTATATTGAGCAAATTCTTTACTGGTCAGGTTGACTCCTGCGCCATCCGGTGTGGTGGCCAGTTTGATATACACCGGCAAACTTTTATTCCAATACAAGGTGGAATCCCCACTGACATAATACTTTGCGGTGGGAGGTTGCTGCTGGGTTTGTCCCCATGTCATTGCGGTGAACAGTATCCCGATCAACCCTAAGTAAATCTTTATGCTCATAAACCGTTTTTTGTTATTTATTGATTGTTATTCGTATAGTTTAAACCTAAGATCAGCCTATTCTTATCGTCCACCCGGTTGTATTGCATTTGGTTCATCAGCCGGTGTACCAGGTGTAGTCCCAAACCGCCGCTTTTCTCATCGTCCAGCTGGACTTTTGGCAGATGATGGCGGACAAAATGTATGGGGTCAAAATATTTTCCGTCGTCAATAAACTCCATATTCATGCCGGTTTCAGTGGCATCAAAACGGATCTGAATGGTGTGCCGTTCATTGTCGTCATAACCATAGTTGATGATATTACTCAGGATTTCATCTACCGCAATAAATATTTTTTTACGGTCGTAATCGTCCAGGGGAAGTTCTTTCAGATAATCAACCAGTTGAATCTGGACTTTTTCTATTTCTCTGAGTTGATTGGCAATTTCAAGGGTCATACTTCAAACCTGGACGGATTAGGTAAAACTAGCAATGGAAGAATCCTGGTCCGGATAAAGTTTGAATATCAAATTAAAACCGGAGATTTCAAACACTTCTTTGACCGTGGGGTTGAGGGTACAAAACCGGATTTCTCCATTCATCTTGCGGATCAGCTTATTCGAAGCCAGAAAGATCCTCAGACCCGCGCTTGAAATATAGTTTAAATTTTCAAGGTCAATAATGAGTTTTCGGTTGCCCCCCATGATTAACTGATTGATTTTAGTCTCAGCTTCCCCCGAGGTATTGGCATTGAGGTCACCGGTCAGGATGACAATTTTTACATGATCCAGATTTTTAACTTCAATTTCCATAGATCCAATGAGTAATTCTATATCGAGTTAAAATACAAACTTTCCGGTTAATCCAACAAACTAACTGTTTCCGGGCGTTTAAGGCTAAATTCCTTGGTGGTGATCGATTTTTTTGAAGTCCGATTTAAATATTTGGGACCAAATTTTTAGTTTTTCCTAAATTTAGAACTTAACTGCATTTATAATATGGCTGATATGAAAAATTGGATTGGGCTGGTTTACGTGATGATGATCCTGGCCTGCCAACCGGAAAAACATCAATTGGATCAGAAGAAAGAGCTGGCCGACCAGATGGAAACGCTATTAAAAGAAAACCTGGTACACACCTGGTATCCGGCGGCTATAGATTCATTATTTGGAGGTTATTTGTCCAGTTTTGATGCTGAATTCAAACCCACCGGGGACCAGGATAAAATGATCGTTTCGCAGTCGAGGCATTTGTGGAACAACTCCAAGGCCATCAAACAATTTCCCGGCGACCGTCCCTATACGGATTATGCCCGGCATGGTTTCCTGTTTTTGCAGGATAAAGTGTGGGATAACGAATTCGGTGGTTTTTTTACCCTGGTAGACCGTCAGGGAATGGTCAAAGGGGCAGGTGATAAAACCGCCTATGGCAACGCATTCGGACTCTATGGGTTGTCCGCATACTACCTGGCAACCGGGGATACTGCCGCCCTCAGCCTGGCGAAAAAATCATTTGACTGGTTGGAAAAGCATAGCCACGATTCGGTTCACCTGGGTTATTTCCAACATTTGTCCCGACAGGGGGAAAGGCAGAGCAGGACGGTTGCCACTCCATCCACTTCTGACCTGGGTTATAAGGACCAGAATAGTTCGATCCATTTATTGGAAGCGTTTACCGAATTTTACCAGGCCTGGCCTGACGAGCGGGTAAAAAAACGATTGGAAGAAATGATCCTTCTTATAAGGGATACCATGGTCAATGAAAAAGGCAACCTCGTTTTATTTTTCCAGCCGGATTGGACACCGGTCAGTTTTGTGGATTCTACCCGGGAAAGTATCCTCCGGCACCATAATCTGGATCATGCCTCCTTTGGACACGATATCGAAACCGCCTATTTATTAATGGAAGCCTCCCATATAGCCGGGTGGAAAAATGACCGTGTCACCTGGACAATAGCAAAAAAAATGACCGACCAGTGCCTGATGTTTGGCTGGGATGATTCCCTGGGAGGTTTTTATGATGAAGGGTATTATTTTAAAGGAGAGCCCCAAATTACGATCACGCATCCCAATAAAAATTGGTGGACTCAGTCAGAGGGCTTGAATACCCTGCTCATCATGGCTGACCTCTACCCCAACGATCCACTGCAGTACTATCAAAAGTTTTTAAAACAATGGAATTATATCGATAAGTATTTTATTGACCACAAAAATGGGGAATGGTATCCTAACGGTATGGACACGGACCCGGAAGCGGTAAAGAGGCATAAGGGGCATATTTGGAAAGCGGCTTATCACCAGTACCGGTCGATGGAAAATTGTATAATCAGATTGCGGGGAAAACAACATTAGAAGGGGAAAGGGTGAAGGGCCCATTTACAAATCCCTTAACACTTTTACTTTTTGAAATATGTTTTTGAAATATTTTCTTCTTTCCTTTGCATTGCTTTGGGTGAGCGATTCAGAAGATTGAACAATTTTCCGGAAATAGTCCTTCATATGGTTGATCATTTTAGGAGAGCGGTATAAATATAGTTGCGGTTTTACCAGTCACCAAAATTCAGTGATCGATCTGCTCACACTGATTCCTGATTCCTGACTCCTTATTACTATTTGACTAACTCCACAGCCTATCCCAACTCCGAATATTATCCCATTCAGTAGTAGGCCCAAAGAAATTGGTGTTTTCCGGGGCTAAATGAAGTTTCAACTCGTCTTCGTTAAGTGTAATTCCCAACCCCGGTGTTTCAGGCACTGCAGCAAATCCGTTTTCATACAGCGGTTTTCCATCGGCGGTTTTCACCAGATTGGGCCAATACGGGACATCTATGGAATGGTTTTCCAGCCCCATCATATTCTGCGTAGCTGCCGCACAATGTACGTTGGCCATAAACGAAACCGGCAGTCCGGCGAAGTGCATAGCCATAGCGATTCCACGTTCTTCAGCGTAATCTCCGATTTTTTTCGTTTCCAACAGACCGCCAGAAGTAGCCAGGTCAGGATGCACGATATCAACGGATTGAGTATCGCACAATTTGACAAACTCTTCCTTGAGATAAATGTCTTCACCGGTGCATAATGGAGTTTCAAAAGAGGTTTTGATCTCTTTTAGTTGTGAAGTCAGTTGCCAGGGTATCATATCCTCCAACCAGGCCAGCCGGTATTTTTCTACTGCCCTGCCTAGCCGGATGGCATTGTTAAGGTCAAAATGGCCATAATGGTCAGAAGCCAATGGAATTTCATAACCAACTACTTCCCTGACTTTTGCAACGTATTTACAAATTTCTTCCAATCCTTTATCCGTGATCTGGACCTGAGTGAGCGGGTGCAACATGGCGCCATAACTCATAGGTTCATTGGACCATTGCCTGTTCACATCCCAGAAATTGCCATTGACGATGGTACCGGGGATATCCCTCACCAATTCAATCCCAAAATCCATTTTCAAGAAGGTAAAACCCTTATCCTTCATTCTCACCCGCATGCGTTCTGCAAATACCACCGGATCTTTGGACTGGGGGGTATCGGCATAAAGGCGGACTTTATCCCTGTATTTTCCTCCAAGTAATTGATAACAAGGCACATTATATGCTTTTCCAGCCAGGTCCCAGAGCGCCATTTCAACTGCACAAACACCCCCACCCTGGCGGGCATGAAAACCAAATTGTTTAATCCGTTTAAAAATATGTTCTACACTACAAGGGTTCATGCCTTTAATCCTGCTTTTAAGAAACAACGCATATCGCCAGTCGGCACCATCCCTGACCTCACCTAAGCCTACCAATCCCTGGTTGGTTTCAATTTTAATAATCGGGCAACGTCCATTGCCATTGAGGACCACCGCGTACTTCATGTCAGTAATTTTCAGGTCTGATGGAGCTGAAAACCGGTTGACTTTTGAAGTCGAATGTTCCAATGTTTCTTCAGTGGTAGAAAATAAAAAACTACCCATAGCCAGGCCGCCGATGGATTTTTTAAGGAAATTCCTTCTGTCTTTATGGTCTTTAGGAATTGAGGGGTCAATTGGCTGATCTGTGATCGTTAGTTCATTTATAGGTTCCGGATCTTTTAGTCCGAATTTAGCTAAGAATTTTTGTGATGGATTCATATCAATTACGAATTAAGAATTACGAATTACGAATTACAATTAGGATATTTTTTGCTAATATAACTACTGGTCAGTGAAACTGTCAAGTAATGATGAAATTAAATAAAATCAACCTTAATCAGGGTTAAGCTTTCAGCTTTCAGGTTTCAGGCATTGTGTAAAGAAAAATCAATATCAGGATGTCATTCCTACAGCTAACCCCAGGACATTGAGCAGGGTGAAGCCTTTTCTTTTGATAAGACTTCGATAGGCGGTTTTGAACATAAACGAAGGGTTAAAGGGTTAAAGGGACTGGGAGAGGGGTGACGTACAATTCATCAGTTCAGCACTTCAACAATTTAGCTTGAAGGTTAAAAGGTGAAGG
>JAWXBI010000187.1:0-8316 GCA_034439915.1 Saprospiraceae bacterium | reverse complement strand
CTCCACCATTATTTCCCGAAATAATACAATTGGTAAAGCGTGGAGAACTGGTTCCCCCGGTGGCTGCATTATAAAACCCTCCTGCTTCAAAATTTGCTTTATTTCCTGATATAATGCAATTTGTAAAGATTGGAGAAGCATTGCCACCATCAATTCCATTATTGTATTGACCAGCTCCCAGATCAGCAATATTTCCGGATATGGTGCAATTGCGTATTGTCGGTGTAGAACTGTTCCCAAGTCCGCTACCATCATTGTACCACCCACCGCCTTGACCATCTATATCAGTTCCGTTTGCATTACCTTCCGTTATACAAAATCCATCCACTATGGTTTGTTCGCTCACATTGGTAGTGGTGACTACATGATAAGAATTCTCATCATCTAAAAGATCATCATGATCAATATCCCCTGATAATATGGTTTTATTGCATAACCAGTCCCGGTTCAGGGAGTCCGCTCCATGTCCATATCCCCCCAAAACCACGATCCCATTGGGTATATTAAAACTGATATCTCTATTAATCGCACTTCCTCCTAAAGTATCCGGGAAATACGTGCCCTGTGCCACCAGTATCGTATCCACCGGGCATAATTGTACCGCAGCTAAGGCATATTGCAAATCCACAAACGCATTGGCCCAGGAACTGCCGTTGTTTAAACCTGCAGTTGCTGCTGAATCTACATAGATCCGGGTATTAAAATCTGCACAATCAAAAAAAGAAGCGGCGGTTATGGCAGTATCACTTACGGGAGGAAAATTATCTGAAGAAGCAGTTGTAATTTCAGTAATGCTGTTTGTATTGAGCGGATTAAAAGTATTGTTGACCAGGACTTTATACTGTATAATGATTTGTTTGCCATTCTGCAATTCAGGGATGGTGAAAGGGAAAGAAAACTGCGCATGGAGTACCTGTATTCCCAGAATAAAAACCAATATAAACTGTATTGAATTATAAAACAGGTTGCAAATTCGGTTATTTGTCATCGTATCAAATTATTCAGTAAAACAAAATCTAATCGTTGATTCAAGGTTGCAAAAAGTAAATTCCCTTGATAAAAAACCATGAGCGTTAATCAGTTTATATTCAAAAAATGCAGAAAGCATATCGATATATTATAATTGGATTCCTTGGGACATCATGTTATTTTTACTTTCTCTATTTTACCAGGCTCTTCGAAGTTGCGGCATCAATTACCGCAGGAATGCGACGTTCTCCATTGCTGAGATAACCATACATTATATTATCACGGTCTTTGAGATCATAAGTATCCGTTAATCCCAACGAATGCCCCATCTCATGCAAGATCGTTGTAAGCAGGTCAACACGACCGGCCGCTTCAGTTTCTTCCGTAGTATAGCTGCGTGTTACAGAAATAAGCCTGTTGAATAATTTGCTATCATCATCCTGGCCGATATACCATCCGTTCTCATTCGCATTCTTATCCAGCAAAATATTCTGCCCATCAGTTTCACCGAGATGGAGCGTGCGAAGGTCATCTACCTTAAACTCCAGGTTGTTTAATATAGCTATCTGCTCTTTGGTTATACCCGTAGTTTCCCATAATTGAATAGCAATACCAACCCTTGAATCCAATGCCTTCTGATTAAGAGGCATCTCCTTCGTTATTATTATTTTTTTATCTATTCCTCCACGTGCAAAAAGCAGCGGCATAGTGCAGGTAGGTTGTCCGAACAGAGGCGCACCAGTTAACGTGACTGTGGCGTTGCTATTTCCAGTTGAAACTGTAGCCGAGCTTGATTGGGTTACATTAATTGCACCGGGAGCTGCATTTTCAGTAATCCGAATTACTCCAACTCCTGCTGCCGGCACTACATTTCCCGAAATATTAAGACATACTGTGCCTCCTACTACTGCACCAGATCCCGTTACTGCCTCAAATTCTACGTGCACCCCTGCATTATCGTTTAGGTTATTTCCGGTTACGGTTGCATTTATGGTTGAAGAATTAATTGCACGGGTTCTCATTACTTCAAATCCTGTATTCGCTGTAATAGTATTTCCACTTAACAAAACATTTATTACTGCTGAGTTCTGAGATGTAATTAAAACGACATCTGCCAAAGCTGAAACAGCGCTGGGATATAAAGTTCCTCCTTGCCCGATAAGGTTGTTCCTTATCTTCACATTTGCAGTAGCTGTATTCAAACAGTTAACTGAAATTGCACTTTTTGTTGAAGAGCCAAGGCTGTCAATAGTATTGTTATCGAATACCAACGTATTTGAACTGGTTCCGTCTGCTGTAATGGTGATACCACGTGAACCGACAAGATTATTCATAGTATTATTTTGAACTGTTATGGTAGCATTAGCCGTAAGGCCATTTGTCATACTAACAGCACCGAGATTGGTAACCGGAAACATAATATTGTCGAAAGTATTGGTATCAATAAGAGCTGTCATGTTTATCCCTCCGAACGGGAATAAACCAACCCCGCCATTTCCAAGAACGGCAGCATTAATGAAAGAGCAGTTTTGCACGGTTACATTAACTGTTGCAGTTGCTCCGGTGATCCCGTTTACCTGAATACCATCATCAAACATTTCCGTAAAGGATGTATTCCCATTCACTATAAGCGTCATATTCCCTGATCCCTGCGCCTCCATGAATACACCATCACCAGAACCCGGATTAATCAGATCAGAGGTTGTTCCATTGAAGGTGCAACCGGTAATAGTCAGAGACGTCAAAGTTGTGCTGGTATTTATAATTCTGTAACCATCTTTAGTAGCAGTGCGGTTTACATCATAATCCTGTATTGTGGAATTAGAAAGAAGACAAGTGCCTCCTAAATCCGAGGCATTAATACCATCTCCGGCCGGACTTAAAATTAACATCCGGGTAAGGCTGAGGTCTTGTGTACTGGTTGCCAATATTGCATCACCAGTTGTGTTTTGAATAGTACCTCCAGAATTTGCTGCACCGGTGCCTGTGACGACGAGGCCTCCACTAGTTCCTGTAGTATTCAGAATAATACCATTTACACCTCCATTTTTGGAAATACTTTGAAAATTAAGATCGCTTCCGCCGATAGTTGAACTGACTACATTCAATGCAGTCCCTGTTGTTGAGTTAATTGTATTTCCGCTTCCCTGTACTGATATAATACCGGTGCCGCTGTTAGATGTTGCACTAAATCCTGTACCCGATGTAACATCAATATCCAATCCGCCATTAGTAAAATTAACAGTGGTATTTGAGTTACTTGCAATGGTTATAGCGGTGTTGGTTCCTGTGCTTAATGTTTTAGCGTTGCCGCCGAAAGTAACTGTACCTCCCGTGTTATTAGAAACAGTTATTCCTGTTGAAGGAGAAGTAGAAGTAAGAGGGTCGTTAAATGTTACCGAGCCGCCTGTCCTGGATTGAATATCTATCAGCTTTCCTGAACTGTTTTTAGTCAATGTTCCTGAATGTCCTATCGAACCTCCGCCACCGTTTACAAGGAAAGCTACTCCGTTTGGGTTGATTATATCCGTATTGAGAAATGAGAAGTTACCACCTGAACCATTGATAATATCAACACCTGCATCGCCACCACTCAGAGTAACTTGTCCGTTAAAATTATAAATGCCATCTGCATTATCAAACTGCAAGCCCGAACCATTGGAGGCACTTAAGGTTCCGGTTTGAAATGTTACAGTGCCAGTCATATGTCCGGCTCCAATAAAAGAAAGCGGGAAATTATTTGGTTGACTGATACTTGCGTTTATAATGGCGCTCAACGTACTTCCTTTTATGGTAACCATAGTATCTCCTCCTCCGGTACTTGGATTAATGGTTCCAGATGAGACTATCAAATTACCTGTAGAATTATTTATAAATATGGCTTCAGCAGGCGAAGTAGAATTAAATGCATCTATTGTGACATTCAATGCCCCTCCATTAGCTATCCGTAAACCGCTTGAAGTTGAGGTATTTAGATTGGTATTGGAGATCAAAAGATTTAAAACAGAAGTTCCATTGTCCTGTAACATAGGCATACCAGCAGTACTGTTGCCCATTTCTATACCCTTAATAGTATCATTTTGTGCAAGTGTGATGGTCCCGGTGATGGTGGAGGTCCCACTGGCTGTTCGTATCGTCGATCCACTCGGGCAGTTCCAGTTTTCATCTGCCCCAATTAATTTTTGACTGTTTTTTAAGGTGATGCTTTGGCCATAGGTCCCGGGGAACACAAAAATATACTCTCCAATCGCAGAAGCTGCTTCGGCATCCGACAGTTGATCAAAGGGATTACTGAAGCTGCCGGTACCCATGGTGCCTGCGTTATCATCAACAAACCACATATTTTGATCTACATTGATGTATACTATGGCAGTATCGCTGAACAGATTGTGTTCGTCCTTAATTTGATAAGAGAATGTATCCAGACCAGCGGCCAAACATTTTGGGTTATAGGTAAATGAGCCATTGGCATTAACAGTCAATTCAGCACCAGAAGGTAAGGTAATCAAAGTACCTACATTCCCTGGTAGCCCTTTTACAGCGGCCACCATGATGGTAGCGTTATGATCGATATCGTCATCATCGGCTAGTAAACCAGGTGCACCCACGGATAAAACGGAAGTTTGAGAAACCACATAGGAATTAGAATCCGCTACCGGTGCATCATTGACCCCGGTGATTTTAATGATGACGCTATCGCTATCCATACAAGCGCCATCAGTTATAGTATACCCTGACCGGGCAAAAAACATTTCACCAACATTTAAAGTATCCAAACCCATAGGACCGGTAGTATGTGCAAATGAAAAACCGCCTGCACCGAAGACACTTGCAGTTCCACCACTTACAACATTCATTGCCGGGGTGACCATTAAAATATCCATTTCCGGATCTGTATCATTGGTCAATACATTAGATGTTGGAAAAGAGGCATTTTCATTGACTAAAAAAGTATCTCTGACGGCTGTAGGGCAATCGTTGACCGGTTTTATTTTCAGCTCGCGGGGCACTTGATTGCTCAGCAGGTCACCATCATGCAAGGTAATACAAATACGCCTGGAAGCCAAATTCGGAGTATTACTTTGATTGGTGTACTGGATGCTTTCAATAGCTGCTTCATAATTGGCTTTCGTAGCTGATCCCATCAACATCAATGTTCCGGTAGTTTCATTCCAGCTAAACGTTATACCACCGGGTAATGCCGGCACGATCAGGGTGTCTTCTGAAGACAAGTAATTGTTACAAATCGAGATTTTAGCGCTATCGGTATTCGCTTCATCATCCTGGATCGTAAATGCAGAAGTCATTAAAAAAGTATCCTGTTGTTCAAAGGCACAAATGGAATCTGTAGTCATGAGATTACTGGCAATCAGCGGTGCATCATTCACTCCGGTGATTTTGATGATCACACTGTCCGCATCTTCACATTGAAGATCACTGGCCGTATAAGAAAATCTCACAAAAAACATTTCTCCTTCGCTAAGGCTATCCAATCCCGTAAAACCAGTTGTCTGGGTGAAACTCATATTCCCAGTTACTCCATTGATGGTCACTGATCCACCATGGATATTTACCATAGATAAACTCATCGCGTTATTGATCTTCGTTACGGACAAGGTATTCATATCCACATCCTGATCGTTTGTTAAAACATTAAAAGCTGCGATATCGTCATTTTCAAATATCGATATGGAATCCCGTACTGCTACCGGGCAATCGTTGACCGGTTTTATTTTTAATTCACGCGTCACCTGATTGCTGAGTAATGAACCATCATGAACGGTTATACAAATACGCCTGGGCGTCATATCCGGGGTATTGTTCTGATTGGTATATTGGATGCTTTCAATGGCTGTTTCATAATCTGCTTTGGTTGCGGATCCCATCAACATCCCCGTGCCGGTGGTTTCATCCCAGGTAAATGTAATACCCCCTGGTAAGGCTGGGACAATAAGTGTATCTTCTGAAGCCAGATAATTAAGGCAAATCGAGATTTTAGCGCTATCCGTATTGTCCTCGTCATCCAGGATTGTAAAAGCAGAGGTCACTAAAAATGTATCGCTTTGCTCAAAAGCACAAATCGAGTCTGTTGCCATGAGATTAGTGGCTATCAGGGGTGCGTCATTGACTCCGGTGATTTTGATGATCACACTGTCACTGGCTTCGCATAGGCCATCACTTACAGAATACCCAAACCGCGCGATGAACATTTCTCCTTCACTGAGACTATCCAGACCTCCAAATCCGGTCGTGTGCATAAAACTAAGGTTTCCGGTCATGGCATCTAAACCCACTGCACCACCGTTGATTACCACTCCAGATAAAGTCATGGCATTATTTATTTTGGATACGGAAAGCACATCCAGATCGGGATCCGTATCATTGGTCAACACACTAAAAACAGGTACCAGGGTATTTTCCAATATTGAAATAGAATCCCGGACTGCTGTTGGACAATCATTGACCGGTTTTACTTTTAACAACCGAGTCACCGTGTTGCTATTCAGCACACCATCATAAACGGTGATACAAATGGTCCGTATGGCGGTGTTGGCATTATCACTTTGGTTGATATACTGGATACTTTCAATCGCCGTCTCATAATCAGCCAGGCTGGCGGTACCCATCAACATCAATGTGCCGGTACCTTCTGTCCACATCGCAGTTATGCCTCCCGGTAATGTGCCTGCAATCAGGGTGTCTTCGGAGGCTAGATAACTATTACAAATTACGATCTTGGCGCTTTCCGAATTAAGTTCATCATCCATCAAGGTGAAAACCGTAGTCATCACGAACGTATCCCGTTGTTCAAATGCGCATATAGTGTCCGTGGCGACCAGGTTGCTGGATATGGCCGGAGGCAAATTGAATTGAATGAAAATGATAGCAGAATCTTCGTATCCATCCGCATCCTTAATGGTATAGTGGATAGAATCTTCAACGGCTCCATTGACCCCGGTAGAATCATAGGTCAGGGACCCATCCATGTTCAACATAATCATGCCCCCTGCTGCCGTGGTGATCGTATTACCTACACTGGCCTGATTGGATTCGACTCGATGGACAAATAAATTGGAATAAAAAGGAGGGTTGGGCAAAGGATCATTGAGGTCAAAATCGTTGGTCAAAATACCAGGAACAGATAAGATCAGCGGGTTGATCAAAAATTGCAGGGTATCGTTGAAGGCCAGGGGGCTGGCTTTGAGACTACTGGGATCATAGGTGACATTGGGATCGCCGGTATGGGTAATGACGGCATTTAATACCGACTGGCCGGTTTCATTTCGGAGGATAATCGTGTAACGAATGCTATCTCCGGGATTGGCCACCATATTGCCGTTAGGGTCAAAAATCAACGTATCGGTGAGACTGATTGTCGGCAGCGGCGGCATAGATCTGGACTCCAGTTGAACTCCTGCTATTTGAAAATTAAGTTTATGGTCTGTGGATGAATATTCAAATAGAAAATTAGATGCCGATTCCAATCTAATAGTCCAGGCAGATCCATCCTTAATATGATTTCTGCCATAATAAACATCTTTATCCAGGATTTTAAAATTCCAGGTACCTGCTGGGATCCTGAGGTTTAGGCGATACAGATTTCCGACTTGTTTAAATTCAGTGGTTGCACAACTGGCTTCCCAATCGGATGAACAACCAATTTCTGTTTGAAAATCTGCTACTAAATAAATGGACTGTTCATATTTAACCGGTAATTCATTTTGATGAATAGTAAAGCCTATTATCCTGGCAAAAAAATAACTCCAAAACAGTATTGGTGACATAACTCAAGTTGAGGTGAAAATGAATTCTTCGAAAATTACACAAAATTTTGAATTACATTATATTATGTAATAGTTTTATCTATTAATTTTTTCTGATTTTAAGTCAATTAGTCTTGTTCAAATTTAAATCACCGCTCACTTGGGATTAAAGTCAATGAATACTTGAGTGAAACAGAGACCTTCCCTGGACCGCCTTAAAGAATAGAATAAAGTATGGTCGGGGTTGCTTGCCAGAGCCAGGAAATTTTAGATAAAAACATTCCGGCTTTGAATAAAAAATTATGGGATGCGGGGGTAGGGACTGTTTGGAAGAAATGAGTGGTGCATGGTTTCGCACAGGAGTTTTTTTCGCACGGAGTCACGGAGAAGCACGGAGGTTAATTTTGCATTTAAGAATGTTGTACTCAAGATAAAATTTGAAGGGTTATAAATTTGAATTTCTGCGTGACTTTCGGTCGCTCCGGAGGGTATTCAGAAAAGTGTGTCAAAGTTTAAATGTTAACAAAATAAACAAAATAACTTTGACAATGAAAAAGGAAAAAGGACAAATTATCGACCAGGG
>JAWXBI010000186.1:0-3818 GCA_034439915.1 Saprospiraceae bacterium | reverse complement strand
TGAAAATTTTACCTTGTCTATTTATGATCCACTGAACCAATTGGTTTATTCATCAAAAATTTCAAATGCATCTGAATTAAGACAAACCCTGGACTTGCGCCATTTCACCAAGGGTTTGTACTTCTTACAGATTCAAAATAAAGCACAGCATTACATCACTAAAATCCTGTTGCAGTAATTTTACTAAGGATTACAGAACAATGAACAATGAACAATGATCATTGAATCAGGTCCGGGAAGGATAATATTTCCAGTGTATTGTTATTATAAAACTCCATTTACAAATAGGTTTGAACAGTATTGTATTGCGCCTGATCCTTTAATTTAAAATATATTAAAGGAGTCATGATGTTATTATAGAATTATATTTTGACAATCACTCGGGGGATCTTGCTGTTCATTATTTTATTAATGAGTTCTTTATAGTTAAAGTCTTTATTACTCAGCTCCAATACATAACATATTGTTAAAATTATTTGATACATTGAGCACTTTAATTATCCTTTAAACAGTATTAGAATGCATTCATTAGTTACTAATCTTAGGCTAAAACATGCATTATTTGTTTCGAAAACAAAATCTTCGGCCAGACCACTCTTAGCGGTTTTAATTTTATCCGCTCTTTATACCACCCTTTTTAGTCAAAAGTCTATCCAATTTCAATATACCGGCAGGGTTCAATCCTGGGCTGTTCCCAGTTGCGTGACCCGGATAAAGATAGAGACCTGGGGTGCACAGGGAGGTAATTCAATGGATTGCTCCAGCCCTGGTCAAATTCAACAGGATGGTGGTTTGGGAGGATATACAGTGGGTGAACTGAATGTAGGTAATAGTCAGGTATTATATATCATGGTAGGTGGCCAGGGAAAAGTGGGCAACAACGGGACCTTTGATGGCGGATTTAATGGAGGAGGTGACGGGGGTAAATATGGTGCAGGCGGAGGCGGAGCAACAGACTTAAGGAGTATTTTAAATGATTTGGATTCGAGGATAATAGTAGCTGGAGGCGGAGGAGGTGGAAATACAGGATGTCCAAACACGGGCACTGGTGGAGCCGGAGGGGGAGTTATGGGTGATACTGGAATAGTCTTATATGCCTGGAGCCCGGGAGGAGGTGGCGGAACACCAATCAGTGGTGGCACAGCAGGATATTTAGGAGAAGCAGGTACCTGGGGCCAGGGTGGCAATGCAGGTAATACAGGCAATCCGCAATTTCACAGGAGTGGAGGCGGCGGCGGCTGGTATGGTGGTGGCAGTGCCTACGGAGCCGGTGGCGGCGGCGGTTCAGGTATGCCAGGGATGTTTGGATATGATACGCTGGAAAACGGTATAAGCGAAAATGGAATCAGAACAGGAAATGGGTTGGTAGTGATCACTTTGCTGGAAAGTGCCGAGTGTGTGGCCTGCGAGTTGGTGTGTAAGTCAAGACTTAATTTCAGTATGCCCTACAACGATTGTTATATGGTCATAAATCCAGACCAGGTATTGGGCAATATAAACCCGGACTGTACTACATTCGGATATGGGCTTACGATTACTTATCCTTTTGGGACTTCGCGTTTATATGGCAATGATGTGGATCGATCACATCTGGGACATACCTTGCTCTACACGGTAAACGATGGTCTTAATTCTTGTTGGGGATACCTTACTATTGAAGATAAAGCTCCACCGGTAGCCGGTTGTAATGGTACTCAATTTGTTTCGTGTTATCAACTTTCAAAATTACTGGATGTCACCAGTCAGGTCATCGACAATTGTTCTTCTAAAAATACGGCTAAGATTGAAAAACTGAATTTTGTCGACCTGGGTTGCGGCAATCCTTCCAGCCTGGGTCGAATTAACCGGACCATTCGTACCACAGATGCCTGGGGAAATACTTCGACCTGCAGCGACACCTTATTTATACAAAGAGATTCTATTCAACATACGATGAGGCCGGATCAGATCATCCTCCCCTGCACCATGATCTGTAAATCATTGAATAAATACGATGCGTTGTCCGACTATGAAGAAATCACATTTTCAAAAGACCCTTCCAATAAATATTATCCGACACCTGAATTGCTTCTCCAGCTCCAGCATCAGGACAGTATTTTAAGCGATGAGCCCTGCATATCCACTGACCTTAAAGTAGTGCCGTATCTATTTGATAGTGTGTTGATCTGGGAAAATGGGCAGTATCACAAAGAATGGCAAGCCGTAGACCAATATCCCTTTAAGTCGTCTTATTGTAAAATCATACTAAATTATACCGACCAATTACTTGAAGTATGTCAGGACGGTTCCTCGTTTAAGATCCGAAGACAATGGAGGGTCATCGACTGGTGTACGCTAGAGGAAAGAGTATTCATTCAATATATCGAAATCGCAGATCATGAGGCTCCGGTTTTGTTCAGGGCAAACGGGGGTCTCGATGCCAGGGACAATCGTTTGTATTACGATGCCTTTGTCAATGTGCATTCCTGCCAGGCGGAAGTTCAGCTAAAAGAACTGGTATTGCTGGATTGCAGCCCGACCGTTAAACAAAACTTTACGGCAAGCTACACGGACATTTCCCACCCTGGAAAAACCATATTACAGCAAGGCAGCTTACCGGCTAAAATACGCTTACCGGCGGTTGCAGGAATCTATGGGGTTCGCTGTCACAATATTGAGGTGACCCTGGTCGATGGGTGTTTAAATAAATGGGATACGCTCATCTATGTTTGTGTAATAGATAATACTCCCCCTGAAATCCTGGTAGACGGGCCAACCCGGTTGACGGTAGACCCTGTTGCCTGCTGGTCCAGAGTATATGCCATAGACCTGGATAATGGCAGCCGGGACAACTGTTGCGATGTATTGCATTTTGCTATAGCTACACAAGATTCGGTAAATGCCGCCCGGCAATATGTCTATGATGCTATAATAAACCAATGCGGGATCAATGACTATCTCGACAGCAAGGATTATTACGATTTTTATATTGAAGATTACATCAGTTCTTATATATTTAAAGATTACCTCGACCTCTCGGCTTGTAAAGATTACCAGATCATAGTGAGGGTATGGGAAGCCTGCGGGATTCCAAGGTATGATCCGCATATCTGGCCATGCTCTGAACATCAATGGTTTTTATACAATGCAGGTTATCCAAGAAGTCATTACCGGGCAGATCACAATCTGAATTTTGGATTTTCAAAGAATGCCAATTATGCCAAGTTTAAAGCCCCCAAAGATTGTAATTGGCGCTATCCGCTGGTGTTCTGCGATCCGCTGCTGGCCGAATGGTTTGCTCTAGCCGGACTGGATGATTTTAGTCCTTCCTACATCGGAGCCGGAGCTGCCGAACTCTGCAATTTTGATTTTTATTGGCCACGCTTAGGATTGATGGGCAATTCGCTCAACAGTACGACCAATGGAAACCCTCCAGGCAATACCTGCTCCAGAATGTTGTGGAAAGATGGTATGGTGAGCGTTACGGTCGACGATAAGACACCTCCGGTTGCTGAAAACCCAGATGATGTGTTTTGGTACTGTGATAATGTTTCAACGACATTATCTGACCAATACGAATATGCGCGATGTAATGATGATAGCTATGATGACGATAATGCAAAAGATCATTCCTGTTTCGATGTCAAAACACAAGCATATAACGAAATAGAATGCCTCAAAGAAAATGATGGCCAGCTGGGCGATGCATTTGATCCAACAGGAAAACCCCTGGGATGGTATGGTTGTAAAACCTATGGGCTAGCCCACGTGGATGAACATGGGGACCCCATCCCTTGTGAATCTGGAACCTGGGCTCCTGTTTATTGCCACAGTTGGTT
>JAWXBI010000185.1:0-18111 GCA_034439915.1 Saprospiraceae bacterium | reverse complement strand
GCATAGGGATTATTGGAGAGTATTGAGCATCGATCCCGGATGATCGGGATTATTTTGAGGGAATTAAAGTAAAAACATAAAGTAGTTCTTAAATATCGACCAAATAAATTTGGTCGCACATACCTCGCCTAGCGGTTCGATTCAGATCTGTCGGTATTATTTGTGAATGTTGGAATATGCTGCAAGCCGCAAATCCCCAGATCTTTATTTCATCGCATACAAACGATCCATCCTGTCTGAAATTTCCTTCAACCGCACCCGATCCCCACCGTTTACTTCTGCCGAGCCCCATCCCGAATAACCGATTTCAGCAAGTGCTTTATTGACAGTAGCCCAATTCACATCACCCTCACCAAGTTCGGCATTAAATCCTTTCCAAATACCTTCATCCGTCGCTTTTTTCCGGCTGTAATCTTTGATATCAACTTTTAGGATACGGGGACCCAGCGTGCGGATCCAATGTTCAGGCCAGCCATACCGAACGATATTGCCTATATCCATATACCAACCTATCATCGGGCTTTTAAATTCATCAATATATCGTGCAGCTTCCAGCGGGCTCAACAGAAAATTGTTCCACACATTTTCGATGGCGATTTTAATGCCTGTTTCTTCAGCGAGAGGCAATAGTTTACGGATCTCCTCTTGTGAACGTTGATAAGCTTCATCATACGATACTTTCTCGTTGACTACTGCAGGCACCAATAATACCGTCGTCCCTGCATATTTTTTACAATCCCGTAACGCGGTTTTCATCGACTCCACACATTTTTCTCGAACCGCAGGATCAGGATCCGATAAAGGGGAGTTCCAATGAACCGAGTTGACTACGCCTGGAAGCAATATCCCCGTTTTGTCCCTGGCATCCAGAATTTCTTTTGCAGATAAATTATTCGGACTATCCATTTCCACGCCGTCAAAGCCCAGATCTTTAATCAGTTTGAATTTATCCAACAGGGCAAGGTCCTCTTTGATCATGCCATACTTCAGACTTTTTTTAATCAGGGGTTGATCTGATCCGGAAGGCCGGTAAAATGGCAAAGAGAATGCTACCGGCGCCATTGCGCTGTATTGTAGAAAAGATCTGCGATCAATAGTTGACATAGGTATCTATGGGTTTTAAAGAAAAATAGATTTCATTCTAAGTGCATTAAGAGTCCTTAGTGGTAAAAAATGGCAATAAAATAATACGATCTCTTAAGCAAACTTGGTAAAACCCGGCCTGGCAATGTCTTTGACTTTCCAATCCAGATCCCAGGAATATTGATCGATCGGTGGAGTCAACACTTCAGTGGAATTCAAAGCGTCACTCCAGGTAAGATCTTTTCCTGTGTAAGCGACCATCCTGCCCCAAATGGCCAGCATCGTACTGTGCGCACTGCGGATACCATCATTGATCGGATCCCCTTTGCGTATAGAAGCCATCAGTTCATCATGCTCGGTCTGATACATATTGGGTTTATCCTTGTCGGTATGTTCTTTTTCCCATCGCCAGTTTTTTACGCCTTTTATTTCGTGGTGGTTCCAGACATTGACGTCACACCGGCCTTTGGTTCCCAATAATTCAATCCCATAAGCACCGGAAGTTTCTTTCTGTTGGCGGCTGTGATGAACACCCCGGCTGCCGTCAGGATATTCATAGGTGATGGAAAAATGGTCGTAGATATTTCCAAACTCCGGCTCAATCCGGCTCTGGCGCCCACCGTTACCCGATGCTTTTACCGGCAATACATCGCCTTTGGCCCAGGACATCAAGTCCAGGCTATGGACGGCTTGCTCCACGATATGGTCACCGGATAACCAGGTATAATAAACCCAGTTACGCAGCTCCTTTTTAAATTTTCCCCAACTGGGTTTGGTTTCCCTCCACCAGCTAGCCCCGGTATTATAGGTATTGTATAGGGACAACACATCACCGATTTCCCCATTTTGTATTCGTTGGAAAGTCTCTCTTTTTGGCATATCATATCTCCAGCAGAAGCCGGACATGAAACCCAGTTTTTTCTCTTTGGCTTTTTTGGCTATTTCAATCACTTTCCGGATCCCTGCAGCATCAACTGCAACCGGTTTTTCAAAAAACACATGTTTACCTGCGGCTACAGCGGCCTCCAGGTGGTCCGGACGAAAATTTGGAGGCGTGCCAAGGATCACCACATCGACATCGGTCTGCAATACTTTTTTATAAGCATCGAATCCCAGGAATTTCTGGGTATCGGGGATTTTGACCTTATCCGGAACTTCTTCCATCAATGATTTTATCGCAGTATCCATCCGGTCTTCAAATACATCCGCGACTGCCGTCAGATAGATATTTTTATCCGCTTTGCAGGCTTGCAGAGCCGCTCCAGTTCCACGACCACCACAGCCTATCAAACCGACCTTAAGCGTGTCTGCATTAAATAAATGTTTGGGATAGGGGTTGGCTACCACATTAAAACCCAGGGTACTGGCCGCCAGGGTAGAGCCCGATAGTTTAATAAAATTTCTTCTGGAGTTATTGGTTTCTTTTTTATTCATAACAGGTATAAATTAATAATCGAAGTAAAACGGAGGTCTGCGCACCCAAAAGATGGGAATCAGAAATTTTATACAAAATAATGGATAAAATTTTGATTGGATCTGAATAAATAGAGGAATCAGCTTGGAAAACAAGCATTTGGGATGCTGCTCCGGTGTTCAATATGACCCGAGGATGGATGACGCCCTGGGAATACTTTGCGTTAAAAGGACGGAAAAGGGTTATGGAAACTATATATAGCTTATAAACATCCCGGACAAACTCATTTTGAAATGGAATCTGCAGGACAACCGAGCAGATGGAATACGCTGCGGGCCCTGAGGGTATTCGGAGAATATGCTTTAGAACGGTGATGCTTTGGCGATCCGATGATGGCCCGGAACGGATTAATTTAGTATTTGTTCTAAACCTGCCAGGTTCTTCATCAATACTTCTTTGACATCCAGGGTATCGACGTGACCGAGTACACCAAGAGGCCCTAAATATCCTTTTTCCAGCAACAATTTAATCATAGCTTGTTCTTTATCGCCTTCATTGATGGGCAGGATCATCGGCCCTTCCCGTTTCATTCCATTGAGATTGACCGCTTTGAGATAAGGCATCATGGCTTCAATAAGTTGTGGATACCGATCGAGTTGCGGATGAGCATGGTGAAAACTATAGGCAATGCCGATATCTTTTCCGGGTAATGCTTTTATAATATTGATTTGGTTTTCCGGTTGACCAAACCAGGACCCATGATTGTAAAGGACTAGTTTGCATTGTAAGCCGGCGGCCCGGTCGGCAACATAACGTACGATATCAACTCCTTTCTCCAGAGCCTTGTCTGGTGAGAGGCTATCAAAATAATTGTTGTTAAAACTCAGCCAGATATCAGTATTTAATTTTGCTGAATCAATGTTTTGGAACAATCGTTCATTTGCCGGACTCAGTCTGCCCACGGTGTCGGTGCGCGCATCCAGCCAAAGCCAAACCGCTGTGACATCAATATTATTTTTCCTGGCCAATTGCCATTCACTGGTCATTTCATCCAGGTGTTTTTCCCTCCAGTCATAGGCATATTTTTTAATACCCAGCTCCTGAAGCATGGCGATACGTTGCTCAGGATTTCTGTTTTGAGCATCGAAGGGCACGATACACCAGGCGAAGATCCGGTCCATATCAAGTGGTTTTTTGTCCGGTTGGGTCTTACATTGAATCAAAAGACATGCCATTGGAACGGCCAACATCAAATGCAGGAAGGTTTTCATGGCCCGAATATATGTTATTTCACCCCGACCTGGTTGACATTATAGTAGTTGATTATTCTATAAAGCTAACGCCACAAAATCACTGACTAATAATGGGTTTCCTTTTATAATCTTCCCTGGGTCGGTATTTGCTTAACCAGGCAATATGAATTTTCGCTTCCTTAGCCTGGAGGACCAGCTATGATTTAACATGGCTATGATGGATTTTCGTACGCACAGGCTTATTCATCCTGTATCGTATCTGGAGTTATTGCGGATAGGATCTTATTTATTGATCCATTTTAATTTAGCCATTTGGATTCCTTTATAATCCGGCATGGTCGATACGATATACCATTGATCGCCTATTTTGAGGATTTCCGCAGCAGCCACAGGCAAGGTGCACACCTTATAGTTGTCATCCTGGACTCCAAAGTAGAAGGGGTTTGGTGAGGCATAGACCGTTGTCTGACTGTTTTTTCCATAAATCTGTGTGACGAAAAGAAATTGGCCTGTTGAAACAATCCGAGGACGGATTTTAAATTTTTAAGGGATCTCAAATTCCAACCCTTCCCTGGCCATTTCAAAATTAAATGGATAGGGCCCGGAATGTCGTAATTGCAGATAGAATTCATCCAACTGATCGTCTGTATGTCCGGGATCATGATGAGCCATCAATAAATGTTTAGCTCCGGTACTGGCTGCAAATTGTAGTGCATCTAACATACTCGAATGCCCCCATCCAATGCGGTTTTTATATTCCTCCGGGGTGTATTGTGCATCGTGATATAATAGGTCGGTATTGTAAGCGAGATCAAACCCGGATATCCACTTGTTTTCGGGTATCATTCCATCACACCCCAGGGCAGGTTCGTGATCCGGGATATAAGTAAATGACGATTCCTGTCCCTGGATACGAAATCCCACCGTCGGCCCGGGATGAATCACATAACGGGATGTGATATTAAATCCCCCGATTTTAAAATCAGAATTTTCTATTTCATGCAGATGTAGTTTGCAAGGCAGGTCACGGATTAAAACGGGAAATAAAGGAGGAGAGAGATAACGACTCAGTCTGGAGTGAAGACTATGGGTAGAACTCGTGGGGCCCCAGATATGCACTTCCATTGCCGGGTTAAATAGGGGTTTAAAAAAACCCAATCCCTGCAAATGGTCGAGGTGGAAATGGGTAAGTAAGATATCAATACGATTAGAGGCTATATTGGATCCAAAATTTAATTGCTGCATCCCTGACCCTCCATCCAATACCAGCAAGTGTTCATTTTCTGAAATGACCAGACAAGAAGTACTTCCTCCATATCGGGTAGTATCACTACCAGAAGTAGGAATTGATCCCCTTACCCCCCAGCACTTAATTTTCATCCCGGTCGGCTTTCCAGAATATGGCCACGGCACCTAAAAACGTATTGGCCCGGCCAATGATAGGATAGGAGGTCACGGAAATTTTTTCACTTTTGCCTTGTAACCCGTCTATCCAAAAGGTTTTGTGATGCGGATAACTGCTATTCAACGTTTTGACCAGGGGCAATTCTTCCGGAGGCAAGGGGTTGCCGTGTTCGTCGATAGGCTTAAATACCTTGGACCATACCTCTACCGGCATTTCCCCGGTCTCTTCAAACCGTTGGCCCAGGATATCTTCTGCCGGTTCATTGTAAAAAATTAAATTGCCCAGGGTATCGGTGATAAATACTGGTATGGAGAGGCAATCTGCCAGTTGACGATTTAATATAATTTCGATTTCGTATGCGGCCATGTGGGTTATCTAGCTGAATATTGCACTTTAAATGTAATATAATTTGCACAGAGCACAAAATGGAAGAAGCGGGTTTTGAATACAGGAGCAAGTCCCTAATTATAAAGTTTAATTTTCTGATTATTTAGGTCAATACTTCATGGATTTGGACATCGTTTTTATGTCTTTTCTTGTACACTTAAATTTTTTAATACCTTGTCCTTTAAAAAACATGAAAAGAATAATTTTATTTTTGCTTATACTGGTCAGCATGAACCCAATCCTGACTGCTCAAGGTAAAATGGACCAGAAAGTGTTGAGGCATGTCGTCTTATTCAAATTTAAAGACGCCAGCAGCCGGGAAGACATTCAAAAAGTAGAAGCTGCATTCAGGACTTTACCTTCCAAAATCAAGGAAATAAAATCCTTGGAATGGGGTAAAAACAATAGTCCTGAAAACCTAAACCAGGGATTTACCCATTGTTTTTTTGTGACCTTCGCCAGTGAAAAAGACCGGGAGGTTTATCTTCCTCACCCGGATCATAAAGCATTTGGAAAGGTATTGGGGCCGCATCTGGATAAGGTATTGGTGGTTGATTATTGGGCGGAGAAATAGGGATGGGGTAAGAGGGAGGAGGGAGGAGGTATCAGCTATCAGCCTTCAGCTATCAGCCTGAGTTGGATGCTGGACTTTGGGAGAATCATTTTGTTTTAGTTAATTTAAAGTTTAATGCAGAAGTATATTATTATTTTCCTGTTGATATGGACGGGGTTAACCGGATCTGCACAACCAGCGGTGAAGGATGAGCCGAGGCATCACAATGTATTTGAAAATGAATATTTGAGAGTATTGGATGTCTTCCTCGCTCCAAACGATACCACGCAATATCATATACATAATACTCCTTCGGTATTCATCTCACTCAGCAAAACGAAAACAACCAATCAAAGCCTGGGTCAGCCGATCAACCCGGTCAATTACGAAGAGATCAAGGCCTGGTATGACAATATACCCAGCCCAAGAATACACCGGGTATGGAATTCAGATACTTCCTGGTTGCATATCATGGATGTGGAGCTCACCGGCTCTACGCCCCAGTATCACCCCCTGTTAATTAAAAATGCAGCTTTGAAATTATTATTTGATGAAATACAGGTTACAGGCTATCAATTGAATCTGGATCCGGCTAAATCGATTCAATTACCTGAAACCAAAACCGGGTATCTCCTGGTTAGCCTGGGTGATGCAAACATCAATATAAAAAAGAATAGGGTAGTGCAAAAGCGGGTAATGAAAGTCGGACATTATGCCTGGATAGAGGCAGGAAATCGGGTTTCCCTGACGAATAGCTACCACGCCGCTTCGGCATTTGCGGTGTTGCATTTAAAGTAGAAGTTATTTTAAGGTGATTTTACAAAATTCGATGGGGTTTAATAGGTATATCCACCATCTATTTTATTCTGTCCAATTGGCGTTTCGTAGATTGAGTACCAGATAAGGAGTAGATAGAGACAAGAAAGGTAGATTTTAGGGATGAAAGTGTTAATTCCGTGGAATTGAAAGCCCTTGCCCATCTGGTCAGGCAGGTATTACAAACTGGAAGATGGTATTTTTGCCCAGGCCATCAATTTTCCGGAACCCTAATCTTGAGATTGGAATTGTTTATCAATTTTGTTGAGACTTACCTGAATTTTAAACAACTTCTAAACAAGAATTTTAAATCACAGTAATCATACCCATCAAAAAAATCATAGTTCAGACCAATGAGCAATTATAAAATACCAACGCTCCCATTTCCTTTAGACCTGGAGACCAATCCGTACTAAAAAAAACAGCATCTGCCCGCAGTGCTTTAGCCGAAATGAAAGGTGCTGCTGCCAATCAATATGGATTTATTTAACCTTTTACAGAATGTAGGCAAATAATCTTAAGGTAAAAACAGAGAAAAATTTACCCATGAGAGCCTTTTCATGAGTAAAATATTTAAAATTCTACCCATGACTTCATGATCATGTAAAGAAAATCAGGTTTTGTTTACATGATATAGGTGTCGTGTAAAGAAAAAGCCAGTTTCGTATACCTGACGAATTTTACGTCGTGAAGATTCCAAGGTTAAAATTGACAGCTAAAGGAAAAATTATTCTAAAAGCTTATGTATAGATTAGGTAATCATTCACGAATTATGTCATTTGGTTCACCATGTTCACCCTCAAAAATTTATTGACCTACAAACAAGAATAATGCCCGATTGGCAAAAGTGGAAGATGAAATTGGAGAATTTGCTGGCTTAAGCCTGTTCGTCAGTGATCTGTAATTTATACCCTTTCCCGTGCACCCCTATTAGTTTTACCGTATGATCAAGGGACAGTTTTTTTCTCAAGCGGGATACAAAGACATCCAGGCTGCGCCCGACGAAAATGCCCTGGTCCTCCCAGATGGTTTTCATCAGTTGGTCGCGGGAGATCAGTTGATTGGGAGCTTGTGCAAACTGAGCCAGTAATTCTGATTCTTTACCGGAAAGCGGAATCTCCCGATCCTCCATAAACAAGGTGCGATCCATTGGATTGAAACAAAACCGACCCAAAAAAATGATTTGGTTTGATGGAGAGTCCTTTTGGTCAGCGGGCCTGGGACCCGAAAAAGGGGCCCGGCTGGTGGTCCTCTTTTTTAACAAATAACCGGCACTCATAAACAAGGGGAAAAGCAGGTAGCCATACCATTTAAAAGCCGAAGCGGGATGTTTAAAGACCACCCTCATTTTATAGCAGGCTTCAGGCGCAGCCCTTCCTTCACAGGGAATGACTTGCCGATGGGTTGCGGGATCGATGGCAAAGCTGTAGACTATATCGCTGGTCTCGCATTCCATCACCTGAAATAAATAAGCCCTCGAAAAAGAGGCTCCCTCCAAATGTTTGCGTACAACATGGATAATGGAATCCGGCACGAATGAAAAAACCCGTTCGAAACCAAGGATATATTCTGTTCCCTCTATTTGCAGGAGAGGCAGGATCCTGGAACTGTCATCTCCGATAGCCTTTAATATTTCATGGCCCATCAACCGGAGCCTCACCTCATCCTGATCGGGGTCGATGTCTTCGGCAGCATACCGGCTACCTGCCCACGAAATCAGAAGGAAGGTGACCAGACTAAGGGCCACAGGAAAAATTACCCACTTTGGTATCATGTTATGCAAAGCTAAGGCGGGTGAGTGCAGGAAGCCGGATTTTTACTCTTTTTTACAATCAATTTACATCCACTTTACCAATAGGAGCCCGCTGGTGCGGAATCTTGTCCCCATCAAAAAAATACAGTTATGATAAACTCGTTTACGACCGGGTCCTTTCCGGCTGGCCTTGTCCTGATAAGGGTAATAACGGGAATCTTGCTCCTTCGCGTGGGCTGGGAAATCCAATCCACGGATAAGATGTCAGGCTATGTCCAATGGCTGACGGATCTTCGATTTCCAATGCCGGTAGTCATGGCTTATACTGGAAAACTCGCCGAACTGGCTGGTGGGCTGAGCTTTTTATGTGGATTTCTTGTACGGTGGACCAGCATTCCGGTAATGATCACAATGGTTGTCATCACATTCATTATGGGTGATAGAAATCTTATGAGCGATTCCTTCTTATTGCTGCTGCTGGCCTGGGTCTTTTTTTGTAAGGGTGCGGGTATTTGGAGCCTTGACAACAAATTGTTTCCCAAAGAAAAAACAATATCTGCTACTGCAGGCGTGCAGAACTTAGTTGTAACAGGATTGACCTTGGCCTGGAGCCCCCTTTTAGGTCAAAAAGCAGAGCCTTGGATCCATAAAACCTTTGATCAATGGCCTCACATCGCCCTGGTCAATGAATTCAATTTTGAAGACGGCAGTCGAATGGAGGATACCAGCCTTTCCTATGTCGGAACTTCTTTTTTAATCCGGCATGAATCAGAGATTTATGCCGTGACCGTAAAACATGCTTTGTTTACTGCCTGGAGGAAATTGGACAACAAAGTATCCTTGGCCGACAAGCTGGGTCGTTGGATCATGTACCCAAAAAATGACAGGAACAGCTATTTTGAGGTAGGTCCCCTGGTGAATGAAGACCCGGATGAGAAAATTCAGGACGGTTATCAAAATGGCGTGTTCCAGAGAGATTGGCTGGTTTTTAAGGTCAGCTCTTTGCCCCCCGGAATTCATCCGGTATCAATCAGGGAAACGAATATTAACTCTGGTGAAAAAGTTTATTTAGTGGGGAATCCTTACCGGTTTGATCAAACCATCGGGCTCCGGGGTAAGTTGTTAAAGCAGGAAGGAAATATATTATTGGTCGAACTGGAGGTGCCGGATAGTGTGTTTTTGGGAGGGGCCAGTGGCTCACCTATATTGGACAGGAATGGCCAATTGATAGGAATATTTTCCAATACCAGAATGGACCCGGTTTCAGGGAAAAAAAGCTACCAGATCAATTCCACCAATTATCTGAAGGATATATTGAATAAGAAAACATCATTAAACCAAAACTTGTTGCCGGTCTCCGGGATTATGGATTCCCTGGTGGTAAATTTTTCGGTCCAAACAGCCTTGGCCGAATTAAAGCGCTTGTACGATGACCATCAGACCTACTATATCGTAAACCTTTCATGGCCCGATTATGATGCACTGAAACGTATTGGGGAAAACCTGCTGGCCCTTCAGCAAATCAGGGAAGCTATAATTTATTTTAAAGGTTTGCTGAAACAATATCCGGACAATCATTTTTTTATTTTACCCCTGGCAAAGGCATTTCAAATTTCCGGTGACCTCAACAAAGCCAAACAGTTATTGACAGAGGCCCTCAAAAAAGCCTAAGAGTATAGTAAAAAAGAATACCAAAAATTGCTGGAAGAAATTGAAAAATGCTGATTTGGTTCCAACTGCTTTACAATTCAGCAATTCAGCAACTCAACAATTGAACTCTATAAAAAAGGCCATCCCGGAAAGAATGGCCTCATAACCATGAAAAGCTATAATTTACGAATTAAGCTTTTTTCTTTTTTTCAACTTTAGGGGCCTTGACTTCTGGTTTTGCCACTACTTTGGCTACAGGTGCCGCAGGCACCGGTTTAACCTCTGTTTTTACCTTACGCGGGCGGGATTTGCCATAGGAGCTTATAGTAATCTTGCCTCTTTTAGTTCTTTTGTCACCTTTTCCCATATTTTGTTTTTAAATATTAAAGTGCAAAGATAATCATTGCCTGTAACATAGAGTTCCGGATTTCAGGAAGTGTCATCCGGCCAGTCCAAGGGGCAGATGGAAAGAAAAAATCAGATTTTTTCTACCTTGTACCCCGGCGAAATCCAATGAAAAAATCATCCAAAATGCAAAACGTTTCCTTCCAATTCCTGGAAGAGTTTTTGGAATTTCTCCCACCGGATGAAAGGGCCATAACAGACAAACTCCGGAACCTGGTCCTTGATACTTTGCCTGAAATTAAGGAACGACTTTCCTTTAATGTTCCTTATTACAGGCTCAAAAAAGATATGTGTTTTATCTGGCCGGCTTCCGTGTTATGGGGAAAACTTAAAACGTATGAAGGGGTAAGGTTTGGGTTTACTTATGGGTATTTGTTACAGAACGAAACTCGTTATTTCCAGCTTGGAAACAGAAAACAAGTTACCTACCGGGATTTCAGGTCTCCCCGGGAAATAGATACGGAAAACTTCAAATCCTTTTTATTTGAAGCAGCTATCGTAGATGAACAACAGGCAGGAAACCGTAAAAAAAAATCTAGCTGAATTGAACTGGTCCTTTCCCGCAATGATCATGTAGGATCGTACCATTCTCCGCCAAAGGAAGGATATCTGATTTTAAAAAAGAAGTCACCGCATCTTTTACATGTGCTGGGTACAGTATATGAGGATTTGGCCCTGCATCTAAGGAGAAATAAACCGGTAGGCCGGTTTCGCGCCGGAAGGATTTTATTTTGTGGAGTACGGTTAAGGTATTGGGCAATAATAAGGTATAGCTTGGCCTGGAACACATCATCAAGGCATGCAGGGTCATAGCTTCTGATTCAGCGATTTCACCAAACCGGTGGATATCGCCATTTTTTAGTACCTGGAACAATTCCCTGACATGGGCTCTGGCCTGCGCATACCGGCTTTCAGCAAATGGATGTTCGTTCATTAGAGCATGGCCGGCCGTACTGCTCACCACCTTTTCATCACTGCTGACGATGACGATATCATCATGCATACTGGCAAACACCGGGTCAAACCGCTCACACGCAATAGCATAGGCATCGCTGCTATCCTGTATACCTTCACTTTGCCCCCAGATCGAAAAACAGGGATACACCGAACGACAAGCGCTTCCCGATGCCAGTCGTGCCATGAAGGATGCTTTCAGAAAAAATTCTTTGTCCGTAAACCTCGAATAAATTTCCTGTTCAAGTGAAACCAGGCACAAGGCGAGTGCACTCATACTGGATGCCGAGGAAGCCAAACCGGCGGAATGAGGGAAGGTGTTTTTTGAATGGAATTCCAGGATGAGTTGGTCCAAAAATGGAAAATATTCTTTCCAGCTATCCAGGACTTTGATGACCCGTCCTTCAAAAGACGGCTGCCTTTCATTATTAAAAAAATAAAGGACAGACTCCGGGGTATTGGTTCCTGCAGGTTTGTAAAACAAATGTGTTTCGGTACAGGCATGTTCAAGGGTCATGCTGAGTGAAGGATTGGCGGGGATTTGACGGCCATATTTACCCCAGTATTTGACGATGGCAATATTAGACGGGCTGCGCCAGGCAAGGTGACCGGGTCGGATAACACCTGTAGCCTGACTGGAGGGAATCAAAAAATCATTCATGAAGTCACTAAGATAATACAAGACCCAGGAAGAAGGTTTGTTTAACCCTTCACATTAAGTTTTATCTTGCATCCGCACATATTTAAAGGCCATGGCTTCAGCAACTATCTTTATTATTATGGGTGTTTCCGGATCCGGAAAAACCACCGTAGGTATACTATTAGCTCAACAACTGGGATTACCTTTTTTTGACGGGGATGATTTTCATTCACCGGCCAATAAAGAAAAAATGCGGGCCGGCATCCCATTGACAGATGATGACCGCCTCACCTGGTTGAATTCACTTCATACCCTGATGGTAGACCAAAGTGAAGCTAAAGGCGCAGTTATAGCCTGCTCCGCGTTAAAAGAAAGATACCGGGCAATTTTGGCGCAAAACCTGACGGGAGTGGTTCAGTGGATCGTACTCAAAGGGGGGTATGATTTGATCCATGAGCGGATGATGTTGCGCAAGGATCATTATATGCCGGCCGGACTATTACAATCCCAGTTTGAATCGATGGAATATCCGGCTTATGGCCTCTCTTTTGATATCCATGACAGCCCCCAAACAATCGCAGAGATCATTTTGGAGAATCAATCTAAATCAGAATTTGGACTTGTGGGGCTCGGTGTTATGGGTAAAAGCCTGGCTCGTAACCTCGGGTCAAAAGGGGTGAGATTGGCATTATATAACCAAAATATTCCCGGAAAAGAGGAAGGTATTGCTTTCAAGGCTATCACCGAATATGGAGAATTAGAAAATGCCCGGGGCTTTGAAGATGTAGGTTCGTTTGTCGCCTCCCTGGCAGTACCCAGAAAGATTTTTATGATGGTGCCAGCTGGTAAACCGGTCGACCAGGTTATTCAACAAATATTGCCCCATTTGCAGGCTGGAGACGTCCTTATGGACGGAGGTAATTCCCATTTTGAGGATACTAACCGCAGGGCGCTTCAATTGGAAGAACATCAAATACATTACCTCGGTATAGGGGTATCCGGAGGAGAACAAGGTGCTTTGTCAGGTCCCTCAATAATGCCAGGTGGGGAAATGTTGGGGTATGAACTTGTAAAAAAATACCTTGATTCCATTGCGGCCAAAGATCGGAACGGGCAAGCCTGTTGTGCTTATATGGGACCAGGAGGAGCAGGCCATTTTGTAAAAATGATCCACAATGGAATAGAGTACGCCGAAATGCAGTTGCTGGCGGAGATCTATTGGATAATGCGTGAAGGCCTGTTGTATTCACCCGATCAGATTGCATCGATAGTTGAATCATGGAATGAATTGGAAGCCAGAGGTTATTTATTGGAGATCACCATAAAAATATTAAGGCATCACGAAGACGGTAAATTGGTTCTGGACCAGATTGCCGATATTGGGGGAAGTAAGGGCACCGGGAGTTGGAGCCTTACTGCAGCTGCCCAACTCGGCATGCCGGCCAACCTGATTGGAGAAGCGCTTTTTGCCCGATTTGTCTCCTCGTTTAAACAGGATCGGCTCGAGGCAGCTAAATCCATGGAAGTCTTTACCAATGGATTTTCATTGACTGAACTCCAGCTCAAACAAGCCTATGTCTTGTCTCGATGGGTCAACCATCACCAGGGTGTGGAGATCCTTGATGCGGCCTCTCGGGAATATCGATGGGAACTTGACTTGCCAGCTATTGCGGGGATCTGGACCAATGGATGTATTATTCGGTCCGCTTTGATGGAAGAATTGTCAGTTAGCTTAACTTCACATCCCAATATCCTGTTTTCCCGCTTAGACAAAGTGAAAGATAGCCTTTCGGATTTGACCGAGGTAGTCACAGCATCCCTTAAAGCCCGTTTGGCTATACCCTGCCTGTCAGCGGCATTAAATTTTGTTTTAAATTATTCATCCGCAGATTCACCCATCAATCTGATCCAGGCTCAACGAGATTTTTTTGGAGCCCATACCTATCGCAGGAAAGAAGACCCATTTGGAAAGTCTTATCATACCCACTGGGAACAGGACCTTTGAAAAAAAATCGCACTCATTCGGGATGCCTTGGCTGCCCGAATGAACCTATCTTTATTTTTAACTTTACCAGGATTTAAATCAACCACATGAAAAGAAGAAGGTTTTTTCAAGCAGCTTCACCCATATTTCTATTGGCAGCCGGCGGTAAAATCACACAAGCCAGCGAACTGGGGAAAGACGTCCTTGCAAAAGATAAAGTCCGGTTGCGATTTGTGGTGGCATCCGATGCTCATTTCGGACAAGTCAATACCCCTTATGTTGAGTATCTGACCACCGCCGTTACCCGCATCAATGAAGTACATAATAATAATCCTTTTGCATTTGCAGTGATCAATGGAGATATCGTCCATGATGATAAAAATCTTTGTGCCGCCGCCAAAGTTATCCTGGACAAACTCCAATTAAAATATTATGTCAGCCAGGGAAACCACGATATGCTTACTCCATCAGAATGGTTGTCGGCATGGAATATGCCTGTCAATTTGGATTTTAAAATTAAGTCCAGCAGTTTTCTCATCGCAACTACCTCCAATGAAAAAGGGACTTATCTCTGTCCCGACCTGGATTGGATGAAAACGAGATTGGAAGCCCATCGCCGGCAGGACCATGTGTTTATTTTTATTCATATCAATCCTGCCAAACTCACCAAACATGCCGTCGATTGTCCGGAATTGTATACCCTGTTTAACCAATATCCCAATATCCGGGCTGTTTTTAACGGCCATGACCACGATGAGGAAGGTATAAAAATGAAGGGTAAGATTCCATTTGTGTTCGATGCTCATATCGGCGGTTCCTGGGGTACCGATTACCGGGGATTCCGGGTGGTGGAATTATTAAAGAACGGTACGATAGTTACCTATATTTTAAACCCTTCAGAGAAAATTAATGAAGCCGTCCTGTGAGAAAAGGAATAAACGTTAAATGGATTATTGACCGGCAGCCTACTTGTATTGGTATCCGTTTTTATTGCCTAAATGAATAAAATACTGATTTCAATTTCGAGAAGTCGTGTAAATCCTATTTACAAATAAACTATATTGTTTCCATGAAGGAAGAAGCACATCATACCGGCTTGACCGAATCACAAGTCATTTCCAGCCGAAACCTTCATGGCAACAATATCATGAGGTTGAAAGAGGACCGGGTCTTCCTCCAAGTATTGAAAGATGTGATCACAGAGCCCATGTTTATCCTGTTGCTGGCAGCGTGTATTATTTATTTTATAGCTGGTCAATATTCGGAAGGCATCATCATGCTGGTATCTATTGTTTTTGTTTCCGGTATATCATTTTTCCAGGAATACCGCAGCCGCAATGCAGTCAAAGCATTAAAAAAACTTTCTGCCGGTCAGGTCAGGGTCTTACGGAATGGCCAGGAAATAAAACTAGAAATTCATGAAATAGTAGTGGATGATTTGGTTTTGATGGAAGAAGGAGAAGTCATACCGGCCGATGGGCAAATCGTCGTAGCCAATGACTTTTCATTAAATGAATCCATCCTGACCGGAGAAGCTTTTCCGGTAATAAAGGATGAGGCCACTCAAAAAGAGGTGTATAAAGGCACCCTGGTTACCAGTGGCAGTGCTTTGATAAAAATTGATGCCGTAGGACTTCAAACGCGGTTTGGTAAGATAGGGGTATCTCTGAAAGAAATCACTACTGTCAAAACCCCTTTGCAACAACAGATCCGGCAGTTTGTGAGCAAGATGGTATGGATTGGTGCAGCCGCTTTTGTTGCCGTCGTAGGTTTCAATTATTTTAAATCGGGTGATTTTATGCAAGCCTTTTTGCATGGACTGACCCTGGCGATGAGCATATTGCCCGAAGAAATCCCAGTGGCTTTCAGCACCTTTCAGGCATTAGGGGCATTTCGATTATTGAAATATAATATAATTGTCAAACAGCCTCAATATGTTGAAACCCTCGGATCTGCCACGGTCATCGGTGTCGATAAGACCGGTACACTGACTCAAAATAAAATGCAGATTGATTTTATTTATGATGCAGTGAGTGCTGCTTCCATTAAAATAGAGGAGGGTACTCCTTTGCCCGCTGAACTGCTCGAATATGCCATGTGGGCCAGCGAGACCACCCCGTTTGATCCCATGGAAAAAGCCATACATGATCTATATGGAAAACATACCAAAAAAGATCTTCGACCCCTGTACCGACAGGTGCACGAGTATCCCATCGGCGGAAATCCACCGCTCATGACCCATATTTTTAAAAAGGAGGATGGACAAATCATCATTGCGGCCAAAGGGGCGCCGGAAGGTATTCTAAAACAATCCAATCTGTCCCGGGAAATACTAAAAAAAATTGAAAACCAAACCCTGGAATACGCCGGAAGGGGTTACCGCATACTTGGGGTAGGCAAAGGGAGTTGGGAAAAACCTGAATGGCCGCTCACCCAGCAGGAATTTAGCCTGGAGTTTTTAGGTCTGATTGCTTTCCAGGATCCACCCAAAGAAAATATCATCGCCACCCTAAAAACCTTTGAGGAGGCCGGCATTAGGGTCAAAATGATCACCGGAGATTATAAGGAAACGGCAGTGGCCATTGCCGACCAGATTCATTTAAAACACAATAATGAAGTACTCACGGGCAATGAAGTGTTGAAATTGAATATGCCTGAGCTAAAACAAAAGGTAACCGACATCAGCATCTTTGCCAGGATGTTTCCAGAAGCCAAACTCAAAGTGATCGAAGCATTAAAAGAAAATGGTGAAGTAGTCGCCATGACCGGTGATGGAGTCAACGATGGCCCTGCCTTAAAAGCCGCACATATTGGCATAGCTATGGGCCAGCGCGGCAGTGAGGTGGCTAAGAGCGCCGCATCTTTGATACTCACTGATGACGACCTGGCCCATATGACCGATGCCATTGCCCTGGGCCGGAAGATATACAGCAACCTTGAAAAAGCCATACAGTATATTGTTTCGATACATATTCCGATCATACTTATAGTGACCGTTCCACTGATCCTGGCATGGCAATTTACCGATATATTTTCCCCGGTCCATGTGATCTTCCTGGAGTTGTTGATGGGCCCTACTTGTTCGATCATCTATGAAAATGAGCCCATGGAGCCGGGTATAATGAACCGGCCACCGTTAAAAAGAGGTAAATCTTTTTTATCGCTAAGCCATTTATCCATCAGCATCATCCAGGGCCTGGTGATTACTGCGGGCTGTTTGGGTATAGGATATTATTATATGCAATTAGGGGAGAGTGATACCACCATCCGAACAATTATATTTATTACCCTTTTGTTTAGTAATATATTTCTCACCCTGGTCAATCGTTCGTTTGAATATTCTGTTTTTAAAACCCTGGCTTATAAAAACAATCTGGTTCCTTTGATCATCGCCTTTACGCTGATAATCATCGTCGCGCTCCTCTATTTGCCTTATATGCAGCAGCTTTTCAAATTAACTGCCTTGCCATTTCCAGTGGTCATAGTATGTATCGGGGTAGCCTTAGGGTCTACATTCTGGATAGAAATCTGGAAGGCGTTGAAGCCTAAAAAAGTAAAATAGTTAGATAAACTACGGATAAAGAATAGGGGATTCGCAGTACTCCCGAGAATTCGGGATGCTCACGAACGTGGAGTATAACGCTTGAATAAAATCGACTAGAGACTGGGAGTATTCGTATAATATAATTGCATCATACTCCTTGGCGCCTCTGCGTCTTAGCTTGTGCCATGAAATCGGATGAGAAAGCTCATCAGACAAGTTGTAAAATAGATGATACAATCCCGAACAAAGATAAGTTCAGGTGGGACGGAG
>JAWXBI010000184.1:0-2590 GCA_034439915.1 Saprospiraceae bacterium | reverse complement strand
GAAATTAACTTCCAAGGGTCGCAGTTCTCCCGAGGCATTGGGATGCTCCCAAACGAGGCTGCTCCCAAACGATCCTGGTCAGGGAATTCCGGTAGATAATTTAGCTGACCAACCCCCTCAAAATATCATTCGGCGTCACCAGACCCACCAGTTCATCCCCACTCACTACGGGAAGGCAATGGAAATTGTTATTCAAAAAAATGTCAATAGCCACTGAAATCCGGTCCGAAGGGTCAAGTTTCCCCAATCTGGTCTGCATCAGGTTTTTAGCTTTGAGTCCACGGGTATCAATCACCGCTTCCTGAATACCCTGCAATTCCGCCAATTTGGGTTCGATCAGAAATGAAATATCCGAAAGGCTGATCATTCCTTTCAAAGTCTTAAACTGGACTACTGGCAGGTGACGGAAACCGAACGTGGAAAAAAGGTCCCGGATTTTTTCAAAGTGGTCTTCTTCGGACGCGGTGACCAATTGGGTTTTCATGATGGTCGATACGGGCGCTTTTAAATCCATAATATCATTTATTTAAACATAAACTTAACGGGACGGTCTACCTGTCCCGATGATCGGCAACAGCTAAGGCCATGATAGAGGTCATAGTGATTCATTTTTAACCAAACAATAATTTCTAATGATCAGATATTCAATGGAATGCGGTAGAATATATTCGTTGTAAGAAGAGAAAAAAGTTGTAAATTTGCAGCCCATGTTTAAAAATCTGGTCCGACTCTGTTTTTTTGTCAGCCTCGTAGTTTTAATCTCCTGTAAAAGTGAATTCGAAACCATACGCACCAGCAATGACCCGGATGCTATGTATAAAAAAGCGGTGGATTATTTTGAAAAAAAGGAATACGCCAAGACTCAGGCCTTATTTGAATTGATCGTGAGCAATTACAGGGGGAGGAAGGAATTTGAGCAACTGAACTATATGTTCGCTTATACCTATTACCATCAAAAGGATTATACCGCTGCAGCCACTGCATTCAAAAGCTTTGCCAATACTTTTGTTTACAGTCCTTATAAAGAAGAGATGGAATATATGTTTGCCTATTCCACCTACTTACAATCCCCCAATTTCAGATTGGACCAGGAGCCCACTATTAAGGCAATCGATGCCCTCCAGACTTTTGTCAATACATACCCGACCAGTGAACGGGCAAAGGAGTGCAATAAACTGATGGAAGGCCTGAGAAAAAAACTTGAAGCCAAAGCGTTTTCGCAGGGTGAGCAATATTTTAATATGGATCAGTACCAGGCGGCGATTACTACCTTTGAAAATGTATTGAGGGAATTTCCCGAAACCAAAGAAGCAGAAAATATTCGATTCCAGGTCTGCAAAGCCAGTTTTTTGTACGCAGAGAAGAGTATTTTCGAAAAAAAGCAGGAACGGTATGAAGGGTGTATTCAATTTGCCCAGACTTACCTTTCCAAATATCCGAGGAGCAAAAACCGCGGAGAAGTTCAGGACTACATTCAAATTTCTAAAAGCAGAATAAATCAAATCAAACATGTCGGACATCAAAAACAAAGTGCAGGGAATTGATCCCAACGTGAAAGCCAGAGATATCAAGGGGATGGCTGAAAAAATTGGCAATCTCTATGAAGCCATTTCCATTATTTCCAAACGGGCCAATCAACTCAATATGGAAGTAAAGAAAGAACTCCATTTTAAACTGGAAGAGTTCGCTGTCAGCTCAGATACTATCGAAGAAGTACATGAAAACAAAGAGCAGATCGAAATATCTAAATTTTATGAGAAACTGCCCAATCCGGCTTTATTAGCAACGGAAGAATTTCTGCATAACCGTCTGACCTACCGTTTTGCCGAACTGCCTTCTCCGGAAGATACCCAGATAGTACCTGAGGCCAGGGACTAACCGGCGATTAAACGTTACTGGACCATGAATCTATCCGGTAAGAAAATCTTATTGGGTGTAAGCGGGAGTATTGCTGCTTATAAAGCGGTGATATTGTTGAGGTCCTTACAAAAAAAAGGAGCTCAAATCCGGGTAATCATGACTCCACGGGCTACTGAATTTGTGACTCCACTTACGTTTGAAGCATTGACACATCATCCGGTCTTCACGGAAAATAGTAAAAATCAAAGTTGGAACAATCATATTGAACTCGGGCTCTGGGCCGACCTCTACCTGATTGCCCCGGCAACAGCTAATACGTTAGCCAAAATGGCTCAGGGATTGACCGATGACATGGTGACCGCCTGTTACCTTTCGTCCAGGTGTCCGGTATTTGTTTCACCAGCGATGGATGTAGATATGTGGCATCACCCGGCAACTCAAACCAATATTCGTGTCCTGCAAAGCCGGTCTGTCGCTATACTACCAGTAAGATATGGTGAGTTAGCCAGTGGACTGGTCGGGGAAGGCCGAATGAGCGAACCGGAAGAGATAGTCAATTATTTAGAAAACCACCACGAGGTTAAATTTAAATCCCTGGATGGTAAAAAGATAATGATTACCGCCGGCCCAACTTATGAAGCCATTGACCCTGTCCGGTTTATAGGCAACGCCAGCAGCGGTAAAATGGGTATTGCTCTGGCAGATGCCCTGGCAAATGAAGGTGCTGCTG
>JAWXBI010000183.1:0-13381 GCA_034439915.1 Saprospiraceae bacterium | reverse complement strand
TAATTGAATAATTTTATTCATATTACAATTATTACTAATGTATTTCTTTTTTGCTACTTTTTTCTTTGTTAACAATCGGTATAATTGTTGAAATCTATAAAAATAGCAGAGGTGACCTAATGAGACCTCAAGGTTTACGACCTAATGTTCGAAGTAGTCCTCCGCTATTATTGATTAAGCACCAAGTAGAAATTTAGGCGTTTGGGCCTACTAAAGGAGGTGGTGTTAATCTACATTTTTTAACTTCTAAAAATGCAAAGTAAATGTACAAGTTTTTCTTAGGAGTAGATGTCTCCAAAGGGTGGATTGATGTATCCAGTACCGAAGGATTGTCGGTGAATTACGCCAGCCGATTTAATAACTCCATTGCCGGCTTTACAGGGATTTCAACAATTACTCTGATATGTTGATGATATTAATTGAATTGGATATTTATCAGCAGGCATTAAATATCATATTCTATCTGAAAGGATAATCTATCCTTAGTGAGTCTTCATAAACTTCTGGGTGGACCTGCGTTTATTTTCATCTTCCACACGTAAAATATAAAAGCCTGGTGCCAAATAGGAAACATCCAATTGGTTCAGATTGGTTTTGGTTACGGTTTGAATCAATTGTTTGTTTTGAACATCCAGGACAGTCACCCGGGCAGAAGCATTCAAACCTTGGATATCAAAGTTTAGTTCTGATTGCACCGGATTAGGAAATACTGTAGTAATTAATTCATTGGTGGAATAAAGACCACTCGGGCTTTCGGGACTGCCGGTTGCCGATGCTCCTGTTTGTATTTTTAACGTATAACACAGCGTTGCATGATTCGCAGTGCCCCAACCGTAAACTCTGGCGTAATAAGTACCTGCATTCAAATTGATGGTGACCATCTCATTGGTCAGGTTACTTTTTTGTGAAAGTCCTACGGTAGTCCCTACGGTATTGACAATGCGCAGGTCATAATCCGCCGGCAAATTGGTCAATGAACAAGAAATACTGCTGCTTGTACTCAGGACAAATTTAAAATAGTCGTTATCTCCGCTGGGGGATATTTTCGCTAATATATTATTATTTAAGGATATAGATGGCGCCACAGTCCGGGTACCATTTTCGACGACATCTGCTGATCCCGGGCAGGCATTGACAGCATTACTCAGTGTAGTAAATGAAGATTGAGTCATGGTGCTCGAACTGGAAACACAATTGCTCTTTACCTGCCAATCATAAACGGAGCCCGCAGCTAGCCCGGAAAGGGAATATGGCGATCCCGTCATAGTGCCGCTGACTGATATCCAGGTCGAAACAGTGCTTAATTTATATTGTATAGAGTAATTCGAAGCGCCGGCAGCGCTGCCCCAATTTAACGTAGCACCATTCGCAGTGATTCCGGAAACACTCAGGTTGCCCGGAGCATTACAGGTCGGAACGGTAACCGCTGCAGTTGAAAAGGAGGAAGTCGAATATCCACTGGTCCCCTGGCTACAATTAGTCTTTACTCTCCAATCGTAAGTTGCTGATGCATTGAGGCCGTTTAAGGTGATGGAAGTTGTCGTTTGGCCGCCCGGTACTGCGAGCCAGGTCGAGGTGGCATTACTCTTATATTCAACAGTATAATTTACAGCTCCACTCACAGGTGACCAACTGATATTGGCAGAACTCGTGGTAATGGTACTTACTGACAGCCCGTTAGGTGCATTGCACAGAGGTGGTGCGGATGTGGTAAAAGAAGCGGCAGTGAAACCACTGGAGCCCGTCGCGCAATTTGTTTTAATTTGCCATTGATAATTTGACGAAGCGTTAAGGAGTGTCAAAGAATAATTGGTCACACTCAGATTACCGGATACCGTTATCCAGGTAGAAGATGTACTTAATTTATATTCAAGGGTATAACCAACAGCTCCTGAAGTAGCACTCCAATTTAAACTAGCCGAGTTTGCGGTTATAGAGGATGTGCTCAATCCGGATGGAGGATTGCACACCGGTGTCGCCGTTGTAAAACCAGAAGCCGTATAAGCGCTGGAAGCGGATGCACAATTGGTCCTAACCCTGAAATCATAATTGCTGGATGCACTTAAATTGGACAAGTTATACGTGGCTGAAGACAAGGTACCAGAAACCAGGATCCACGTTGATGATGTAGTCAGTTTGTATTCCAATCTATAATTAACAGCCCCGGAAACAGCACTCCAGCTTAAGGTAACCCCGCTTACTGATGGATTACTTGAAATTAAATCGGTCGGTGCGTTGCAGGCAGGACTGGTTGTGGAGAAAGAGGATGCTATATTTCCGCTTGTGCCTGAAGTGCAATTGGTTTTTACCCTCCAATCGTAAGTGGTTCCGGATGCCAAACCTGAAAAATTATAACTGGTTAAAGATATCGGGTTCATCGTGGTCCAGGTACTCGCTGTAAAAAGTTTATATTCTACAGAATAATTAAATGCGCCACTGACAGCACCCCAAGAAATGGTAGCAGCGCTGGTAGTGATATTTGAAACACTTAGATTTCCCGGAACGTTACAGGCTGCAGGGACAGCAGAGGTAAACTGGGATTGAGCAAATGAACCTGCCCCGTCCGAACATTTAGCACTGACTTTCCAATCGTATGTAATTCCACTGCTCAGATTGGTCAAGCTCCAGGATAAGGCTGTCGTGGAAGTAACAGCCATCGACCAGGAATCCGAAGTAGTTCGTTTAAATTGCACTTCATACCCGGTTGCGCCGGAAACCGCACTCCAACTCACCGTAGTGCTGCTGGTTGAGGTGTTACCACTCGATAAGTTTCCAGGTGCAGTACTTTTACAACTTGATGATGAAGTTGAAAATGTGCCCGCAGCAAAGGATGAACTGGTATTCCCGCAGATGGATTTGACCTGCCAATTGTAACTGATGCCTGCGGATAATCCTGTCAAATTATGTGAAAGTGAAATCGTGGATGCCGTCGCAGTTGTCCAGGTAGAGCTACTTGTTTCCTTATATTGAACCAAGTAAGAATCTGCCCCTGAGGAAGCCCAACTTAAAGTAATAGCGTTGGAGGATAAATTGGACGTGGATAAATCAGATGGTGGGTTGCAGGAAACCGTGATGGCTGTACATTCCGTCAAACATTGGACCGCATTGACCCGCTCTCGTATAAGTGCACCCGGCAAAGGACCAAATCCCTTGCTGAAATTGATTCCATAAGAGGATAGGTGGCAATAAGACATGATCGTACCACCATTGACGGGGGCAGGTCCTGCCGGACAACCACCCTCGGTAGTAGTACAATTGTCGATTGCTCCACCGGTCCAGGTGCAACTTTGAGTATGGGGTGATCCCAGATTATGGCCCAGCTCATGGGTTATTACTTCTACCGTCCAGGAATAGGTGGGTAAACTATTAAAAGTAGGCTGGATTTCTACCACACTGTACCTGCCCGATTTATTCAATGCAAAATACGTGTAACACAATACATTCAGCCAGGCTACTCCGGACATGCTTCCTGAAGATTTAAGCCTTACAAACTGTCCCAGGTCACCATTAAAATTATCTTTTCGGGCTGAGCCAAAACTATACAATACGCTGGTCGTGGATGAAGAGCTGTAAGGTTCAGCAGTAGTCCAGACATATATTTCGGAGATGACTACCGTGATTTGTTCATTAACATATAGAGCCGCTACCATATTAAAAACACTGGATATGTATGCGGCAGCTCCTGCACTGCCTCCTTTGCTGTCAAATACGCTTTTGCCTAGTTCAAAATATATCCTGACACATTTTGATGCACTTCTTTGTTCAATGACTTTTTGATTTATACTGGCTAAACGTTCTTCATAATTGGGCAGCTTTTCACTGTCACAACCCAAGGCAGGACCATTCACTTTGGATGCATCATACACTACAAAAGTTTCCCGGCGGAATGCATTAGTATGGCCTACTACGAATTGTTTGCCATCGGTTGTATTTATTATCGCAGTCACTTCATCATCGAAAAAACTTATAGCCACTATAGAATGGGGTTGCCCATCAATAGTCCCTTTGTAATGAAGCCCCGGGGTAAATTTTATATTTCGCTCTTTATCGGTATTGAGAATAAAATCTTCAGAGAAAATGTTGTTGCGAACTAAGTTTAATTTGATGTCTCCTTCAGCGGTAGGTAGATTTATCTGGATTTCGGGAGCGGCACTTTGTTTGATTTTTTGATACTGGGCTGGGTCATATTCCAAAACGGCAACCCTTACATTGGTCCTAAGGCTATTCCACCTTAATTCCTGGGCTTGGTCTCTTTTAAAAAGATTGACAGGTAGTGCATTTTTTGAAGCTGATACTTTTGGCATACATAATATAATACAAAAGCATAGCAGTGCATAAAGTTTGGTCCCCCGCTTCATTCGTTTAAAATTTAGAATAGTTCTAATAAAGCTTACTACGTGCGACGAAGATAAAAAAAAATGTCAAAGTGATCTACTCAATCACCATTTTTAGCATTTTTTAAAGTCTGTTAAAAAGATTACATTAAACCCTATGCATAGAAGTGGTAACTGCCGAGCCCTTATAAATTATAGCTTTCTGAATATGTTGAAATGATTAAAGCTACAATGTCGGAGTTTGAAGATGCCAGGTGGTACGATCCTGATAATATTTAGCAACAGCCAGCACTTCATCTTCATGAAACAACTTTCCTGTAAATGAAATACTGGTTGGTTTGTTGTTCCTGAACCCATTGGGCACTACGACGCAGGGATGTCCGCTGTAATTCGTCACATTTAAGTTTCTGCCACTCCAGGAAGGAGCAATATATACATCTGCTTTTTTCAGCATTTGTTCCATATTCTCCAAAAGAAGTGAACGTAACTTATTCGCCTGGATATACTCCACAGCCGGTATAAACCGGGAGGCACGGAATACATTGGGCCAGGCATTTCTGATCTGGCGCACCATTAAATCATCTTTACCGCTTCTCGTCAGTTCGTCGAAACTGGCACCAGCCTCAGCAGAAAGGATAATACTCATATTTGGTGATTCAGGTAATTCTATTGGGATCAATTCGAATCCATTTGCCTTGAAAACCTCGAGTGCCAGGCTATCGTTTTTATGGAAAGGATAGGATCGTTCAAAATCATTTTTTAAATATCCGATTTTCAAAGTCCTGATGTTTTTATTGTATTGGAAGGGGAAGGCTATCGGCCCGGATCGGTTGCCTGAGTTATATTCTCCTTTAATCGATTGAAAAACAATCGCGGCATCTTCTACCGATCGCGTAATCGGTCCTATCTTATCCATTGATGGGCAAAGTTTCATACACCCTTCACCCGGAACAGCCCCAAATGTAGGCCGCAAGCCGGTAGTCCCGCAAACGGTGCTGGGTGAAATAATCGAGCCCAGGGTCTCGGTGCCTATAGCAAAAGGGAGGCAGCCGGCGCTTACTGCCGATGCCGATCCTGCTGATGATCCACTGCTGCCGGTCAGGGTATCCCAGGGATTTCGGGTCATGCCCCCAAACCAGACATCGCCCCAGGCTAATTCACCTACGCTCATTTTTGCGATCAACACCCCTCCGGCGTCCTCTATTTTTTTAACCACTGCAGCATCATAATCAAAGGTCTGGTCTTTAAAGGGAACCGAACCCCAGGTAGTTGGGTATCCTTTTTTGGCTAACAAGTCCTTGGCACCATAAGGTATCCCATGCAATAAGCCCCTGTATTTACCGGAATTGATTTCTTTATCCAGGAGGGCTGCTTGGGCGAGGGCATATTCTTCTGTAAAATGGATCACAAATTTTAATGTGGGATCGAATTTTTTTAGACGTGCAATAAAATACCGGGTCAGCTCTACCGAACTTACTTTTTTTGCTTTGATCAGTGCAGCCAGTTGATGTACCGTAAGGTAAGCATATTCAGCGGGTTTAGGCACCACGGACGGTAACGGGGTAAATACAGGCCTGGCCTTGTTGTTCCGCCATTGATAACCCGAGGGCAACGGATTAAATTGTAAGGCGGGCATCACTTCATTTGTAACGTGAAGATTGCGGTTAAACGCATAAGCTTCTAAGTGGTCTTCCAGTTCAGGCAACAAACTATCAATTTCAATATCCGTCAATTGAAGCCCGATGAGGTGCTGAGCTTTTTTTACCCAGTCTTCTGAAATTGAACTGGTCTGGTATATAAACCCGGATACCATCAATACCATTAGTATGGCCAGAATTAAATAGGAGAAGGTAGGTTTCATGGTGCCAGATGATTGGTTTCAAGATAATAAATTATCATTGTAAAATGAAATTAGAATTGATGCCCCTGGATGCACTGGATCAGGTGGTCCCATTGTTTGACTCTTACCGTCAATTTTATCACCAACCCGCCGACCCCGCCAATGCCAGGACCTTTCTCCGGGAAAGGCTGATCAGGCAGGAAGCAATGATCATCGTTGCAGGACAGGAAGAAAAGCTTTATGGTTTTGCCCTGATTTATCCGTTGTTTTCTTCGGTACGAATGAAACCAATTTATTTATTGAACGACCTGTTTGTTATACCGGAAGCCAGAAATAAAAATGTAGGAAAAGACCTGCTTCGATTTTGTCAACAGTTAGCCAGGGAAAACAATCAGGCCGGTATTCAGTTGGAAACGGATAAAACCAATGCGGTTGGTAATTACTTATATCCCCTGACCGGATTTGAACTGATCCAACATGCCAATTTTTATTTTTGGGAAAATAAATAAAGCAGCCCTATGAATTGCCAGAAAGAACATTTTTTTACAGATCCTTCCGTGACTTATCTCAACGGCTCGTATATGTCTCCCCAGTTGAAAGTAGTGGAATCGGCCGGGATACAAGCCTTGCAGAAAAAAAATCAGCCCTGGAACATCTTACCCGGAGATTTTTTTTATGAATCGGAACGTCTTAAAAAATTGTTTGCCCGTTTGATACATATCGATACCGATGAACGAATAGCTATAATTCCTTCCGTTTCTTACGGAATAACGAATGCTGCGCGAAACATTCAATTTAAACCCGGTGACAGGATCGTGTTGTTGGAAAAACAATTTCCTTCGAATTATTATATCTGGCATGAACTGGCCAAACAACACCAACTGGATCTGCACATTGTCCGCATACCCACGACACTGAAACAACGAGGCAAATCCTGGAACGAACTCCTTCTCCAAAGTATAAACCACCGGACCCGTTTGGTTTCGATAGAACAGGTCCATTGGACAGACGGAACCTTGTTTGACCTCATTCCGGTGGGTGAAAGAGCCAGGGACGTGGGATCACTGTTGATCATAGATGCAACCCAGAGTCTGGGGATTCTGGATTTTGATCAATCTCAAATTAAGGCGGATGCCGTCATTGCAGCCTCGTACAAATGGTTACTGGGCCCGTATTCCATCGGATGTGCATATTATGGACCGGCCTTTGACCATGGGGACCCGATAGAGGCCAGTTGGATGAATAAAAATGGAAGTGAAGTTTTTGAAGACTTATTAAAATATGAGCCTGTTTACAAGCCGGGTGCTGCACGTTATAACATGGGCGAACAATCCCAATTTATCCAGGTACCCATGCTTGCCCGGGCATTGACCCAGATCCTGGAATGGGGAGTCGGGCCCATGCAGCATTATTGCAAACGTCTGGTAGACCAGGTCCTTCCGGCAATTGAAAAACAGGGTCTTTGGATAGAAGATGAAGGTTTCCGGGCAAATCACTTATTTGGCATCCGCGCACCACAAGGGTTAAAAGCGGGATTAAAACAAGCTTTACTGGATCAAAAAATCTATGTCTCTTGCCGTGATGATGCCATACGGGTTTCACCCAATGTATATAATTCAGCGGATGATTTAAACGTATTAGTAGAAGCCATTGCAGCTTATACTTCAACGTAATCAAGCCAGGAAGTTTTCAACTCGAATTTCCAGATATTTATTTTTACAAGTCTCATTCAATAAAAATCCATTGTTTAAATTCATTGAAATAGATTTCGTGTTGCCAGGCTATCCATTGAATTCACCTTGAGTTTGGCGCTGAATTCTTAATTTGGGTCAATAATTTCCACTGATGAAAAATCTGATTTTTTCCCTGATAATATCGTTATCGTGTTTTGCTTGCAAATCCCCCATAATGGAGGTGGACGGTTTGATTACCAATGCCATGATTTATGATGGATCCGGTGATCAACCTGTTTTAGGGTCTCTCTATTGGAATGCAGATACCATTGTAACCGTAGGGTCCGCCAATGTCGTGAAGGCGAAAACAATCATCGATGCAGGTGGAATGGCACTGGCACCGGGTTTCGTCAATATGCTCAGTTGGGCCCCGGAGACCCTGATTTACGATGGACGTTCCATGAGTGACCTTACGCAAGGCGTTACTTTGGAGATTTTCGGAGAAGGTAATAGTATGGGCCCGATTAACCCGACGATGAAAAAAGCCATGCAGTCTTCCATGGGTGAGCATCGTTATAAAATCAAATGGACTACACTGGGTGGATACCTTGAGTTTCTGGAGAAAAGGGGAGTGTCTTGTAATTTTGGTTCTTTTATAGGGGCTGCAACACCCAGGATTAATATACTGGGATATGCCAACCGCCAGGCTACCGCTGAAGAACTCAAAAAAATGAAAGATTTGGTTGCTCAGTCCATGCAAGAGGGGGCTATGGGTGTGGCATCAGCTTTAATCTATGCTCCGGGTACCTATGCCAATACCCAGGAATTGATCGAAATGTCAAAGGTAGCTTCAGCTTACGGAGGTATATACATCTCTCATATCCGGAGTGAAGGAAACAATATATGGACTGCACTCGACGAAGTCTTTACTATCGCCAAACAAGCGAATATCCCTGCTGAAATCTATCACCTTAAAATCAGTGGAAAAGAAAACTGGCAATACCAGGACCGGCTGGAGCAAAAAATTGACAGTGCCCGCCAGGCCGGTTTAAAGATCACCGCGGATATGTATAATTACACGGCAGGAGCTACGGGGCTTGATGCTGCCATGCCCACCTGGTGTCAGGAGGGCGGTTATATGGCCTGGGCAGAAAGGTTAAAAGACTCGGTACATCGAAAAAGAATTTTGAATGAAATGGAAACGGAGACCAATGCAGGGTGGGAAAATTTTTATAAGCTCTGCGGCCCGGAGAATATGCTTACGGTGGAATACCAAAATAAGGGTCTCCGAAAATATATCGGAAAAACCATCGCAGAAATTGCACGAGAAAGAGGCACCACACCGGCTGAAACCATACTGGACCTGGTGATCGAAGATGGAACCAGGGTAGGGGTTATTTATTTTATGATGTCAGAAGAAAATGTAAAAAGGAACATCAAACTACCTTATGTCAGTTTTTGCAGCGACGCCGGTTCCATTGCAGCAGAAGGTATGTTTTTAGAAAATAATGTTCATCCCCGCGCATATGGATCTTTTGCAAGGCTCCTGGGTAAATATGTGAGGGAAGAAAAAGTCATACCCCTGGAAGAGGCAATACGAAAACTAACCTCTTTGCCATGTGAAAATCTGGGTATTAAAAAAAGAGGAAGGTTACGAGCGGGCTATTTTGCTGATCTTGTAATTTTTGATCCGGCTACGATAAAGGATCATGCCACGTTTGAAAAACCACACCAATATTCACAAGGGGTTATTCATGTCGTGGTCAACGGAATCCAGGTCATTAAAGCGGGACAACATACCGGAGCCAAACCGGGAAGAGCGGTCCGGGGGCCGGGATGGAAAGGGAAATAATAATAGAAAATGGACGAAACATGGCAGGTTTATAAACTGGTAATCTGGGGGCAAACCTGCCAGGTTTCTGGCTAATTAAACCGATCCCCCCATTCCGGCCCCGGTATAAGACACGATTTTGTTCCAAACCATTTATACCGTTTTTTGGCAATAAAGCGATAAACACTGTCGCGGATAAATTTGGGGAATATAAATCCCGTATAACCCAACAATTTGGGACATCCTCCCAATAAAATCAATGTCCTTAAAGCCGCGGATGAGTACGTAAAAAACTTTCCCTGATGAATCAATATCACCGTATCCGCCCCTGTTTCAATAGTTTGACGTCCTATAAGATCCTTGCCATACCCGGATTGCAGGGTACCATATCGGAAAATTTTTCTTTTATCTTTTTTTGTCACCCATTGAAAAAAAGAATCACATAAGATACACGTGCCATCAAATACCAGCACTGGGTTTGTTTTCAGATCATTTGAAGAAATTATTGACATAGACTCCAGCTAATAACAAATGGTGGTTCGGAAGGTTTGTTCCGGGTCAATCAAATAAGCGTATGACATGGAATGTTGCTAATCCTCGTCCTGAAAACAACCAATCGGCGCTCCGTCCGGCAATCGCGGCAATTCCGGCACCGTAAACGATCCGGGATCCTTTCTAAACCGCTGAATCATTTCATGGATATATACTGCCTGCGAAGTCTGACCGGAATTGACCTGGGTTTCCAATTGTTTTATAAACCTTAAACCCGGAGCCATAATGGAAGAACTCAGATTTTTATCTGCCAGTACTGCTAATAATTTGTTGATTAAAATTCGTTCTGTGTTTAGTTTGATTTCCTGTTCAAGTCCGTTGGCGACTGGATAGCTGTTTATGGTCCTATGGATGTTCTGAAAATAGTTGAGCAAGTTAAAATGACTGGCATCACGAGCATTTTGTTCAATGATCCGGGCCATTCGTTCCGGATGTAGTAAAAAAGTAAACGCAAATCCAGTGATGGATTCCGCGGCTGCCAGGGGATCAAAAGCAAGGCCGGTATTGGTTTTAAAATTTTCGCGGTCCCTGGAAAACCCTGTCGGTTGTGGTGGGATCATACGTACGATTCGTTCAGGTAAGGCCAATTCACCGGGACTGATGCTTTGCAAAACTGAATTCAATGCCAGCATTTGTTTATCTGAAGTTACCATCAGGGTAGGCACTTGTTTGTCCCCTTTGAGGGCGTAATTATACTCCAATCCTCCGATCCATTTGGTGACTGCTTCCAATTGGTAACGATGACTGAGATACAGGGGCACCAGTATGTTTTCCAATAAAGCCAGTGGTTCACCTGACCGGATACTCGATAAACCAAATTTATCCAATGCTTGCTTCCTGACTTTCAGGATACGCTGGAGTTCTTCGACTGCATTATTGCCATTATCCCAAAGGTGGGTATATGGATGCGCACTGCCCGCTGGTCTCGCGTCTTGGTCGGCAAGAAATTTTAATCCCATATCCAGCGTTTCCTGAATGATTTTGTCCAATGTTTTATTCTCATCCGTACCTGAAGGAAAGTCTGTATAACCCCAGATGATCGCTCTTTTATCCCAATCGCCTATCCCGACATCATAGGCATTTGAAAAATCCACCCGGCCATCTTTGAAGTCGATAATCGGATGAGGATAGTCCATGACGGAAGCCCGGTTATTAAAACTGGAAGCATAATTATGGGACAATCCCAGGGTATGTCCAATCTCATGAGCGGACAACTGTCGCAGCCTGGCTAGTGCCATATCCGACATCCCACTGGTATTATTATCGTCAAACTCAAAAGGGGATGCCATCCCCTGTGCAATCATATAATCTTGTCTTACTCTCAAAGATCCAAGGGATACGTGGCCTTTGATGATTTCTCCGGTCCTTGGATCGGTCACGGTATTGCCATAAGACCATCCCCGAGTACTTCGGTGGATCCATTGAATAACATTGTATCGGACATCCATGGGATCTGCATCGGCCGGTAATACCCTGACTTGAAAGGCATTGATATATCCCGCGGCTTCAAATGCTTCATTCCACCAGCTTCCACCTTCCATCAGCGCTGATTTGATGGGCTCAGGACATCCACCATCCAGGTAATAAATAATGGGTTCTGTTGCTTCACTGAATTGGGCAAAAGGTTCTTTTTTCTCCAACCTATGCCTTACGGTCAGCATTTTATTGATTGGTTCTGAAATAGGGGTGGCATAATCGAAATAAGAAATTTCAAAAAAACTCGACCTGGGATCAAATTTTCGGGTTTTATAACCGGGTCCTGGCAATTCGACAAAAGAATGGTGCTGGTGAACGGTGACAGCTTCAGGAGAAGGGGTTACCCTGCGGATATATTGGCCAATGGGTTTGCCGGTAAATGTAAGCAGCACATCAAATTCCGTGTTTTTCGGAAAGTTTTTAGTTCGTTCCAGGTTGACCGCACTGCGGCTGGGTTCCATCCGGTAAGTGCCTTGCCGGCTGGACTCCAGACGGCCTGACACATCATGAGCATCCTGCATAATGAATGGTGTGAGGTCAATGAATAAGATTCCGTTTTCTTCTTTATCGATATTAAATCCCCACAGCACCGATTGTGCAAATGCTTCTTCGACTGCTTTTTTTTCTGCCGGATTGTAAGAGATCGCACGGTAGGTATAATTCGGTTGAATCAATAAGAGCTTATTGGCGGCTCTTTTAAATTTGACGATCCTTTCTCTGCCGATTTGACCGCGATCGAGTCCGATATCATTGGAGCCTATACCAGAAGATAATCCCTGGACATAAAGAAATTCCTGATCCAGTTTATTTACTTCAAGCGTAATTTTTCCATCTTTATTGGAATAGGTAAAATTAAAGTATCCCGGGTAATTTATAGTTTCTTGTGATTGAAGGGAAATGGAAAACAAACCAATCAAAAGCACAATGGGGTAGTCAAATTTCATAAAATAAAGTTGATGAATTAATAAAAAACCATAAAGTGGACGGAAAGTTAGAGACTTGGCATCAGTTGGCCAAAGATCATCCTTATAAATTAATATGGGGGTTAGATGTAGTGGTTATACGTGCTAAGGTCCCGATCAAATTCGGATTATTCCGTAGGATTTAAGCTGAAAGCCCACCGCAGCGCAAGCTAAACAGCAGTACACGAGGAAGACGTTTTACGTGCTAAGGTCCCGATCAAATTCGGGATTATTCCGTAGGATTTAAGCTGAAAACCCACCGCAGCGCAAGCTAAACTGCAGTACACGAGGAAGACGTTTTACGTGCTAAGGTCCTGATCGAATTCGGGATTATTCCGTAGTTTAAACCTCAAGCCTACCGCAGTAAACTGCAGTACACGAGGAAGACGTTTTACGTGCTAAGGTCCCGATCAAATTCGGATTATTCCGTAGGATTTTAGCTGAAAACCCACCGCAGCGCAAGCTAAACTGCTATACACGAGGAAGACGTTTTACGTGCTAAGGTCCCGATCAAATTCGGGATTGTTCCGTAGGATATTACCTTAAACCCACCGCAGCGCAAGCTAAACTGCAGTACACGAGGAAGGCGTTTATACGTGCTAAGGTCCCGATCGATTCGGGATTATTCCGTAGGATTTTAGCTGAAAACCCACCGCAGCGCAAGCTAAACTGGAGTGCACGAGGAAGACGTTTTACGTGCTAAGGTCCTGATC
>JAWXBI010000182.1:0-34010 GCA_034439915.1 Saprospiraceae bacterium | reverse complement strand
TTTCTCCCCTTTCACCTTTTCTCCTTTCATCTTTCTTTGATCAATTCCTGAATATCCGGATCCGGTTCGATATTATTCATTTGCACCAGGATATCATCATACCTCGCCCGGACATAAGGACTCATTGGTTTTACGGAATATTTTTTAGGATTAGGTAAGCACGCTGCTATCATGGCGGCTTCAGAACGGCTGAGATCTTTGGCTGATTTATTGAAGTAAGATCTGGCGGCGGCCTCGACACCGAATATCCCTTTGCCAGTTTCTATCACATTGAGATACCGGTGGAGGATTATTTTCTTGGACCAGAAGGTCTCAATCATAAAAGTGAAATACACCTCCAGCCCTTTGCGGATAAAATTACGCTGTTGCCAGAGAAAGCAGTTTTTGGCCGTCTGCTGGCTGATCGTGCTAGCCCCTTTAGCCCTGGTAGGTTTTCTTTTATTGTATTTCAACGCCAGTTTGATCGCCTTGATATCAAATCCATCGTGATCCGGAAATAGTTGATCTTCACTGGCTAATACCGCCAACTTTATATTTGAGCTCATCTCGCCATAACCCACATAATCCCTCTTCAGTCCATAGCCGGAAATCAAACTTGAAATTTGAGTAAAGGTCAGGGGCGGGTTGATCAACCCATACAACAAAACAAAAAACCACTGCAATAAATATGCAACAATAAATATTTTATAAACCCAGGTGACCAGCCGTTTTATTCGTGGCCGTTGCTGGAGATAAACCCTATAAACCACCACAAGGGCTATGATGAAAACTAAAAAAATTAAAACCTTCCACAACAACGGGGTCAATTCGGCCTTCCGTTCTTGTAATTCCGAAAAATTTAGGATCAGAAAATACACCAATTGGAAAAGCAGGAGAGACAAAACCAGTTTGTCGCTGATGTTCCAAAATAACTCGATGTATTGCCTAACTCTGGCCTTGAGTTCCTGCATGATGAAGCAGGGATAAAATTAGTAAATAAGCGGCTTAATTTTATATGAGGTAAGGCTTCAATTCATCGGATAATTGCTTCATTCGATATCGTTTTCTTTCAATAATTCTCTACCGGCACATCCACCACCCAGTTCATCAAATCCTTCATACCATAAATATTAGCCGCCCTCCACCGCAGGTCATACATACCGCTGGAAAGCACTTTTACTTTTTTAAATCCATGGCTTACCAGTCTTTCCGCGGCAGCAAAAGCCTCCAGGTTGCCTGAAAAAGCATAGACAACAATATTTTTTTTCCTATACTTCATTAGTTCGGATATACGCGCTTTTAATTCGTTTTCAGGTATGTTGACGGCCTCTTTGATATGGCCACGGTTTCGGAAGGGCTGTTCTTTATTTTGATTGGTAAAATCGGTGTTGGAGCGGATATCCAATATCAGCACTTTATTGCCTTCTTGCATCTTCCGGTGAAAATCCAGGGAAGACAACAATCCATAATCCGGTCTGTTCTCCCATATACTTTCCCTTATCCTAAGGTCATTTTCGCTTTCACTGATCCATGCGTCCAACCCATAAAACAGGATATGAATTCCTGTAAACCCATTGTCCAATAATGTCTGGGCAGCCTGATAGGAATCATCGCCATAATTATCAACGATTAAGAGAGTCTTGTCCCTGGGTATTTTGCCCAGGTTTTCCTTTAGTGATTCCAACGGGTAATTTACAGCATTTTTTAAATGACCATAGGCATTTATCAACAGTGAAGACGTTTTTCCCTGGAAGGCGGAGTCAGCTCTTACATCTATTATATACAGGTCTTTGGTATTTAGGATTAATCTGAACGTTTCCGCTGGTGAAAGTAAATTGAATTGATTGCCTGTTTCATAAAGTTCATTTAAACAAGCTGATTGAGCGCTCCGTTGCATATTAAATTCGGTTAGGCCGCCATTGACATTGGTCACATCGGTAAATCCGCTGTCCACCAACATTTTGGCGACCACTCTGCTTCGTTGACTATGCGAACAAATGAGCAGGACGGGTTTGTTTTGATAGTCTTTAATTTCACTTAACCGTTTATTGATTTCTCTGGAGCTGATGTTCATGGCTCCTTTTAACCTGCCAATATTTAAACCGGAATACATAGAGGTGTCGTTGAACTCGCCCGGTGTGCGTACATCCAACAACAGCCCGTCGCCCAGCCTGTGGATGAAATTGCACAACTCCTCAAGGTATATGGTCTTAAATACCAAATTGTCATTTTTGAATTGTGCCAGAGCAAAAATCCAATACATAAAAGCAAAACAGGATAAAATAATTTTTTTCATTTAGATTAAATATTAAGTGGTTGAATAATGAGCTCTTTGTTTATTACCATACTACCCACCCCGAGAAATAAATAGGCAAAACCTTTTTTCAGCTTTTCGTTGGAAACCAAACCGGATAAATAAATTCCGACCAGCATTCCTATAATCCCGAAGGCTGAAAATTTTAATAAAAACCCCCAGTCAAACTGATTTTAGCTCAGGTCGAATAAAAACCCGGTTAAGGACTTGAAGAGGATGATAAGCAGGGCTGTACCGATCGCTTTTTTCATCGGTAATTTGACATATACCACAAGTGCCGGGACAATCAGAAACCCACCGCCGATTCCAATAATAGCAGAAAAGGCCTCCAATCACTATACCCGAAAGGACTAAATAAACAGATTCAGCTTCTTTTGAAAGATTTTTGCTTTTGTTTTCATCATTAACCAACATGCTGTAGGAAGCGAACAGCATCAGCAAGCCAGGAATAATATGTATCTGGTTGGATTTTGAAATAATATGGAATTGGAAAATGGAAAATGTATCGGGTAATTGCGGGATCAGGTCTTCTTTAAATAAAACGATGGAGGTTATTGCCGGCAAGAGAAAACCGAAAGCAGACCTGAAACAAATCAGGATCCTTAAATAGTATCCGTAAAAACCAATACCCGCAGTAATGCCCACCATAAAATTGGAATAGATACTGGAGTGGGTGGCATCGATACCGAATATATACACCAATACCGGAACTGCGAATATGCTCCCTCCTCCGCCCAACAAGCCCAGGGTAACCCCCATTAAAACCGAAATGGTAAATCCCAATACCTCCATACTCCTTGTTGTCTTTTGAATTTTTTACAACATTAACCCCCTCGGTGGGCCTCTTGCGAATATGTCCTATAATGACTTAATTTTGTCTGTTTATGACTCTATCTTGTGGCTTACCTTCGCTCAAAGAATGAATCCAACCAATATTGTTTTCTTCCTGTACACCAAGGCCCATTTATTGGATTTATCCGGGGCTGCCCAGGTATTTTACGAAGCCAATAGTTTTAGCTCCAGGAAGTACCGGTTACATTTTGTTTCCATTAATGAAACCATTACGACCGAACAAGGACTTCAATTTGCCAATCTGACTCCAATGCATAAGATCCATTTAAACAAAAATGATATGATCGTGGTGGTGGGCATTGATTTTAAAAGTTTTGTCCGTGGGGAGATGGATGTTGAAGTTGAAAAATCTAAAGAATGGATTAAAGAAAATTACCACAACGGGGTTTATTTGTCTTCAAATATGCACAGGCGCTTTGATCCTTGCCAAAATGGGATTGCTAAACGGAAAAAATTGCACCGTACAATGGAAGTGCCTGGATTATGCCAAGAAAAATTTTCCCAAAGCCAAATTCCGTGATGACCATTTATATGTATTTGATAAAGGGATATTTACCAGCGGGGGCATGACATGTGGTATAGATATGGCGTTGGCCTTAGTCGAAAAATGGTCCAATCCACTAGTCTCTGCTGAAATCGCCCAAGAAATGGTCATTAATATCCGTCGTGCCGATACCCAAAATCAAAAAAACACCTTCCTGGATTTTAAAAACCATTTTAATGCAGAAGTTTATAAAGCTCAGCAACTTCTGGCCAATAATTTACAATCGTCTTATACCTTAAAAAATCTGGCTGCTGACCTCAATAGGAGTGAAAGGCAGATTTCACGTTTATTTAAAAGTCATACCGGTGAGACCATTCAACAATTGAGGGATAAAATCCGGCTGGACCATGGTGAAAATCTGTTGCGAAATACCAGGTTGACGATCAAAGAAATCGCCAACCAATGCGGATATCTAAGCCCCAGGCAATTCAGCCGGGTTTGGAAAGCGCGATACGGAGAGGCTCCAAAAAAAATGAACTTATTTTCACAAAAATTTGAATAATAATAACCGACGGATTGTTAATGATTTGATGATAGTAAGGCTTTTTAAAGGACATCTATCGGTTTCCCTGTCAACCCCATTCTTGAAACAACCATGCAGATTTAAAATAAATATTTCAATTTACTAGATTAATAAGAGCTGACTAATGTTTTTGATCCATTTATTATCTTCAATATGCCCATTGCAGACATAACTTTTTGACCCATACCCGAGATTGTTATTGAAGCCCGTCCTGCTGCTATCAGCAAATCCATGAAGGTTAAACGTATCCTTCCATTCCGATTGCGGCGGATGGTGGGGCCGTTTATATTTATGGATCATGCCGGACCGGTGGAAGAATTACCATCTGTCTTCTTTGGATGTATTGCCTCATCCGCATATCGGACTTTCCACGGTAAGTTATCTTTTTGGCGGACAGGTTACCCACCGGGATAGTCTGGGGGTAGGACAGATTATTCGACCCGGTGAAGTAAACTGGATGACCGCTGGCAAAGGCATTGCCCACTCTGAACGGTTTGAAGATCCTTCTTCACTCCAGGGAGGGGAGCTGGAAATGATACAAACCTGGGTAGCTCTGCCCGAAAAAGACGAAGAGGCCGAGCCGTCTTTTAATAATTATACCCCTGATCAATTACCGATATTTACTGACCTGGGCATATGGATGCGGCTTATTGCCGGTGAAGCCTACGGACTCAACAATAAAGTAAAAACAAACTCTCCATTATTTTATCTGCACGTTATTCTTCAGCAGGGTGCCCGTTTTAGTCTTCCTAAAGGGCATGAAGAACGAGGTTTTTATATTGCAAAAGGAAGTATGGAATTATCCGGGAATACCTATAATGAAGGTCAAATGCTGGTATTCAACAAATCGGAGGATCCAATCCTGGTAGCAAAAGAAAATACAACCCTGATGTTGCTTGGAGGAGAGCCCCTGGGGGAAAGACACGTCTGGTGGAATTTTGTGTCCTCGCGCAAGGAAAGAATCGAACAGGCCAAGGCTGACTGGAAAGAGGGTAGGATATTATTACCTCCTTCGGACAATAAAGAGTTTGTACCCTTACCCGAAGACTATCGTACAAAACAAGGGAATGGCCCGGCACCGGGGGCGCTGTCTTGAAGAATTCAACTTTTAATTCAACATATTGAGGGTTGACCAAAAAGTATTCCAACATAAATAACGAAGCACAAATTTAAAAATTAAGTCACTAATATTCAATTCATCGCTGCGCCTTTGCGTCTTCGCTCCGCTGCGTGAAATTATACTTAAAAGCAATTCGAGGACAGCGATAAACTGAAGTGCACGAGCATCGTGCTATGACGTTTATGTCGTAGGTGAAAATACGAGTCAGCCTTTTCAGCAGCTGAAGCAGCCGCTACAAGGCCATCGCCGCAGTAATCCCGAAATTCGGGAGCGGTGCACGAGCATCGTGCAATGGCATTTATGCCGTTGGGAAACACGAAGCGGTTTTATCAGCAGCTAAAGCAGCCGCTACGAGGGGATTCGCGACTTCGCTGCTTTTAGCAATTAGATTTTATTTAAAAATTAATTCATTCACCTGATCTATCTCGTCTTGTATAATGGTATGCCCCATATTGGGATATATTTTTTCAATCACATTGGCATTCAATGACTGCAGCAGCTTCGTTGTAGCTTTTACTCGTTCAACCGGAACGTGAAGATCCGGATCGCTGGTTCCAATGAAGATCTGCGTTCCGGCGAAATCACCCTTATAATTTTCCGTATCAAGTTGATCGCCAATCAGGCCTCCTGTAAAAGCAACTACCCCACCCCATGATCTGGCATGACGGGTGACAAATTCAAGCGTAAGGCAAGCCCCCTGGGAAAAGCCCACGAAGTAGATATTGGATGAATGAATACCCGCCTGGTTTATCTCAGCGACCAGATCAGATAGTATGGAAATAGCGGATGAGAGCCAGGGCTCATTTTGTCGTATTGGAGCAAGAAACGAAAGAGGGTACCAGGTGTTATTAGTTGCCTGTGGGGCAAACAAAGCATAGTTCGCTACATTCAGTTGCTGACTGAGTCCCATGATATTTTGCGCATTTCCTTCACGGCCGTGGATCAATATCAGGGCTTTGTCCGCTTCAGACAGTGACTTACCTGCAGAAATAATCTGTTTTTGATGCATATTATTTAAATTTTTTGGTGTCTACGATCACAGGGACTAAGGCTTTTTCAATTTGGCCTCTGTCCTTTTCAAAGAGGGGAGGTAGTTTAAGCGACTCGCCCAGGTGTTCAATTGATTCATCTTTGACAAAGGTGTCATCACACGTAGCGACTTCAAATAAGACGCCGCCTGGTTCTGTGAAATAAATGGATCTAAAATATTGCCGGTCGGCTACCGGTGTGGGATTTAATGATCTGCTGTTTACTTTTTCCCATACCTCAAGCTGGGTTTTATTGTCCGGGGTCCTCAAGGCAACGTGGTGTACCGTTCCGCTTCCTGACCTTCCCTGTTGATTTTCTGGTACACAGATGATGTCAACAAAGTTTCCAGGCGCAGCGGATGGAGCAAATCGAAACCGATTACCGCTCTCAGCGATTAACTGGTGATCAAGAATCTCTGTGAGCACTGCAGCGGTTCGTTCATACCCATCCAACCAGAGTTCGACATGGTAAAAGCCTTTAATGGAATGTTCAATAGGTATATGACCGTAAGTATATCCTGGTCTTTCATCACTGTTGTTGAATACCAATTCCAAACCCAGGCCATCGGTATCCTCAAAATAAATCACGACTTCATTGGTAAACCGTTCCTGCGGATGTTTAAAATTGATGTTGAACTTTTTAAATCGGTTCATCCAGTACTCCATGGAATCAAAGGGAACTGAAAAAGTAGTGGTGTTGACAAAACCTTTTCCATGCCTTCCTTTCTGGAGACCGGCGTAGGGAAAAAAAGTGATGATGGATCCCGGACGTCCAATTTCGTCTCCGTAATAAAAGTGATACACCTCGCGGGCATCAAAATTCACAGTCTTCTTGACGAGTCTCAAACCTAAAATCCCCGTATAGAAATCAATATTCTTTTGAGCATCTGATGCGAGGGCAGTAACATGGTGTATGCCGGTAATTAGTTTTCCCATTGTAAGAACAAGTTATTTATAAATCTTAATTCGAGATATCGTCAAATCAATTAAAGCTTTATTGATTCTGGTTTGAGGTAATCCAACTGCGACCGCGATAGCGCTGTGAGCACAACGTGAGAAGACCACAACTCTTAAGCGTTTCAGATTGATTTTGGACACAAAGTCGCGGCTTTGCTATCGTCATGCTCGTGGTGTCGCCGTGGAAGATTTGTCCACAATATGGCCCAAAATATAAAGATCAAATAATTGGTAAAACCTGTTCAATTTTCGCCCTTTGCGCTTCATATTGAGCCGGCAATTTAAGATGTTGTCCCAACTCATTTATTGGCTCATCGACAGAAAATCCCGGGTTATCCGTTGCTATCTCGAATAACACACCCCCGGGTTCTCTGAAATAAATGGAAAAGAAATAGTTTCTATCTATTTTAGGAGTGACTCCTAATCCATACTTTTCTATTTTTTCCCGGTATTCCATAAGTGTTGCTTCGTCTTTTACCCTAAATGCAAGGTGATGAATGGTGCCGCCTGCATTGACCGCTGGTCTTTCCTGGGGCGCTGAAATTAAATCAACTTTCGAAGCATGATTTATAATGTCGTTACCATATCTATACCTGTTGCCCTCATCGTTTTCCAGCTGGTATCCTAAAACTTCGGTTAGCACTTTTGCCGTTGCTTCAATATTCTTTAACGTCAGCGCTATGCTGTGGAAACCCCGTGTAGCAAATTCGGCTTTTACTTCCGAGGTAGTCCATGGTTGACGCGTGTCGTTGTTTTCAATTAAGGTTAAGGACAAACCATCCGGGTCCTGGATGGAAATGAATGGTTGATTAAATCTTTTTCCTGAAGCTGTTACCCTAACCTTGTTTTTTTCAAAATGTGATTTCCATAAATCTAAACCGCCAATGGGTATGGAGTATCCTAAATCTGTTGCCATGCCGGTTCCGGATTTTCCGGTCTGCATTCCTTCCCAGGGAAAAAAAGTCAGAATGGTACCTGGTGTACCCAGTTCGTCTCCAAAGTAAAAGTGATAGGTTCCCGGGTCATCAAAGTTTACTGTTTTCTTCACCAACCTTAATCCCATCACCTTGGTATAAAAGTCGAAGTTTCTTTTCGCATTCCCCGCAATGGCGGTGATGTGGTGTAGTCCTAAAATGTTGTTTTCCATAATGATCTATTAATTTCAATGAGAATATAGGCAAAATTAATCCCGAAGATCAAGATTACCCTTGATCCAGGATAAGAAGTGTCATTGGATTTCCAATGAAAGTTCGTTTACAGATACTTTGGATCAGAATGGACTAAAAGATTCTGATTTAACCACTTAGGCGCTTAAGAACACTGAGTTTAGTTTTCTTTGTACACTAAGTTTACACCAGCGAAGTACATTTTTCTTTGCGACACTTCGCTGCAAACCCTTTGGGCTCTTAGGGGAGGTTTACTATTGAACAGTAGCTTACTAATATTACAATGTTATTTGGCTAGCGAATAATCACGAATCAGGATTTCTGCAGGGAGATGTAAATTTTCACTTAGTTTTCTGATCATATCAAGGCTTAATTTTCTTTTCCTGTTGAGTATTTTTGAGACGTTGCCTTTATTGCCTAACAAAGTCGCCAGTTCATTTTGGTTCATCCGGCTTTGTTCCATCATAAATTTTATTGCTTCGACAGGATCAGGCTCTGGAATTGGGGCGTTTTTATTTTCATAGTCCTCAATTAATAGAGCTAACAGTTTTGCTTCTTTTTCTTCCGGGGATTTTGGTGTAGAATGAAAAATTTTCTGAAACCGGTGCAGGGCCCGTTCATATTCTTTTTTAGTTTCTAATATGTGCCAAGTTGATTTCATTCATCAATATTTTAAAACGATTTTTAGAATATTCAGCGTGTGTTCCGATAAATATTATGAAAGCCCATTGAAATTTGAAATTAAAATCAACCACGAGCCTGTATCGGTTTCCTTTTATTTCAAATACCAACAAACTATCACGAATACAATCTACCGAACTGAAATGTTTTTTAACTTCTATGAAGGTTTTCCAATTTGTTTTGGTAATAATTTTGTACCAGGTTAATAATTGTTCTTTGCAGTCTCCATGCTTTTGATAAAAATCCCTCAGCGTACTTTTGTTAAAAACCCTCATTCAAGTTTATTTCACAAATATACGTGATTGTTGTCAAATTGACAACCATGGTCAAACTATTTTAAATTGATTGATTTCTCCTATCTCTACTGGTTTGTTTCGCTGGTATAAGGATGATAAGATATCCTGGTTAAACCGGTGAAATCGTCTATTCCGTTTTCTTTTTACGACCTGCCTTACGAATTGCTTTTTTGTTTTCCGTTTTCTTCATCATCTTTTCACCATCCCCGGAAAGATAAAATTTACATTCCGATTGCATGGGGCATTCGACATGCGCCGGATGGCTGGGTCGGCAAATATCCCTGCCCAAGAAAGAAATCGCCATTCCCACCTCGGCCCAGTCTTTTTGCGGTAAGACATTCATGATCTGTTGTTCTATTTTTTTGGGATCTTCACTATCTGCGATCCCTATTCTATTGGCCACACGAACTACATGCAAATCTACCACAACACCCTCGGCCGGGAGTTTAGCTTCACGCATGATCACATTGGCAGATTTTCTTCCAATGCCGGGAAGCAAAACTAATTCCTCCATGGTTTTAGGAAGATTTTTTTCATCCTTTACCCGCTTTGCGATTTCAATCATCCACCGGGCTTTATTCCCAAAATTCCGGACTTTACTGATGTCTTTCATCAATAGGCCATGATCCGATTTTGCTAAAGATTTAAAATCCGGATACTTCTTAAATAACTCAGGCGCCAAATGGTTGACCAGAACATCTGTAGTCTGCGCTGCAAGCATCACCATGACTACCAACTGATATATATTTTCGTATTCGAGAGGATGCTTTTTATTTCTGTATTTTTTAAGGAGAGGCTGAATCGCCTTGCTCCAGTCTTCCTTGGCTTCCATGAGGCAAAGGTAAAGGGGGAAATGGAGGAAAAGGGGAATGGGGAAAGGTGAAAGGGGGGGGATGCGGAGGACATCTATGGAGTGAGAGGCGCCCTGGAATTTTAACAAATTTTAATCGATCCGATTCTTTTAGTACTATAATTTGTTCATATTGATTAATCAATTTAGGTTTGTGATTTTATAGGTTATCCTGAGTTAATTCATTGAGCGTTGCACTAAAGTTCAATGTTGCCTGGTTTATTTCATTTGAAATATCCTTCAACCCTTCAACAATGACTTTAATCACTCTCCTGATTTCGTCTTTATTCCGTTTTGTCACCATAGCATTTTCAAAAGCAGTCAGCACCTCTTCCGGCAGCTCATCCAGGCCGCGGCCATAATCCGATTGGAGTCCATGGGAAATGCAGGCGAGTTTAAGGGCGTGGTTTTTCGCTTCATTAAGCCAGAATTCTGCCTGCCATAATTTGTTTCTCTCTGCACCTATTCGGGCATGTAAAAGATGATGAACCAGATAACCGAAAATTTCTTTTGTCGATGGAGAAGTTTGATTCCATCTTTTGTCATTTTGTTTGCCATAGAGTAATTTGAAGTGTGGTCCTATCGGTCCGAATTCTTTGGCCGGAGAAAAAGATAGGTCCACTTGCAAACACCCCGGTAGAATAAATACCCTGTATACGGTACCGCCATACTTAACATCAAAAAGTAGGCTGGCAGATAATTCCTGTGTCATATAGTCCGTCCATGAATCAAGCAAGCCCGCTATTGCAAACGATTCATCCACTCCAAAGGTCAGGTCAATATCGGACCATCTGTCTACTGTACCTTGTGCATATGAACCAATGACCGCGGCCGAAACGATTCTATGGTCCTTTTTTGCCTGGCTGAGCATTTTTTCGCGCACTTCTTCTCTGTATGATGCAGTAAACATGAAAGCCAAAGGTCTTAAATATTGGGAAAGCAAATCATTTATACTCTAATCCTTTTCCATGCAGAATATGTTCCACATAATTTTCAACCCTGGACTCTTTCGTTTTGGATTGTTTGGGAGCTGAAAAATTTTAAAGATATCCTTTTACCGACCCGGAGTCAATGCTTTAATCGCCTTATTCAGTGCAGTGAGTTTTAAAAACGAACACTAATATCAACAAAAATCCGTCTTAATTCCCGCCTGTAATCAAAAGGTGCCGCATTATTCTTGATCAGATATTGTTCCTGGTTGATAAGGTTTTTTGCTGATACGCCAATTTCTGAAAATGAGCCCAACCTATACGCTATCTTACTATCGAGGTTTACCCAGGAAGCCACGACATCGGGACGGTAATTTTCATTAGCGCGAGTAATATCGGTAGACCTGCGGGCCACCTGCCCCTGGTAGTGCATCGAAAGCGAAGCGTAAAATTTAGATTTTGAATAAAGGATACCCAGGTTGGCCATGTGCGCAGGAGCCCAGGTGACTTTGTTTTTACTGATGGCCACGGTGGAGTCTGCAATGGATTCGTTCAGGCGTTTGCTGAACGAATAATTCAAAAAGCCCGAAAACCGGTTCCTATTAAAATGAAGTTCTGTTTCAACACCTGTGGTTTTTAAACTATATATATTGGTGCTGAGGTTAGCGTTGGCCGCACTATATGCGATCTGGTTTTCAAAATTTATTAAAAACCAATTCACGCCAAGATCTATGGATTTCGATACGTTCCAGTCGAGGCCCAGGTCGTAGTTTGTTACAATTTCCGGCTCGAGCTGATTGATGTTGGAAGCGAGTGTAAACGTATTGGCGCCAAACATTTCTGTAGGTGAAGGGGTTCGGAAGGCCCTGCCCGCAATAGCTTTTAAGGTAAGGTCGCCTGCTTCGAAAACGAGGCAGACATGGGGAGAAAATAAATTAAAACTTTTCTTTTTTTCGGGCCGTCCCGGTGCGTAGATATCGGTATAATTAAAAAACTGATTGTCGTATCTACCGCCGAAAGTGAACTGCAACCGGTCAAATAGTTTTGGAGAAATATACCGGGCATAAACAGCAGCATTTATTACCGGTTTATCCAGGATGTATTCCAGCCAGGGATTGAGCTGATAAATACGGTTGGAGGAGTCCGGTGCGGTGAAGGTATTCAGATCCATATTGGCCGTGTGAAATTTATCACCGCGATAACTAAAATAATCACCTTCCAAGCCTACAAAAAACCGATTTGAATTGATATTATAATCTCCCCGCAAACGGAGAAACAGATCTTTCGCATTTGTTTTTAATGCTTCTGAAACCCCGTTTGGAAAATTAATTCCATAAGCTGCGGATTGATCGGGAAAGAAACGCATATTCCAGTTGATCCCATGATCCTGGTAACGGGCGGACGCTTCGTAGTTGAATTTTTTATTCTCCTCTCTTGGTGCGTATTTCAAAACAACTATCCTTCTATACTCCTTCATTGCCTCCGGCTGGTCTGGTATAGAAAACAGCCAGCCATGCCCGGTCTGAAAATCCCAATGCTGTTCATGATATTGCAGGGAAAGACCTTTGTATTTTCCTTTCCCATAAGCTTTAGCAAAAAAGTAATTATTGATTTGTTTATCCTGCACTTTAAACTGCGCCAGACTGCCATTCGGCCCTATTCTCCCGGAAAGATCATAAGAATTATACGTATTGCCGATGGTAGAATAGCGGGTGAAGGAGGCCACCACACCTGCAGATTTGTTTTCGCCTCCGGTTATTAAATCGGTTATAAAGGTGTTGTTTGTGCCAGCTCTGAAGCGGACATTGGCAATGCCATGGAGATCCTCTGCATCCAATGTATTGGAAGCAATCACTCCATTTATAGCATTACCCCCATAAAAGGATCCTCCGGGGCCACGAGTGATTTCAAAGGATTTGGAAAATATCATTGGTGTGTTTTCCCAGGTATAAGCGCTGCCATAAAGGTTGTCATTAAACGGAATTCCATCCACCAGGGTAAGGATGTGGTTCTTATTCCAGCCTTCATACATGCCCCGGAATGAAATGGTCCGCCGATCGTAATCCTGTGATGGAGCAAAACCGGGTAGGCTATAGAAAATTTCGTTGGTACTGAGCCATCCAAATTTTTTAGTAAACTCATTGGTAACTACAGAAATATTTGCGGGGGCATCTGTACCTTTTTGGAAAAATCCGGATGGTGAAGCTACACTATACTGCTCCAGTGAATCCGGGGTATTGATTTTGCTGGTATTAGAAGGCTGTCCAAATACTGTTTGCAGGGGAACAAGGGTAAAAAGGGTAAAGGGAAAGAGGAATGTTTTATTTATGAAATATTTTGGTAATTTTTTGCACATCTGTTCAGTCTTTTATCCTGGGAACAAAATCTATCTGCTTGCTGGGTTTGGTATTTCCTCTATAGCTGTAAAAATAGAAAACTAAATTTTAATAGCTGTGAAGGGCAGGATTTGATACTTTATATAAATTAATGGTTTTTGAAACGGATAACCCTTAATTTTGCAGTTCGACCGTTTGATTTATTATAAACAAACCAGGACGGCGCCTATGCATTAATTCTGAGCGATGCTTGTCTGGTATAGTATATCAAATTAAAATTATAATCCAAAATTGACTTATTCAATGAACAAAATCATTCTTATGCTCGCGGGGGTAGTCCTCCTGATGGCTGCGTCCTGCGAAACAACCGCACAACCAACGAAAGCTACCTCATCGGTGGAGACCAAAAACCCTAACACAGATTATAAACCCGCCTTTGAAGGCCAGACGCGCATTAAGGCTGTCGTAACGAAAACGCCTTTTGAAGCGAAGGTGTTGACTTCCTCCTTGCGAAGTCCATGGGGTATCACAGCATTGCCAGATGGCAGATTTATCGTAACGGAGAAACCCGGAACGATGAGGATCGTATCATCATCTGGTGTAGTTGGTGAACCCATTAACGGCATTCCCCCAGTAAACGGCCGCGGTCAGGGCGGTTTGATGGGTCTTTGCCTCGATCCGTCCTTTGCCAATAACAAGATGGTTTATTGGGCGTTTTCGGAACCCCTCGCCGAAGGGAATGTAACCTCCGTCGCTAAGGGCAAACTTTCATCCGATGAAAAAAGCCTGGAACAAGTTACTGTAATCTATCGTGCTACTCCAGCTTACAGCGGAGCGCTTCACTATGGGGGCCGGGTGCTGTTTTCAAAAGATGGCAACCTGTTTTTATCGACCGGTGAGCGTTCGGACATGGAGACCCGTCCACAAGCTCAGGATATCAATTCCGGATTGGGCAAAGTCATTCGCATAACTAAAGATGGTAAACCTGCAGCAGGCAATCCTTTTGTTGGTAGGGACAATGCCAGACCGGAGGTGTATTCGTATGGTCATCGCAATGTGCAAGGGATAGCTTTTCATCCGGTGACCGGGGATTTGTGGGAAACTGAATTTGGGCCCAGAGGCGGGGATGAACTCAACCGCGTCGTGGCTGGTAAAAATTATGGCTGGCCTACCATTACCTACGGCATTGAATACGGCGGCAATAAAATCGGTAATGCTATTCAACAAAAGGAAGGACTCGAACAACCTGTTTATTATTGGGACCCCGTGATTTCTCCCAGTGGAATTACATTCTACGACGCCCGCCTGCCGGACGGGCAGGGAAAAGGCATCGCCGAATGGAAGAATAACCTATTTATCGCCTGCCTCAGCGGCGCTCATATTTGCCGGGTGGTCATTGAAAATAATAAAGTAACCGGAGAGGAAAGGCTGCTTGCAGGTGAGAGTCAGCGGTTCAGGGATATTACTCAGGGGATTGACGGAGCGTTATATGCGGTCACGGATCAGGGGAGGCTATATCGTGTTGGCAAGAAATGATATTGTAAAGCCATTTTTATATCATGTTACTTTTTTTTATGTTTAGCCGGTTTGGTTTCATCTATTTTTTCTAACAATTCGGTTCTCACCTTTTCATAAGCTGTTTGCTGATCGTATTTTTCTATTGGCCTTATCAAGCCTGTTATGTCACCAATAAATTCATCATCTTCCAATTTGGCTTCCAGGTTTTGCAAATACATTTTTTGCGTTGGTGGATGCTCTACCTGAAAATTGCATGCACTCTTGATAGCTTAGCAAAATAGACTCCTTGTTTAAGTCCGGTATTTCGGCCAACGCTTTGTGCATATCATATAAATCCCTTCCTTTTCTCCGTTGGTATAATGACCTTAATTTTGTACCCAGCAATTCCTCTAACTTATATGTTGTAATATTACATGTACCGTTAAACCAGCTAGAATTGACACTGAAAGGGAATTGTTGATAACCCAAAACCGTAAAGTGTTCCCGGCAATTGATTTCTACTTTCAGTCGTAAGTATTGCATTTGGAGGGAACTCTGACTCAAAGCTATATTTCAATGTATTGTTGTTTGCCCTTTGAACTACAGTACAATCCCCCATAAAAGCCAAACGTTTCTGTAAACGCTGAATAGTTTCTTTTATAGGTTCAGGCCGTATTTGTACCAAATCAATATCCTCTGAATAGCGGGCTGTGTTTGTAAATACAATTTGTCAATTGCTGTTCCACCCCTGAACGCCGGGCTGGATGCCAGCCATTCATCGGAAAAAATTTCCACCAAGGCACGGCAAATCACCAGTTCTTGCTCTACTTGCTCATTGGTTTGCCAGGACACCTGATTGGCCCATTCTGTTATATATGCCTGTGGTATCATTCGTCAATGTCAATGGTAGTGTTTACTATTACCTTCCATCTTTCGTCCGCCGGAAAGCCTTTGGCATTAGCTGAGGTTGTCAGCGGTATGCGAAATAAATGGGCTTTGTTTTGCTCCAAAGCCTTCAACAAAGCATCGGCTAGTGACCGATTGTCAAATACTTTATCTAACAAATAACCCAACCGCTGCAAAACGGCTACTGGTACGTGATGTAGCAAATTCCTATCAAAAGCATCGGGCTTTATGCTTTCGGCCAACTCGGCCATTACTGTGGCCACCCGGTTAATACCACCCACGCGTTTGGCATATTGTATTAAATCGGTTGCGGTTAAAGCGGGATTGGAATTTTTCACATACCCTGCGTCTGTTTTTTTGGTATCCAACAGCTTTTCGGGTATTTCCTTTTTGCTGATGTAGCTCACCTTTAAGCCTTTCTTTTGCATTGGGCGTAGAACCGGAAAACCCGTTACCACAAAAAACTCCTGGGGTTGCTGGTGTGATGCACCATGATATGAAGCAGCATTTAGCAATGCCAGATAATAAGGCCGACGCAACGCCTTCATCAACGCATCTAAGAACATGCTGGGGTGCAGTATACTTTTTGACTTGTATTGAGGGCGTATAATGAGGTAATAGCCTTTGTGGATGGAGATAATTTGCTCTTTGTCAACAAGGCGTTTGAGTGTTGATTTATTGGCCTGCTTTGACTGTGACGGAAAAGCAGCACGAAGTTGGTGAAGTGCAAAGGCATATTTACCCTGAGCCAACAGCTGGATTGTCCAATCTTCTACGCTTTTATATTGCCTTAAATCATCCAAAAGAGTAATATTTTGCGTAAAGTGAATACCCATGCTTTTTGCAAATGTTTTCTCTTTTATCGATTAGTTGCAGTGAAACCAAACTGGCATTTTCAGAATCTAAAGGAAACTGAGGAAGCCATGGGCAGTAAGTCCTTAATTGGATAGTTCATTTTGTAATATCCGATAACCCCTTTGCCATACTCTTTGAAAAAAAAGCATAATTCTTTAGACCAACTAGAAATGAGGTCCTGCCCGAATAAGCTCAGACTTTTCTCCAGGCTATTCTAAAATGACTTTTCTGGTTGGTTTATTTGAAGTATATTAATCCTACAAATCCTATAAAACATGCAAAAAAGAAGGCTATGTTTTTTGATCATTGGCCTCAGCGCTATCATTTATTTTGCACGAGGCCAGGGGTGCAGTGACGCAGGATTTTGCACCCTGAGTAGCTTTAAGCCTGGTGGTTTAGACAGCAATTCCCGATTCAAAAATCAATTTAAAATCGGGGTAAGCTACGGAAGTGCAGATCATTCTATTTCCATATTCGGCACCCAACTTGAATATCACAGGGTATTAAATAAAAAACTGGTCATTAATGCCAAACTAGCTTCTATATCTCAGAGTGGCAACGGCATTTCTGCCTTCGGATTTTCAGACCTCTTTCTTAATATGGATTATCCAATCAACGAAATCGGGAAACTAACACTGGGCTTCAAATTGCCTTTGAACGACGGGAGTAAATTAAGAGTCAACCTTCCTTTGCCCATGGATTATCAATCCAGCCTGGGTACCCCGGACCTCCTGCTCGGGATCAGCCGTGAATTGAATAAATTTCATCTGGCTCTGGCCTTTCAATTTCCTTTGTCGCAAAATCAAAATGAATTTTTTGCAGAAGATTATCCCAAAGGTTCACCCTTAAGACAATTTCAAACCACTAACCGCTTTGTTCGAAGAGGAGATGTGATGGTGCGTGCTGCATACCCTATACCCATAAACCATTCGTTTAAAATCACTCCTGGTTTGTTGCCTATTGTTCATTTAGGTAAAGATAAATACATAGACCGGCAGGGGATAGAGCGGGCCATCGATGGTTCCCAGGGTCTGACCTTAAATGGTACCGTTAATATTGATTACGAAATGAATGACAACCATTCATTTCAACTGAATGCGGGAATCCCCTTTATTGTAAGAAAACAAAGACCGGATGGATTGACAAGGAGCTTTATTGTTGCTTTGGAATACAGGAGGAAATTTTAGTCTGCCAATCTTTCGTTGTGCTCGACGCTGTCATCGTGGGAATTCGGTGTGTTGTTGCTTTTTATCTACCGTTTGGTTCTCATCGTACACTGATAATTACCCGCTGGTACCTCGCAAGTGATGGTGAATCATCTCCTGTTGCCACTGCTCGGAAATTGAATGATCTATTTGAAGCTTCGTCCCGGGTAAACTCATGTGGCAAAGCATCAAAAACTGGCGTTTACTATCGCCAAGTATTGAACTTCTTTATGCAGTATGTAAAAACAGTTCAGCCGGCAGGTTAAAATAATCCTTTAGCCGTTGAGCCATTTTAAGAGTTATTTCTCTTCGACCTGAAAGAATGGATGAAACGTGTCCTCTGCTGCCAATAATAGGTTCAAGGTCTATATTTCTTAAGCCCTGTTCCTTCATTTTGTCCTTAATAACATCCAGTAAATCTAACTCAGGCATTTTTACCGTGCTGTCTTCATCGTCTTTTATCAATAACAGCAGTACCCCCAGTTCGTCATCTTCCGGCGTACCCGGCTCGGCATGGAAAATTTCCATGGCTCTTTTTACTGCCTCTTTGTTCTTTTTTTGTTTTTATTACTTTCCAGTTCATGGTTAATGTTTTATAAATTAAGATTATACGGAATGGTCGGCGCATCTATTTTCTCGTATTCCTTATGTGTTCCAAACCAAATGGTATAACAAGCCTTTCGTCTGAAATTGATTAAACACTATAAGCCTGTACTCATTCCCTTTTAGATTGAATACTGCCCTTTGATTATTTATTATGCTGGCATTTCCATACATGGCCTTTAACTGATTGAAGTTTTCAAATTCCCGTTTCAGCATTTCACTATACCACGCAAGCAGTTGGTTTTTTGTGAGAATAATGAATAACTGTTTTACGGTTAACGAAATTCAAAAACAAGCTATGGAATAGTTTTCAATTTGCAAACATTAAAAATCCAGTTTTATTTTGCGGTTTTCTGTTGCAACCTTTGAGAATTACTTCTTTTCAAGGGATAGTTTTCTGTCTTGTGGAGTGTCATGGAGACTTTATCATTGGCGTCAAATAGGGTTACGAATCCCTTTATCTTGCTTTGTTCTATTATAAATTTTTAACTCCACGCTCAATGTATCTATAATATAAGTAGATGGGTCTATTTCTTGTGAAGCCCCTCTGTATAGGGAATTGTTAACATAAAAACTTCGTTACGTCTTAATAATGGTATTATTTCTGGATAGCAGGTTTCTAATGCACAAAAGAGTGCTTTCGTATTTACAAGTAATGGTCATAGTGGCATCGTCATCCTTCCATGTGGTTGGCCAGATTTCCAAGCCAGAAGCAGTGAAAGCGATGATTAGCCGGTATAAGCAGGACCCTCGTGGCCCTTACCTGGATATCCGTTGGTTTTGTAAGGATGGAACCATAAGGGCTGCCAGAGACCCTTGTCCGGATCAACCCGGCAACCAGCGGGCCCGCTATAAGAATGAGGTGAATGCACTGGCAAAAACAGAACATGTCTTCCTGGGGCAGATCCTCGCCACTACGCATTATACTGATTTCTGGGATGAAGCCCAGGCCCAATCTCGCCTCATTCAATATCAGCTGGAACAATACCTCCGGAGTATTGACAATGGCTGGATAAACCGGCGCTCGCAAAACTATCGCGGTGCGGTCCAAGTTGAAGATGAACACAACTGGGGAATTGGATTTTATCAGTGGCTTCTTGAAGATACCGGCAGGATTCGATCGAAGTATTTTCTCATTCGGCAAAGTGCCAAAGATGTACCCCACTCGGGAGAAACCAACAATACCCAGCTGGTTCGCTCCCTCTCTAGAGAGATTTCTGATTCCTTCCCCGCATTTCTGGATCTCCGGGTCAAGATCCACGGAATGCCGGACGAAGGCGATATTCAGCTATTGCGGGATTTCCAGGCCAGAAACAAGGATAAAATCCCGACCACCTTGATTCCAAAATTTGAGCAATTGCTCCGTGTATACATCACCATGTATCGTTCTTTCAGGGTCAGTGATCTCGAAATTTTCCTCAAAAAGCTGCCGAAAACAAGCGAAGCAGCCGGAATCCTTACGCTTTTCATGAACCGGTATCCTGCGCTATCTTCTCCGGCCGAACGGTGCCAACTCATCAGTCATTCAGCCCTGTTGATACGCCGGCAGATGACAGCGACGATGAAAAGCAATACCCGGCTGGCTCTGATCGATATATCCAATAAAATGGAAAGCCTGCTCTATAAAGAGGCATCCCAATGGGAGGCACGATCATTAAAAGAGTTGTTCGCTCAGATTTATTGTCTTTCGGAATCGGCTGCGGCCTTTGGTTTTTTAGAGCTTTGGGAATGGGAGCAAGTCAGTAAGGATTTGAATCTTCCGGCAGGGGACACGACCTCCTTGCATCAGATGAGTACTTTCAGCGAAAGTGGCCGTCATGTCCTTGAATGGGGTACTGGGATGGTCCGGGCCCATTATATGCCGGTGATTAACCTATACCGGGATTTTGAGCCACTGACTACTGGTTTTTTTGATGACCGGATACGGTCCTCCGTTCTTCTTCGTTTGGGACAATCCATAAACCAATTGGGTGATGCATTCTCCCTGGAGGCCGGTTTTTCAAACCAGGTCTTGGGTATAGCAGGACAATCATCGATACACGGACTCAACCCGGGTTTTACCCAGGGCGAGCTGGTCGTAGTGACGGGATCACCTGAACAAGTGGACCTGTCCGCAAATAAGATTTATGTCTTTCACCATGCACCCGCCAATCTAAAACCAGTAGCCGGTATCTTCACTGTCTCCGAAGGCAATATGGTCTCCCACCTGCAATTGCTGGCCCGCAATATGGGTATACCAAATGCAGTAATCTCTGAGAAAAATATGGAAGCCATTAAAGCTTTCCATGGCACACAAGTATTTTATGCGGTCTCCAATAAAGGCACGGTGATCCTTAAACCGGCTTCTGCAATGGAGCCGTGGGAAAGTGCTCTTTTTGTTCAGAAAAAACAAAGAGAAAATAAAATATCTGTTCCTATAGAACGCATCGTTTTGGATAAGCCCCATATCCTTAACCTTCGTCAGGTCGACGCCACACAATCAGGCAAAACCTGTGGACCAAAGGCTGCCAACCTTGGTCAATTAAAACAAATGTTTCCGGAAAATGTCGTGGAGGGATTGGTCCTGCCTTTCGCAGTATTCCGGCAACATATGGACCAGACCGCTCCAGGATTCCCGACTACATATTGGAATATGATGAACAAGGTCTTTGCTACCGGGGAGGAGATGCGGCTTAAAGGTGATACGGAGGCGAATATTGATTCATTTATTCTGCGGGGGTTGGATTCCCTGAGGGGGCTGATACGGAAAATGCCCTTGCTCGCCAGCTTCAAAGCTGATCTGCACCGTCAGTTTGTCAATGCATTTGGACTGCCTATGGGAAAGACGCCGGTCTTCGTGCGGAGCGATACCAATATGGAAGATCTCAAAGACTTCACTGGAGCAGGGCTCAACCTGACTGTTTTTAATGTATTGGACACCGACAAGATCTACCAGGGTATACTGGACGTATGGGCTTCACCTTATACCGAGCGGAGTTTCAAATGGAGGCAGCGCTATCTGAACAACCCCGAAAATGTCTTCCCTTCCATCCTTATTATTCCAAGCGTTGATGTTGAATATTCGGGGGTGCTGATTACGAAAGGACTTACCACTGGGAATGAAGATGATATTACCGTAGCCTTTAACAGGGGCGTGGGAGGGGCGGTGGATGGGCAAGCAGCCGAAACCTGGTTGCTTGATGCAGTGGGTGTGGATCACCTGATCACACCGGCGAGAGAACCCACCTGTCTCAGGATACCTGCCACAGGTGGCAGCGTGAAGGCCAGGATCAGTTTTGAGCAGCGCATACTCACCCCGGACAATCTAGAGGCATTAAGGATACTTTCAAGCCGAATCTTGCAGGATTTACCTGATTCACCGGGGATAGCTACCAAAGGGCCATTCGATGTGGAATTGGGCTTCAAGGATAATCATATTTGGCTTTTCCAGGTACGACCTTTTGTAGAGAATAAACAAGCTGCTTCGTCAGACTATCTTCAAAAAATCACCCCGGTTATAGACGGCAAACGAGCCATACCATTAGATTTGAAACTTTAAAAAAATGGCGTACAAAACTTCTGTATTTACTTTTTTGCTTATAGGTCTTTTTTTTTCAGAAGCTGCAACTTACCCGATAGACGGGTATCCTTACTCCAATATCCGGCGGCTGAAGTACCTTCAACTGGTTATGGATGGTGAACTCAAGGGTATTAAGCCTGTTCCTGGTGCTTTTAAATCCATTCAGGACATCCGTCTCAACCTGGCCAACCCAAGGGGCGATAGCCTGGCCACCTTTCCAGCACCCGATGAGGAATTGCAACAGGCAATCAACCGTTTATTCCCTCAGCTCAACGAGAATTACAGTGTTGCCCTGCTGGACATTACCCCTGGTCGTCCTGTGCGTTATGCCGGCAGGAAAGAAAACGTGGGTTATCAGCCAGGAAGTGTAGGTAAACTTGCGGTGTTATTGGGCTTTTTTACTGAACTTGCAAAAATCTATCCTGACTCGTTCGAGTTGAGACAGAATTTGCTATGCAGTAAGGAGGTCCGAGCCGGCGGATGGGCATTGTACGATGAGCACACCATTTCCATTTTCAGCACCCAGACCAGGGTTCTGAAAAGGAGGACCGTACAAGCCAATGATGTATTCCTTTTGTACGAATGGCTGGATTATATGATGTCTGTTAGCAATAACGGGGCAGCTACCGTATGCTGGCGGGAGGCTATTCTCATGCGTGTTTTTGGAAACGCATATCCCGATCTTTCCGAAACCGAGGCGGAGGAGTATTTAAGTACAACTGCAAAATCCGTACTTGCGGATATCGCTATCTCAGTCGTCAATGACCCCTTGCGGGCATTGGGTATCACTCAGGATGAGTGGCGGTTAGGGACTTTGTTTACGCGTGGTGGATCAAACCGGATTCCACCAAAGGGCGGAAGCATTGGTACACCGCTTGGCCTCATGAAATTGCTCATTATGCTGGAGCGAGGCCTTGCAGTGGATGAGGAAAGCAGCCTGGAGATGAAAAAACTGTTCTATATGACGGACCGGCGTATACGGTATGCTGCGTCATCCACCCTACGGGAAGCGGCTGTATATTTCAAATCCGGAAGCTTATATAAATGCGGTCCGGAAGAAGGATTTTCTTGCGGAAAATACAGAGGTAATGTAGATAATTTTATGAACAGTGTTGCCATTGTGGAGCATCCGGATAGTACCACTTATATGGTTGTATTAATGTCCAATGTCCGAAAAAAGAACAGTGCTTCCGATCATATGACATTGGCCGGCGCCATTGATAGAACAGTGAGGGGAAATTAACAACGTCCCTGTTGATTATTCCTAAGGTGGTGAGGTGCAATTGAAACCCTATCTTTTTTCAGATAGCCTTTCGGCAAACATTTTTACACGCGTATGTTCATCATTAGTTGCCTGCTTCACCAAGGGAGCGAACTCCGGATTGTCCAGTGCTTCGATCATAACGAGTACAGCCAACTTGAGCAGATCATCCTGACCCTTTAAGATGGATTCGAAACAGGAAAACTCTGAAGGCATGTTAAGTTGAAACTTGAGCAGGATTTCATCCGACAAGGTGTCCATTATAGCGGTTTCCACGATGGGGATCAGTACCTTTTTCAGGGCGGGATCAAGGATATTGTCCAAAAACTCTATGGTATTGATTCGGATATTGGGATCCTGGCTGCGAACATCCTTGAGTAAAGGCAGGATTATTCCCGGAGGGTAAGTTAATCCCAATAACCAGAAAATCCGTTTGAGGATATTGTCCAGCCTGCGTTCCAGCAAGTGAATTAAGTCCTTCCGGGCTATACTAATTTTTGAGTCTTCTACCCGGAAACTCCACCGATGTTGAGCAGCATAATTTACTGCCAGGAAATCCCGGTAAAGTCCGGCTTCTTCTTTAAGGAAAGGAATTACCCGTTTGCCGCTAATCGTGAGATGGGGAAATTTTACTTTTATTTTGTGCAAGGTCTCAAGGGCATTGAGTTTTACCTTAGGATCGTGGTGCTGTACTAATTCAAACAGGTAATCAATAGCTTGTTGCGTGTCCATCGTTTTTGCCAAAGCGGGCAATTGGATCAAAATCTCATTTGCAGTTCCTTTTTCCCGGCTTACTTCAGCCAGTATGGGCAGGATCTCTGATGGCTCAAATTTAGCCAGGGCTTTTTGTGCCGAGGACCGGGTCGATTTATAGAGTAGAAATTCAAGTAGCAATTTTATAAAACCCGGATCCTGGCTGTTGCCCGCAGAGAGCATAGCCTTCTTGAATAAAGCTGGGTTTTTATCATTTATATAGCCTTTCAAATATGGATAATAGGCCGAAAGTTTTCCATAACCGATCATCCTCGCCACCATGATCTTATTCGCCATTTCGGATACGGGGTCGCTGAGGAGCCCGGTTTCATTGATTTTTTCCTCGAGGCGTTGTTGCAGGTTGAAAAGTTGTTGCATTTCCGGATTATCACGTGCTTCGGTAGCCAGGCCAACCAGGGCAGCTCCGCTGATAGCGGGATCCTTGTCTCTCAGAGAACCATCGATGAAACGCACCCGGTTTTGCCGGGTATGGGCCAACAAGCAGGAAAAGGCACGGGATCGCACTTCATCATCAGGATCTTTGAGCAAAGGTTCAATTTGTCGGGTGATCGAGTGATCGGAGTGATAATAGAGACAACGCAGGGCTGCCTGACGTACCTTGGGTGAATTATGGGTCAACAAAGGAATGGCGTACTTCATGAGCCTGTCTTCCTTACTTTCCTCTATTCTGTCCAGAAGAAAGAGAATTTGTTTGGTCGTGCCAGATTGCAGGGTACGTTGTATACCCTCTACTACAGAAGTATCCGAAAGCTTAGGGTCCTTTATTTTGGTTGTTTGCCGTTTGAGGCCCAGTTTATCTTGGAATGCCAGCCCATATTGTTTCCGGACACGCATTACTAAAAACATCCAGATGCAGATAAGTACCAGGATCATGATACAAACGGCACGTACCGATAGATCGAGGCCATTGACCAGGAAGATCAGCAGGATGCCCCCGATACCGGTCGCTGTGGTATCGACAAAGACATCAATATAGGTCTTTGCCTGGTTTTTAATGGCGATTGGAATAGGCAGGATCAGCAGCTCAGTAGCAGCTTTATTAATGGATTGCTTCAGGGAAATATCAAAGAGTTTAAGGGTGGTACCCGCCCACAGCACCGGTGCATTCAAAACCGCAGCAGCACCTGCAAAAAGTGCACCGGGGAGGACGAAAAGACTTCGTCCCACTCCAAGAAAACCAACCACACGACGGGTGATTACTAATTGAATAAAAAGAGATACTACATTGGCCGTTGAAAACCAGAAACCGAAGAAGCTTGTGAGCTCGTCCGGATCCAATATATTGGCCGAGGCTATGGCGCTGTACTGAAACTCAACCAATTTGGCGACCACCACGCTGATCGCTAAGATCAGCGCCAGGTAGGTCAGGTGTTTTGAATTGCGGATAAGGCGAAGGGGATATTCATGAAGCGTTTTGGTTTGCCTGATCTGAACGGAGGTGTTGAATGCCGGCACAAATTTTACCCAGATCCGGTGGTTGACAACCATACTGATCATAAGCAGCCCTGCAGCCAGGAAAAGCAAATTTATACTATCCACAACTGGTGCGAGTAAAGAGGTCACATAACCTCCACTAATACCTCCTGCGATAGCACCAGCACCAATAAAGCCAAAAAGCCGTTTTGCTTCCAGGGAGTTAAATATCATGTTGCCCAGGAGCCAGAACTGGGAAGTCGTGATTAGGCCGAACAGGGCCACCCCAATATAAAAAAGATAACTCATCCAGTCTATAAACAAATGGAAGCGCAGCAAAATGGCAAAGGTAAACAGGCACAGGATTGAAATCAGGTAGGTTCGTAGCATGAGTGTGCCAAGCGACAGACGGCTCAACAACCTGGAGTAAACGGTTGAAACAGCAAGCGCTGTCAAGGCTACCAGCAGAAACACCAGCGGAAGCCGTGCAATGCCCACTCTGGACAGAAACTGGGCATTTACGACCGGTTTGATGATCCACAGGCATTGAATGAGCAGGAAGATGTTCAACTGCATCAGCCCTACCCGTCTGAATTCACCTACACGGATGTCAAATAATCGAAGAAGGAGGTCCTTCCACTTCGACCACAGTGCTCCAACCATATTTTAGCTGCCAAACTACCCCTTTTGAACCAAGGCGTTATCGATTTTCATCATTAAATCACGAAGAATTTTTTCACCACTCCCATCCATGGCAAGTGCTACGACGATATACCGGCGGTTCTCATCCCAAACCAAAGCAGAATCGGCGTGCCAGTTTTCCCAAGTGCCCGACTTGCGATACACTTTGGCATTTGGGGCCACTCGATCCAGGACGGATACAAATTTATGGTGGAGTTGAGGATCTATGAGGATCTGCAGCATATCCCGGGACCGGTCTTCATTGACCAGTTGTCCGAAAGCAAGTTTGTAATAATATTTACAGACTTGCATGACTGAAGCGGCATGGCTCAGGTTTTTCAGTGGATCGCCTATGCGGGTGCCGCCTTTACCATAAGGTTTTCCTACCCAGAGGCCACCCCCGTTTTGTTTATCATAAAATTTGTAGTTTGGATCTTGCAGGACTGTAGCAATATTTTCAATGCCTATCCGTTCGATCATGCGGCTTGCGGCTTCATTACTGCTTTTGGCGATCATCATGCGCATATCCTGTTTTACTTCGGGTGTTTCTTTTATTTTTCCTCGGGAAATAGCGTCTTCCGACGCGAGCAAAACGGCAATTTTTGGCAAACTGGCAGCATACATCATGTGGTTTCCATTGATCGCAGCAAAACGGGAATGCATAGGATCCCTCATATCGACCACCCCAATACTGAGGGATTTGTTTTTGGACAATTCAACCCAGCGGCGATCTGATTCCAGAATGGTTTCCAGCTTATGCTGAAGTTCCAGGTCCTGAAGGTCCTCAAGGGGTAAAACTGCCTCTTGCGGCACCCCGAGAGGAAGGCTGCTCAAATCCGAGGAATCAGCAATGGACGGCCTCACCGGCGTACTGACAGGATTACCAGAAAGAGTACCAGTGCTTACTGAACCCAAGGCAGTGAGTGTGAAGAAAAAAAAGATGAACGAAGTTCCCGGGGAGAATAATAATGAATTCGCGGTGTATTTTTTCATATAGATCTTTAGGCCAGAAAGGATAAATAACAAACTAATATTACAAATATAGTCTATCAAAACCTTTTAAATGTTACTGTATTCTTAGTTTGGCGGTTGTTAACATTTGCCGGAAAAACTTTAAGTAAAAAATTAAATTATATTATCTATTGATTAATAATTTATTAAGGCTATCTCTAAACAACCTGTCCTGGTATTCGGGTAAGTTTGAAAATGAATTATTTAATCCCCATCATTATCATTCAGGAATAGACGATGTGATCCGGGAGCGAAAGGTTCGATCCCGTCAACTCTCATTGAAGCCTCGAATACTCGGGTTGTACAACTTTGTTTCAGCTCATAGCGAAGGAAGCGTTCTTCTTTTACTTGTTGCTATTGTTCGCCAAGTGTGCCATCTGTTTGAATAATTTTAATTTGGCTTAGCTTAACTTTAAAATTGGTAAAACAAAACTACACTGAACACTAACCCAGTTGCGGCGTTGCAATAGTTTCTTAACGTCTTGTATGGACCATTTTCCTGTCATGCCTTTCTATTATTTAATTTCATAATTATCGTTTATAAACAATCTGCTGAAACGCTCTTCCACTAATGATTTATAGGATATTTTAAGCTTGTCATTCAGGAAACTAATGTCGATTTGTTTCATCCAATTGGATTTGCTTTTTTCCATTTTTTTAAAAATGTTATGCTGCTGCTTTTCATCCAGTTTCAATGTTTTAAAAGCTGTAACAAAATCTGCCATTTTAATTTTTTTCTTTTTCCCATTTAAGGTCAATGCCAGGTCTTCATCATCCTTTGGATTGACTAAAGCTGTAGCTACTAAGTCATATGCAGCAGACAGTACCATGCCCATACCTGGTTGCTGGATTAACGAAAAGTTCTTTAAATGCATATCTGCATTACCTGTTAAAAAGCAAAAAAGTAAAAGTTCAAAAAAATTGACAACATCCAAACCCGGTGTGGCAGAGTACTTTTCAATGGCTTTGGCTATTTGTTCATAACTACCACGGTATTTATCTTCCGTTAACCGTTCTGTTAACTGGCACATATCTTCCATATGCAACTTTCCCTTTTTTACACGATCTATCCGCATGGTTATATAAGCCAGATTCCCTGACTGTAACCGGATTAAACTATGCGGTACTACTTTAATTTTTGCAACGCTTGCCAAATGCATGGTTAAATCTTCCACCTCTGGTAAATGAGGGTAATTAGGGGTTGGGGGGTTTAAAATATACCCACCCCATATGCCTAGAATGGTGAATCTTTTTGTAGCCTGATAACCATCGCCTTTGGTAAGATGAAGGGAAAGTTTGGGCTGCACACCGGTTACTGTAGTATGTGTTTTTATAACTTCCGCTGCTAGGTTTTCTATTTGTTCCTCAGAATAAGGTAAAACAGGGGGTTCTGGTTGACCAAAAATTTTCTTGCTGCATGCTGCATGAAAATCCTTCTCCCCTGGAGCCAGTGGCTTATAACAATATAAACATCTTTCTGTCATTGCCTATCTTCGATTACGGGGTTAACGCTAACAGCACCTATACAATCTTTGCAACAGACGAGCAACAATTCCATCCTGTCTCTTGGATTTATTTTCCAGTTCTTTTCTGCTATATCCAATAACCAGCCTTCGGGTATCAATCCATCAAAAAAAGGAAACATAAACTTATCATTAAATGGTTCTTCCTGTATTGGCAGTGTAAGACTTACTGCTTGTGGCAACTCCGACTGCAGGTATGCTTTATCATACACAAAATGGTAACCGTTCTCATCCTGTGTGAGCCAACCTGCTGTTTTATCGTGCATTTTTATTTCTGCCTTTCGCATGGTTATGGTTCATTTTGTTTTAATTCAACCGGACCCACTTCGTAGCCGAATAATTTTAGCACCTGGTTTACTTTATCCAATCGTAAGGATTCCTTACTCTGTTCCAGTTCCCGAATAAACCGCAAGCCTACACCGGCTTTCTCGGCCAACTCCGGTTGCGTAAGCTTTACAGCCTTTCTTTTCACTTTTACAAATACTCCAAGTTTCATAATTTATACCCTTTAGGGTGTAAATATATATGTATTATTAAAATTTATACCATTTCGGGTATAATACTACATATTTATACATTTTTATACCCAAACAGGTATAAATAACTAAATTTCAAACAGCATTATACCCTTTAGGGTACTCTATTCACCTATAATTCGTAATTGAATTTACCAATCTGCGTTTAAGTATTTCTGTAATTGAGTTGCAATACTTCTGCTTTGCAAAGGAGCAATATTCTTACACTTAAATTATCAACGTATTATATACAAAATAAACCTAAATAGAAGTTCAGATTAAAAATAATCTCAGCCAATATTCATCACGCCTGACTTCCTCCCCTTTATTCCTATTACTAAAGACAAATTTTTAATGATTTTAAAGGTTATGCTCTTGCAAAATTTATCAATGGTTGAATATCTCCGCCATCGGCTGCCCTGATTGCATGGAGGTATGCTCTACGGGTATCGCCCTGTTTTTCCAAATTGGCTGCACCCCAGGTATAATGCGGCTGCTTGAAAATCTTCTCAATTACAATATCGGCCATTAAGCGGCTATGCCTGCCGTTGCCGTTGGGAAAACAATGTATGCTTACCAGACGGTGTTTAAACCGGATAGTGGCTTCGTCGGGGCTGTACGTGTTGTTGGCAACCCACAACTTTACATCATCTAGCAAGTACCTTAACTCGGTAGGTATTTGATATTTGTCGACCCCAATGTTTTTATTGGTTTTGCGAAATTCCCCCGCCCATACCCAGACATTGCCATACATACGTTTATGCACCGCTTTTATAAATTTTTCGGTTAACACTGCTTCGGCCTTGAAAGAACGCCCCAATGACCACAACACGGCCAGTTCAATATTCTGCTGCTCAAACTCATCCAACTCGCCAGGGGTGACAATGGTGGAAATGAGCAAGCCTTCTTTCTCGTCTTCTAATATCGGAGTTTGCCCATCTATATAATCTGAATCTAATCCCATAACGTTTTAGGCATATCGTTTTTAATGGCATCTGCCCTTTCCTGAATTGCTTTTTCAATACGCTGTTTAGTGTTCTCCTGATCTTCCAGCTTCATCGTATTGGATGTACGCAACACTATTTGTGTAGCCAATTTTTTTGCTTTTCGATCAATCCATGCTTCCAGGCTTCCATCGGTTGGCACAAAGCCATATACCAGTTGCATATCCAACACCCTTGCTGTTTCCCTCAAGGCCTTAATGGTAATGGATCCCTCTTTTTCCCTGCTTTCCTTGTCCTGCACACTTTGTTTGGTAATGGAAAGTTTTTTGCCCAACTGCTGCATAGTCATGCTTAAAAAGTGGGGCACTTCCCAACTCCCCGTTCGCCCAAAATTTAGAATTCATGAATAGTTTGCATAAGTTGCTGACTTTCTATTGTTTAAATTATTATTCTAACTTATTAATTTCTTTTTTCCTAACTTTTTCCATTCATTTCGAATAATTCGAATAATTTTAATCTCTATAAAATTATGAAAGATATCCTCGAACAGGTCCAAAAGCCATCCAAAAATGATCAGCGCTTAGCCCTGGCCTCTTATGATGCTCTTAGTTCTGTCTTGGATCAATTAAAATCTGAAAACCCTGAGATAGAAATTGCAGAAACTGAAGAAAAGATAAAGATACCAGTAAGGGCACTAAAATTATTAGCTTCTATTCTCAGGGCATTAAGCGAAGGTCATCCCGTTTCTATTATAGCGAATGCTGCCGAATTAACCACCCAGGCTGCCGCTGAAATGATCGGCTGTTCCCGCCCACACCTGGTTAAATTGTTGGAAGAAGGCCGGATTCCTTTCACTAAAATTGGGCGTCATCGAAGGATACGGGCCGAGGATATGATCAAATACCGGAATCAATTTAAAGCAGATCAAAAAGCGCTGCTGGTTGACCTTATGAAAGAAGACGAAGAATCGGGACTTTATGATTCATAGTGTCCGGTTCACGTGCATATTGGATACTAATGTCATTTACCCGATGGAGATCAGGGATCTGCTTTTCTGGTTTGCTCATTATGACTCCGATGGAGTCAACACATATTTGAAGAATGGGAAGCGGTTATGAGGCGGCACGAAATATCGGAAATGGAAATTCAAAAAAGAACTGGAAAAGCAAAGAATGCCTTTCCCGATGCTGTAGTTGAAAATTATGAATCGATCATCCCTACTCTAAGCTTGCCGGATAATAAAGATTGTCATGTATTAGCAGCTGCCATAAAGTCAAATGCACAGGCAATTGTAACCAATAACCTGGCTGACTGTCCTTCCACCTATCTGGCTCAATATGGTCTCCATGCTAAATCAGCAGATGAGTTCCTTTCAGAGGTCATTGATTTGAATCAATCAGAAGCTTTGAAGGCATTCCGAGAATTAGTCATTAATAGGCGAAATCCGGATTTGGACGAATTTACTATCCTTCAAATTTTACGAAAACATGGATCAACAGATACTGCTGATTATCTCCATGCTCTTATTTAGTTTAATTACAGATAATTTGTCTCAGAGTTGTTGCGTTTTTTACTTTCCGATACAAAATCTCGTAAATATACTTTCCAACAAATCCTCCGTAGACACCTCTCCCGTAATCTCCCCCAGATAATGCAATGCCTGCCGGATATCCATGGCTATTAATTCATGTCCGCTGTTTGTATTTACCTGATCCCTGGCCCGCAATAAATGTTCGTTTACTTTTTGAAGAGTATCCACATGGCGGCTATTGGTCAGGATATTTTGCGACAGCCTGGTGTTGTCTTTTGTAATGGATTGCAGCAGCCGTTCCCTGAGGTAGACGATATTCATATTGTTGCGGGCCGATGTCGGGATGATGTCGGACCTGGTAATCCCCTCCATGACATAATCCTCCGGATGCGCATAGGGGTTGAGGTCCATTTTATTGGGGATGAGGATGACCTCGAGGTCGGGGTGTTTTAATAAAGCGATATCCGATTGCACCTCGGCAGGTTTGAGTTCAGTGACATCAAATACATATAATAATATAGAAGATTGACGGATTTTATCCCGGGTGCGCTGCACGCCGATGACTTCGATCTGATCCTGAGCTTCGCGGATACCGGCGGTATCGATGAGACGAAAGGGGATCCCGTCGATATGCAGGACTTCCTCAATCGTATCCCGCGTCGTACCCGGTATATCAGATACGATGGCGCGCTCTTCCTGCAGGAGGACATTCAACAAAGTGCTTTTGCCCGCATTGGGCCGGCCGGCAATCACGGTATTGATTCCGTTTTTGATGGCATTGCCAAGTTTGAACGTATCCAGTAAACCCCGGATCTTTTCAATGGCGTCTGTCAACAACGTTTTTAATTGATTGCGGTCGGCAAATTCCACGTCTTCTTCCCCAAAATCCAGTTCCAGTTCGAGCATACTTGCAAAATGGATCAGTTGTGACCGGAGCAGGGCAATTTCTTTGGATATACCCCCCTTTAATTGGGAGAGGGCCAGTTGGATTTCGGCTTTGGATTCGGCGGCGATCAGGTCGGCCACACTTTCAGCCTGGGTCATATCGATGCGACCATGTATAAAAGCCCGGAAGGTAAATTCCCCCCGGCCTGCCGCACGGGCACCGAGCCCAATCAACCGGTTTAATATTGCCTGCTGGATATAGGTTGATCCATGGCAACTGATCTCCACCGTGTCTTCTCCGGTATAAGAATGGGGTGACTTGAATAAGGTGACGACGACCTGGTCGATGGCAACCTGATTTTCGTCTAATATATAGCCCAGGTGCACGGTATGGCTGGCCTCTTTTTCCAGATTTTTGCCTTTAAAACAGGACTTCACCAGGTCGATGGCATCGGGTCCGGAGACCCGGATCACCGCAATAGCAGCCATGCCGGGGGCAGTGGCCAGGGCCGCTATGGTGTCCTGCAGGTCGTGTCGGCTGTACATCGTTGATTTTGAACTAAATTTGCGCGCCTTATTGTTATCACCAATATAGTTTGAAATTGTAACATGAAAACGATCAAAAAATATTTAATCCGCTCTTTTATTGTTTTACTGGTGTTATCCGTGGCGGTGGGATCCTTCTTCACTTTTGTGCCTTATAGCGATGGCCTGAGGGCCGGGCAAGTAATCAAACTCAGCAAAAAAGGGGTGATTTTCAAAACCTATGAAGGGGAACTCAACCTGATGATGATGCCGTCAACCAATAATCTCGGCACCCCTACACCCAATGTATGGACTTTTTCTGTGCAGAATAAAGAGGTAGCGGAAAGGATTATGCAAGCTTCCGCCACCGGTGAACGCCTCGAACTGTATTATAAGGAGAAATACTTCAAATTCCCCTGGCAGGGAGATACCAAATATTATGTGTACGAAGTCAAGACGGCAGCTCCACTGGCACATCCGGCTTTACCTAATACTGGTGTTCAAGTTCCGGTTGAGCAAATCCCTGCTCCGCTAAAGTAGGGTCGGTTGGATTTCGTCTGAGCCTCAGCCATTAGACATACTCAAAGTATAATACGGTTTATCCGGGCTGCCCGCAAGTGACAGCCACCGCTGCCCGCAAGTGACTGCCACCGCTGCCCGCAAGTGACTGCCACCGCTGCCCGCAAGTGACTGCCTCCGCTGCCCGCAAGTGACTGCTACGGCTGCCCGCAAGTGACAGCCTCCGCT
>JAWXBI010000181.1:0-7217 GCA_034439915.1 Saprospiraceae bacterium | reverse complement strand
GGAAGGAGGATCAAAACCTATAGCAGTTCAATTTTGTGATTACGCTTCGGCGGGAAGCAGCATGGATTCATTTCCATTTTTTAAGGTTTGGTTGCCGCAGCTTTTTGATCCGAGGAAGTAAATCTTTGCAGGCAACAATCTCAAAAGGTTTAGAAGCCAAAGCCACCTGATGACCGTTGTAATCATGATGCTTATTTTTAAAAAAACCGTGTTTGTCAGGGGTACGGCTGACCTGGTTAGACAAGGCGATACCATGGAAGTTAGATAAAGTTTTAAGATAGTCTATGCCGGAGATTGTATTCCATCTGCTATATTCGCCAATCATAGAATCCTACGGATAAACGGGGTCGCAAAAAAAATACTTTAATTCAATTAGAACCACATGCCTTTTCAACCTCTATATGAAATACTACCTGAGGTGGCAATGCACGAAACCAGGTCCATCACTATACTGCACAGTGATAACAAACACAACCTGCCTAAAGGGTGTTATTCATTTGTAGAATCATTCTGCAATGAAATCTCCTGTAATTGCCGAAGGGTATTTTTTTCGGTATATTATTCAAAAGATATGAAATCCCTTCCGGGTAAAGATCCACTAGCCATAATTGGCTACGGATGGGAGACTATAGCGTTTTACAAAAAGTGGTTGGGTCGAAATGATAATAAGAAGGCTAAACAACTGACTACCCCCATTTTGAATGAATTGTCTGATCAATCCGAACATGCACGAAAAATATTGAAACTATTTAATGACCTTTTACTTACCGAAAAACAGTATATGGAGAGGGTGAAACAACATTATAGGTTGTTTAGAGCGCGGTTGTGAGTTATTTTGTCCATCGGGTGGATACCTTATCCGTTCTAAGCAGTAGGGTTAATAACAGTCAAAGGTTTGGTAAAATTAAGACTGCTTTACCTGAGTAGCTTGCCTCAATTATTAATAACTTACACCCAATAATCATATCAATAAAATGGCGCAATACGGACGCACCTGGTGGGGTGAACAGTGGCTCAAATCACTGGATAGAATTGATTTTTCAAACAGGCTTCCCAGGGGGAGGAGTTATGCCAATGGGGGTAAGGTCAAGAATATTACGATCAGTGAAAATGTCATACAAGCCAAGGTAAGGGGCAGCAGGCCAAGGCCCTATGACATTAATATTGTAGTACCTCCGTTTACGGATAAGGAAAAAAAAGCATTGCTATCGAACATCAAAACCAATCCCCTCATTTTATCGCAATTACTCAATCGCCAATTGCCACATGAATTACTGGCCATAGCGGAAAAAAACAAGATTAAAATATTTGCCCAAAGTTGGCAGGATATTAAATTAAATTGTTCTTGTCCGGACTTTGCAGTTCCTTGCAAACATCTGGCAGCTGTTATTTACCTGATAGCCAATGAAATAGATCAAAACCCATTTATTGTTTTTTCACTTCATCGACTGAATCTCCTGGCTGAACTTGACCCGCATCAAACCCAATTTCATCAGCTTGAAGAAGAAAAAATCTTTTCCATCCAGGATTGTATTGCAGCTCCATCCGGGAAAGCAAAAACCGTTGCAAGTCAGGCCTTGTTAAACAAACTTCCCAAGGAAATCCCCGACTTTTCATTGATAGAAGATCTAAGGTCAACACTGCCTTTATTGTTTACAGCAAATCCTCTTTTCTACACAGATGGAGATTTTAAATCCATTCTGCAAACACAATACAAAAGACTAAGCCGCAATGAACCGGATTATTTGGCAAAGCTTAAAAACAAACCGGAAATTTTATCCCCGGATTACCGGTATTATCAGTTCTTCATTCATTTTAAGCCAGATGGTGTGGCCCGGATCTCGGCGATCGATACCAATAAAAAACAAATAAAAATTGATTTTTATGATCTGGTCAACCTGCTTTCTAAAACGGAAAAAAAGCATTTGGATAATTATTCCCCTTCATTTATTTTACTCTATCGTGCTTTCAGGTGTTGTAATATCCTCTGTGAACGGGGAGCTATCTTGCCCAGACTGTTTCTTTCCGGCCCAATTGAATATCACATACAATGGATTCCTGCCTTGGTCAACAGCAGTGTAAAATCAGTAATTGATGTATTAATGCAATGGCTTCCTCCGGAAATGGTAATCTTTGATATTCTTGTTAAAAAATCAAAAAAACCAACTAAACCACCACCATCGAGACCGGAAGAAGGGCTCTATATGATTTGTTCGTTATTTATCAACGCGTCGGTGAAAGATAGTTATAGTGGGTACAAACGAAATGAAAAAAATTTAAATATCCGCGATGAAAAATTAATTGAACTTTTTTTTGATGATACCATCCATGAATTTGACGGTTTTTTCGAAAAGGAAATTCCCAACACCATTCAGCTCTGGCTGAGCCGGTTTACGCTTAATAAAAAAGCGTATTCTCCGGTTTTACAAGTGCATGAACATAAAAACAATGGCGGGTTTGAATTGGAAGTATTGATAAAAGATAATGGAGCAATCTTGCAACCGGTAGAGTCACTGTCTGCCTTTTTGAATAAGGAAAAATTAAAGCAGTTTGAGGTGTTAAAAGCTGTCCAGTTGCTTGCCCATTACATGCCAGGCCTCAATTCCATCATCGAGTCAGAAGGAACTAAGCGCCTGCAGTATAGTGCACATACATTTGCCGATGTTCTTACGGAGATCTTGCCGGCCATCAAAATGTTTGGCATTCAGATCTTATTACCTAAAAGCCTGCAGGAGATTTTGTATCCTAAAGTCACGGTTGCCTTAAAACCCAAAGTAAGGAACAAGAGTTTCCTGTCCCTGACCGATCTGATTGATTTTGAATGGAAGGTAGCGGTAGGAAATCATTTTATCGGTAAAGAAGAATTTATGGAACTGTCCGTTCAAACCTCCCGGTTGGTAAAAATAAGAGACCAATATGTGCTGATGAATAAGGAGGAGATTGACAGGATAATAAAAAAACTAACCGCCCCTACCACTCCGGGTGCATTTATGCTGTTGCAAGCGGCTTTGAGCGGCGATTTTGAAAATGCTCCGGTACAGATAGATAAATCTTTACAACAAAGGATAAATGATATATTAAAAATGGATGCGGTTAATCTGCCAAAAGGACTGGATGCGGTACTTCGTCCTTATCAAGAGCGGGGATTTAGCTGGATGTATAAAAATACTCAATTGGGTTTAGGTTCGTTACTGGCAGATGATATGGGGCTGGGTAAAACGATACAGGTCATCACAACCATCCAAAAATTTAAGGAAGAAGGATTTTTAAAAAATAAACCCGTATTGGTAGTGGCCCCAACTACCTTGCTCAGCAATTGGCAAAAAGAATGTTCAAAATTTGCTCCTTCGCTTTCAACCACAGTTTTTCACGGCCCGAATCGCAAAACTGATTTTAATAAATTCGATGTGGTGATCACGACGTATGGGATGGCCAGAACCCAAAACGAAAAACTCTGTAAACAAAAATGGCATGTATTGGTAATCGATGAGGCCCAAAATATAAAAAATACAGAAACAGCACAAACAAAAGCGATTAAAAAAATAACCGCCCACACCAAAATAGCCATGAGCGGCACCCCGGTGGAAAACCGGCTCCTGGAATATTGGAGCATTTTTGATTTTGCCAATCCGGGTTATCTGGGAAATGCCAATTGGTTTAATGATGAATATTCCAAACCCATCGAAATAAATCAGGACAAAAAAAGATTGGAAAAATTTCGAAAAATTACGGCCCCCTTTATCCTGCGAAGAGTCAAAACGGATAAAAACATTATCAATGATTTACCGGATAAAATAGAAAACAACCAATATTGTTATCTTAGCAAAGAACAAGCTTCGCTTTATAAAAGTGCAACCACTGAACTTTTAAATGCCGTAGAACAAGCAGATGGCATCGACCGGCGAGGCCTTATTTTAAAATTACTCACGGTCTTAAAACAGATTTGCAACCATCCTGCAAATTATTTAAAGAAAAACGACAACTTACAACCGGATCAATCGGGTAAAATGATGATGCTTCTGCAATTATTGGATTCCATTTATGAAAACAACGAGAAAGTACTGATCTTTTCTCAATACCGAGAGATGGGTGATATCCTACGGCAAGTAATTCATACACATTGTGGGAAAAAAGCTTTGCAATTGCATGGAGGCAATAGCCGAAAGGAAAGAGACGAAATGGTACAGGCCTTTCAAATCAATGCGATCAACGATACCTTTATTTTGTCCCTGAAAGCCGGTGGCACCGGACTCAATCTTACCGCTGGTAGCCATGTAATACATTATGACCTTTGGTGGAACCCCGCAGTAGAAGCTCAGGCCACAGACCGGGCATTCCGGATTGGCCAAACAAAAAATGTAATGGTACATCGAATGATTACAAAAGGGACCCTGGAGGAGAAAATAGACGACATGCTAAAAAGTAAAAAACACCTGGCCAATATCACCGTAATGAATGGAGAAAAGTGGATCGGAGAGTTGAGTGATCGGGAAATCCGGGAATTGGTGAGTTTAAAAGATTAAAACCTCAGGCAGGTCTTTGACGGGGTGAATAATTTAATGAATTCGGGGAGGTAAGTTTAAATTTAAAGCGGATTAAGTTTATTTGGTTCTTACTCAGTCAGATCTCAGGCATCTCCCCTCAAAATGGCACTATGGTAAGTTTGCCAATACAACCGTATAAAAAGGATAACCACGTTACCATTAAATTGCCAAATGGCAAACTCTTTTAGAACGAGCCTTGAACGGTAGATTACCAGAAAGAAAAATTTATAATCTATAATCCGGCCGAATACCTATTTTGCCGTTTATAAAAGAGATCGCTAATCCGATGATTTTTTATTTTACCCAAAAGAACTAAAAGATATGCAACATTCAAGAAGAAAATTTATAAAAAAAATAGGTGGATCTATGGCCGCCGCCGGTATCACCACACCAGTCTTAGCCTCCGATCCGGTCATCCGACATCAACTGAGGCCTGTTCAAAAAATCAGCTCCAACGATAAAATCAGGATTGGATTGATCGGCTCAGGGATTATCGGACATTACGACACCGATACCGCCAAGCGGGTGGATGGGGTAGAACTGGCCGCCGTATGTGACTTGTATACCGGTAGGATAGATCGTGCGAAAGAAAAATGGGGGAATGAACTATTTACCACCAAAGATTACAGGGAATTATTAGCGAGAAAAGATATAGATGCTGTACTGATCTGTACTCCGGATCATTGGCACCAAAGAATGGCAGTAGACGCTATGAATGCGGGTAAACATGTGTATTGTGAAAAACCCATGGTCCAGAAAATAGAAGAAGGTGCTGCGATGATAGCCACTCAGAAAAAAACAAAAAAAGTATTGCAGGTAGGTAGTCAACGGGCGAGCAGCGCGGCTATACTTGAAGCGAAAAAATACTTTGAACAGGGTGTGATCGGTGAACTCACTTATGTAGAAGCTTATTGCGATCGCTCGGATGCCCGGGGTGCCTGGCAATATTCTATACCTACCGATGCTTCACCGCAGACCATTGACTTTGACCGTTTTCTGGGCCATGCCCCCAAGGTGGCCTTCGATCCTGTCCGGTTTTTCAGATGGCGTAATTATAAGGATTATGGTACAGGGGCTGCGGGGGACTTGATCGTACATCTCCTCACGGCACTGCATACCGTTACCGGCTCTATAGGTCCGAATAAAATTTATGCACTGGGAGAAATCAATTATTGGAAAGATGGCCGGGACGCCTATGATATGGTCAATGCTTTTTTGAGTTACCCGGAACGCGGTAAACTACCGGCCTATCAGGTCTATACCCGGGTCAACCTCGCGGATGGTGAAGGAAAAAGTGGATTTGGTATAAAATTTATTGGCACCGACGGAGTAATCGATATTGGCTGGAATGATTTTAAAGTAAAAACCTTAAAAAGAAGTGCAGCCCTGGGTTATGGAGGTTATGATTCATTCGATAGTTTTTCGGCTCAACAAAAAGAAGACTTTAAAAAATGGTATGCGGATAAATACGGTGAAGCCAAAGGAGGATATGAGATGGGTAAGACCATAGAATATAATGCTCCAGCGGGATACGATGACCGCCTCGACCACATGATCAGTTTTTTTAATGGTATCCGCTCAGGTACTCCGATCCTGGAAGATGCCACTTTTGGATTAAGGGCAGCAGCGCCATCCCTGGCATGCAATATGAGTGCGGCCCAGGGCAGGGCCTTGAAATGGGATGCGGTGAATATGCGATTAATGACTGGAGTGGAAAAAAAACAGTCTGGTAAAGAAAAGAACGATCCAGCTCAAATATGTGAAAGCCAAAGGGGACGGGGGAGACGAATAAAACCAGGATCGAACAAGTGTTGGCTATGATTCAAAAGATATACATCATGGATCGATCAGGCAAAGAGCTTTCTCTTGCCAAGAAAAAGCTGTACCGGGATCAGCAAATGAGGCCTGTGCTTAATGAGTTAAGGCAATGGATTGATTCGGAACTTCAGCAAGGGGTTGAACCAAAAAGAGCCTATGGAAAAGCGCTTTCCTATCCTAAAATACAATGGCCAAAACTGATACGCATACTGGACTTCCCCCAGATATGCTCCATCCTCCTCCATACACACTGAGCATTAAGAAATTGATTTTTGCCTTACCAAACTGCCAATTGGTTCGATCCAGAATACGTGTATACGGAGCTGTGATGCCAACTAACTTCAATAAAAACGGAACCAATGACTCACTACTAAATTGGATCTCATGAATGAATCGTTGTATCCTCCTGTAATTGCTATCCGGATCTACTTCTGTTTTTAAACCAGCAGCTAGCCGAACAAGGTTGATCGACCCCAATGAAGCAAGTGCCTGTACCAACAGGAGCAAGGTCTTGATTCGTGCGCCATGAAATCCTCTGAAAAATCCTCGAAAAATGTCAATGAACTCTGTACTTTGTGCCTTAGTCGCCATATTAGTGAGATTTAAGTTATATACTTGATATTCAACTCACAATATATGGCGATTTTACTTTATGTCATGTACTCAGTTTTAAGAGTCTAATTATTGTATTTTGCAATTTAGGAAATATGTTGGCTAAGTCAGGCATTTTAGTTAAGTGTAGAGTTTTGCAATAGCATTCTGACTAACGTTTTAGAGTCTTGCTGTTAATCAGACTGTTACAAACCCAAGGTCTTCAGGTTTGATTTCAAATTTAGCGATGTTTCTTTTGATATT
>JAWXBI010000180.1:0-11556 GCA_034439915.1 Saprospiraceae bacterium | reverse complement strand
TTGAATTGCTGAATTGCCAGTCCCCTCAAGGTTGAATTGCTGAATTGCTGAATTGTTGAATTGCCAGTCCCTTTAACCTTTAACCTTTCCTCCTTTCCTCCTTTCCCCCTTTCCCCCTTTCCCCTCTTCTTTATATTGTCTAATCTGGTCCAATAATTCCATCGATTTAATCGCCGGGGTCCATTCATTCCCTGAGAATATTAATTTGAACCATTTTTTATCCTTGTTCTTATAGTTGATATTGAAAAACAACCAGAGGGCTAGCAAGGCAAAGGACAAGCTAATCAGGACCTGAAGAACCAACAAAACAGGATTTCCGTTTTCAAACATTGATTTTGACCAATAAAAAGTGGTCCACACCGGAAGCTGAAGAAAAAGCAACCGTGTAATCCATAGGGTAGATGTTTTCAGGCTTGCAATTTTTTCCTGGGTAGACAGGATCGTATCGCTGATATCTACCTGAAACAACAGGATGAGCTGATAAAGGTAGATCCCTATGGCCAGTTTGTTCAGGATGACCAATACAACGGCCGAAAGGAGGAAAAAGGGACTGGCCCCCTTAAATACACTTATGATGATGATATCCAGCAGGCCGACCCAAAGCAAACCGACAAGGACCGTAAATAGTTTAATAGGCTTCATGGATCCTAAAAAAGATTTTACTTTGATGCGGGTGATATCTTCAGCATTCTGCTTATTGAGTTTGAGGTTTTCTTCTAATTTTTTGTCGAAAGATTTCCAAAGGTTTATGATTTCTGTGTCTTCCATAATGATTAAGGTTTATATAGTGAAAATTTGAGTTTTAATTGTTGTTTGATTCTCGATATCCTGGTGGCTATATTGGTCTGCGTCAAGCCCAGTATTTCAGCCATTTCCTGGTGACTGTTTTCTTCCAGGTATAGGATGATGATGGCCCGGTCTATTTCTTTTAATTCCCTGATGAAGAAGTACAACTTTTCGATTTCCGCGATATTTTGTTCAGGTGCTGGATTTTCATTCAGGTTGAGGACACCATCTGGCAAGGGTTGACTGATGGGTGTCCGACGATGCTCCTTCCTGAAAAAAGAAATCGAGACATTCAAAGCAATACGGTAAATCCAGGTCGTCAGCTTAAACTGATCATTGTATTTATTAAAGGAAAGCCACAATTGGAGGATGATTTCCTGGATAAGGTCCTTTCTGTTTTCATCATCCCGGCAATACGAATTGGCTACCTTATAAATAATTCCTTTGTGCGATTCAATCACCCTCAAAAAATCGTCAGCATGAGTTCCTGACATGCTTTTAAAATTGATGTTGATTAAACCGTTTTTTTATCAGTTCCACTGTCTTCAATAGGGGGCATACAAAATGGGGTATAACCTCCGTGAGGACCAGGGCAGTGGACATAATGCCAGGGAACAAAACACTGGTCGTGCCATTTTCAGGCTTAGGAAACCGGTATGCCATAAATCTTTTGCCATCCCGCATTGGGAAAGATACGGCCTCGTTATGGTAAACGTTCTCCAGACCGGGTTTTGAAAAATACGTTGAGCTCAATTCCCTTTGTTGCCTGGACTGGTAAACACGTTCTTGAGTGTGTATACAGGACAGGGCCATCAGGCTATCCGGGTTTTCAAACCCTGGGGACTGCCCAGAATTCGAAAAGGGCAGAAGGAGAAAAATAATCTTCAAGAAGGTATTTGCTGTTTTCATGCTAAAAAATAATTAGTGAAGGTTTAGTTCCTAATTATTCGCAGGAATACCTGAAATATCACATGTTCTTGTTTTTTATTCTAAAAAATATTTCCAATGTGTTTTTATACCACTTTTTCCATACTCTTATATTCCTGTTTAACCAGGTTTGTTATTTTCCGTTCCGGCGGGTTGAAAATTAAATAGCCAGTATTTTCCGAAACGATCTGTCAGGGATCCGTACCTTCCTCCCCAGGGCATATCGGCCAGGGGCTCCGTAATTTTTCCTCCTTCACCAAGTTTGGTGAAGAATGTATTTAATTCATCCTCCGTATCACAATTAATACAGAGATACACTGTATTTCCTTCCTGAGGTTTTTCACTGTTGAGGTCGGAACCCATAATCACCATATCTCCACTGGTCAGGGAAGAATGTAAAATACTGTTTTTCATACCTGGTGGCATCTGGGCGGCCATAGCGGGCAGCTCACCAACCGTTTGTAAAAACAATTCACCTCCCAGACATTCTTTATAAAAATTCATTGCTTCACGACATTGGTTGTCGAAATTTAAATACGGATTTAATTTAGCCATCGTTATTAATTTTATGCTAAAGGTAATCTCGATGCTAAGATAGACGTGGTGAATTCCCGACAGAATGCGGGTCAAATGCGTCAAAAGGTATCTTGCTGACCCCAAGCCCAGCTGCTTATCTTATTCATGAAATCCAATTAATTTTATACGGTGTCACCATCCTACATTGAATTGTTGCCCTTTTGCCAAAATGATTTTTTTGGTTTTTTCTCCATAAATCAGCGTGGTAGACCCGCCTTTTTTAGAATAGACACTAAGCTTGTTAAGGCGCCTTTTGTCCCAAACCATTGAAATTTCAAACCCTCCCCGTGCACAAATGCCCTTTACAGAACCACTTTCCCATACTTCCGGTAATGCCGGTAGCAGCCTGATTTCGTTTTCAGTAGATTGAACCAACATCTCTGCCACCGCTGCTGCTCCGCCAAAGTTGCCATCGATTTGAAACGGTGGATGGGCGTCAAATAAATTTGGATAGGTACCTCCGCCCCTTGCGTAATCGGTTTTTATTCCGTCCGGTTCGACATAATGTAAAAGCTCCCGGTACATTTTATAGGCGTGATTTCCGTCCCAAAGCCTGGCCCAAAGATTGATCCTCCAACCTTTACTCCATCCGGTGGTTTCATCTCCTTTGATTTCAAGTGTTTTTCTGCAGGCTTGGGCCAGTGCTGGTGTTTTGATGGGGGTGATGTGGTTGCCCGGATAAAGACCAAACAAATGAGATTGATGGCGGTGGGTGGGTTCAACATCTTCCCAATCATAATACCATTCCTGCAAATTGCCTTTTTTACCTATTTGATAAGGGTATAGTCTGGACAATGCCGTTTCCAATTTTGACCTGAATTCCCCATCAGTATCCAAAATCCTGGACGCCTTTATAGTCTGCTCAAAACACTCGCGGATCATAGCCAAGTCTGCACTGCCCCCGTACATGGTGGCTCCCTGGTAACCATCCGGGGTAATGTATTTGTTTTCCGGTGAGGTAGCAGGTGAGGTAATTAATGTTCCGTTTTTATCTTCTATCATCCATTCCAGGCAAAACAAGGCTGCTCCTTTCATGAGGTCATACGCTTCATTTTTCAGAAATCCCTTATCCTGGGTAAATACATAGTGCTCCCACAAATGGGTGCTGAGCCAGGCCCCGCCCATATTCCAGTTTGCCCAACTGGGGTCGCCCTGGCCAAACTGGCCAACGGGGTTGCTCATAGCCCAGATATCCGAATTGTGACAAGCCGCCCATCCGTTGACGCCATAGAATGTTTGTGCGGTGATCTTACCGGTGGTCGCTATATTTTTAATAAAACTCATTAAGGGCAGATGCATTTCAGACAGATTGGTGTTTTCGGCCAACCAATAATTTTCTTCGGCATTGATATTGGTGGTATAATTACTGCTCCAGGGTGGCCGGATATAAGGGTTCCAGATACCTTGTAAATTTGCAGGCACTCCCAAAGTACGTGAGCTGCTGATCAACAAGTAACGCCCGAATTGAAAATATAAAACTTCCAAATTTTTGTCTTCTGCTCCCTTGGCATATCGTCTTAGCCTTTCGTCCGTAGGCAAGTCCGGCGCGTTAGTTTTTCCCAAATTCAAGCTGACACGTTTGAAGTATTTCTGGTAATCCAGGATATGGGCTTGTTTAATTTGCGGGTAAGTTTTTGCAAATGCTTTTTTCAACTTTTCTGCAGCCAGCGCTTTATCATCCAAACCTTGGGTGACCGGGTTTTTATCGAAACCATTAAAACTGGTGGATATGGTGATATATATAATGGCTTCTGTGGCTCCGCTCAGGCCGATGGTCGTATCGGTAGCCACTATTTTGCCATCCGTATGTTTTATTTTGGCCGTTGCCGTAAACCGGGTACCCTTGTTTTCATCATACAGCACAGGGTTTTCAGCCCCCCGATAAATGGGCTCAGCATGATACGGGGCATACCCGTTTATATGCAAGCTATTGTCTGAATGGATAACTTTATTTTTCAACAAACTGGTAAAATTCAAATCAAAGCTTAGCGCACCTTTTTTGTTGCAGGTCATTTTAATCATAAAAACCTGATCCGGTGCAGATACAAAATATTCACGGGTATATTTTACTCCGTGCTGTTCAAATCGTGTTGTAACCGTAGCATCTGCCAGGTTTAATTCCCTATAATAATTTGTCGCTTCGCCTTCAACCTTGTTTTGAATAAAAACATTGCCCAGGGGTGCAAAAGATTGGGAAAAAGTACCCTGGAGTTTGCGATTGAGTTCGTCGGCTAATTTATAGTTTTCATTTTTCAATGCTTCACGGATGGGGGGAAGGCTTTTATACGCTTCCGGGCTCATATGGGCATTGACCGGTCCCCCGGACCATAGGGTGGCATCATTAAGAAAAATTTTATCGCTAAGGACCCCGCCAAAAACGGTAGCTCCCAGTCTACCATTGCCGATCACCAGGCTTTCTTCAAAATGTTCAGCTGGTTTAGTGTACCAGAGTTTGGAGGCCGATTGAGCATTGGTTCTTAACAACTCCAGGCACAGCAATAAAAGCGAAAAAAAATATTTTTTCATTGAATACTTTTTTAAATGGTAAGGTTTTAAAATCGATTTAACTAACCATCGCGTTAAATATAAAAACTCTTTCAAATACCGGATGGAATTTAGCTGTCCAATGTGTTTATATCCAGGAAAATTGAGCACTTCCTTTTTTCAAACGAGATTAGTGAATAAATTAAAAATTTACTCTTAGTGACAGTATAAAATTTCTTCCTGCAGCAGATATGCCTGAACTATAAAGCCGGTACCGTTGGTCGGTCAGGTTTTCCAAACCGCCTGTAAAGGTAAAAATGGCAGTCCAGTCATACATGGCTTTCAGGTTGAGGGTATACCAGGATGGAGAAAAGTTTTTCCCATGCTCATCTTTGGCATAAATTTCATCTTTTTTTTGTTCTTCCTGCGCAAGGTCTTCAAATTTTCTTTTCCCCTGATAATCTGCATAAAATTGTATACTCAGGTTCTTTGATGCATAATTCAAACGAGAGACCCCAAATAGCGGCGCCGCATGCCTGGAAGCACTGGTGGTACCGTCATCCAATTCTTCTTCCCCGATCTGAACATTCAGGTCGGAAGAAAAACTAAAACTGGCAGAAAGTTTTATTTCTAATCCGGCTTGTATTCCGTATACCCTGGCGACCGCTGCATTCTGGATGGCCTGGACCCTGCTTAATTGACCAATATACAGGATACTGTCTTTGCCGTTCAGCTGGAAATCCCTTCTCACTAAGGCATTTTGCAGGTAGGTGTAATAAAGTGTAAGATCTGTTTTAACTACATCGTCAAATACTTTCGCAACCCCGAGATCAAAATTGTAGGCATACTCGGCCTCTAAATCCGGATTGGGGACGGTCACCGTGCCAGGTTCAGAATCGAAGACTTTGCCTAAATCATCGACATTGGGAGATCGAAAAGCCGTTCCAAAATTGCCGCTGATCACCCAGGAGTCAGACGGACGAAATACTCCACCGATACTCCCGGTAAATGCTCCCTGGTCAATTTTGGCTGAGGTGAAAGGGAATGGATAAAATGTCGTGTTATTGGTAAAATCAGCGGTCAGCCTGAACTGGTTGTATCGAATGCCCGCTTGCAAGGTCAGCTTATCCGTAGCCCTGAATTCATCGGTCAGATAAGCTGCCATTGAACTCCAGACAGATACGGGGTAACGAGATGGGCCTCGTGTGTTTGACCCGGAGGAAATGTCAGTTAAAAGTCCGGTGGAATTTATATCGTTGAATACCCATTCAACACCATAGAAAAGAGAATTTTTTTTGTCCACTGATTTGAAGAAATCGAAATTTGCAGAATATGCTCCTACCTCTTCTGACTGCGTACTTCGGTTGTTGTTGTTCAGCGACCTCTCAATCCGGCTTTCTTCAAATCCTTGAACTGCGAGCCGCAAGGTTATTTTGTCGTAGAAACGTTGATCGCTTTGATGAGAAATATTCAGGTTGTTCATCTTCCATAATTGTGGTCCATAATCCCATTCGGCATAACGGGCAGTACCATTTCTAACCCGGTTGTGCCTGTCATACCTTCCATAGGGTGAAGTTGTTGAATAATGAAAGCCGTATTGAAAATCCCAGTGGTCGTTGGGTTTGAAACGAAGTTTGTGCATCATATTTATTTGGGAATAGGCAGAGGGTATCTGCAATAAGGGATCCTGCTGAGTAATCACACGGTCTACTCCATCCTGCCGTTGAACGAAATAGGGTTTTAGATAATCATCGGGGCCGTAGCTTCCTTGTCGCAGGTGGTCAAAATCCCAGGAGCTAAAACTGCTTACCAATGCCCATTTTTTCCAGCCAAGATTGACATCAACATGGCCTGTTTTTTCCTTGTTAGCCGAGGAATACCGGACCAGGGCTTTACCGGAAATCAACGGCTTATCCGTAAGAGATAACTGTGGGGTTAACGTTTGGAAACTCATCACCCCACCAATAGCGTCACTTCCATAAATCACAGAACCTGGTCCAAATAGGACTTCCGCTTTTTCTGTAGCAAAAGGGTCGAGGTTAATTGCGTTTTGAATATTACCTGACCGGAAAATTGCGGTGTTCATGCGGACCCCATCGATGGTATACAACAACCTATTGGTGGCAAATCCCCTGATCATCGGACTGCCTCCACCTTGCTGGCTTTTTTGTACGTATACTTTACCGGTTATACTCAGCAGGTCCGCTGCTGATTGAGGATTCTGCAGAGTAAGTTGTTTGAGGGAAACCGAGACGATTTTTGAAGGGACATTGCCGGATGACTGGCTCCAGCGGGTACCCGCCACCACGACTTCTTTTAAATTGAGATTGGAAGGTTCCAGGTATAATTCAAAACCGGCTGTCTTCAGTTCAATATAACTTTTGGTTTCGGATTTATAACCCAGCATCCTGATTTCCATCTGCGCTGAATTTTTGAACGCTGATATATCGGCTTGTCCATTGACATTGGTGGTCGTGTGTGCCTTTGGCACTTCACTCAGGATCACCACTAAATACAGAGGGAGGTTGGATTCTTTTTCTTTTATGGTTATGGTTTGGGAATAGGCAATCGATATCACCCCCAAACACAACCACATTAAAATAAATTTATACACGGTGAGATGTAATCAGTTCAATAAATTATTAGCCTTATGCGGGTTCATTTTCCCATGAATAAAAAACAAACAGACTGATGTTTTTCACCACAGCCGGGTATCGCGCCACAAATATTGGAACGCCAATAACCCTCAGCAATCAGCGTGCTTACTTTTTTAGGCAGAGGGGCATGAATGAACAGAACGATATTAACTCCACTTGGGAGGAGGTGCGGGTGGTTGAATCGAAGCTGAAATATATAAGGAACAATATTCCGCGTATCGCAGCCGCCGTGTTCCTGGCGGTAAGAGATGCGGATAAAAATTCTCAATAAAATACAACGATTTAAAATACGAAAGTAGCCAGCGGTGTTTTTCCTGATTTTGCGGGTCATCCTGGAATGCCTTATTCGCCAATTGGCTGAGTTGTTGATTTAATTTTGTTTCCAGATGGTCCCACCAGCACCAATAATAAATCGTGTCTCCGATGATTTTCGTTTCCACCACATCATACATTTGGTGGTTGTATTCAAATTCTTTGGAGTGTGCCCATTTTAATTTTGTTTCTGATGCTGTGGCAGTGAACTTCAACAAGACCAATTCACTCGCTTCCAGACCTTCCATCAGCTCCCTTTTAACCGTGTGCCTGACCACTGACTTTTGATAGCGAAGCCATAAGTAGGTGCGGACAGCCGGGGCTATAAGCACACTGAGCAATAATATGGAGGTAATTTTTAACTTCAAAATAAAGGTTACAATATAAAGAATTAAGTCATTGGTTACTCCATAAAATTCCAGGCATGCCCTATCCCGATCTCCTTTTTTTCAATTTATTCCTTTTGAATTTATTTCAACAGCATATACATTGGTGTGCCATTCAAAATTTGCACGGAATAGGATCCATTTGCCGTCCGGAGAAAAATGTACGTTGGGCTCGAGTTTATAATTATGATGTCGCATATCCACTAATTTGGTCGATCGCAAACTATCCCCTGAAATTGAATATAAATAAATCCATTGTCCATCTTTTGCTTTGGCTACCTGCCCGGGATCACCCCCATCTCCTGCAAACCATTTTTGATCAGGAGAAATATTAAAATGGATACTCCATTCATCCCGTTGCATAGCATATTTGATTTCATTGCCCGTTTTTAGATCGCCACGGGCCAGGTAAAAAATTTGGCCTTTGGGTAATTGCAGATCAAACCAGATCGTAGTTCCATCGATTGAATGGAATTCGTGGCCTGCAATTTCCATTGGCATGGTTCGTTAATCCTGAACAATCTTTGCTCCCTGTATATGACGAAGAATAAGGATATTTAAAGAAAAAATTAGCCTATGAAATTATTGTTGCTCCTCATTGCCGGTAGTTTTTTAATGGGTATCAGTCCAGGTCGACTAAACATAGAAGGGGAGACAGAAATCACCAAATGGCAATATGGTAAACGGTCTGCTGTTTCGGTTACTTATGACGATGGCACCATTAACCAGTTTCGTAACGCACTACCCATTATGAACCGGTTAAAGATCCCCGCCACTTTTTTTATCATTACCGGCCAGATTCCCGGATCGCGCTATAAAGGCAAGTTCACCGGTCGACCCGTTAAGACTATTATAGAAGAAACTGCAGGCCTACCTACCAATAAAGACAATTTTTAAAAACGATCATCCGCGGCAGGATACCTGGGTCTAAGGGGCATCCTGGCCTATCATACCCGGGCCGGTGCCCTTTATGATGCTGGTAAATCAGTAGAAGCTTATACGGTCATCGATGACCTATATCAAAAAGTTCGGAATGGAGAATTCCAACCATATGGTGAAGACCACAAGGGCCTTCAGACCCTTCGAGGTGGATAACCTGGGAAGAAATCAGGGGCTTTGCAGCCCAGGGCCATGAATTTGCAAGTCATACCGTAACCCATCCTTACCTCTGTTTTGTTGGATGAAACCAATATCCTGTACGAACTTGAAAAAAGCCGGGAAGATATCCGACAGCAATTGGGCGAAGCATACACCTTTTCAGCAGAGATCCCCTATGAAACAGAACATGAGCGCGCCATGGAATATGCCCTTAAAGTTTATCCTGCACTGAGAAACAGAATGCCTGAGGAATTTTTGGTTGAACTTAACCGGGCCAGCCGCCATACCCCTGTGGATAATACCAAAGAATATGTTCAATGGCAACGGGGAGCGGTGACCCGGACATCCTTGCCAATGATGAAATCCTGGATCGATACTACTGTTTCGAATGAAAATATCTGGCTCGTCCTGGTAATCCATGGAGTAGATGGCATTGGTTGGGAGGCCTTGCCCAGTGAATTGCTGGATGAATATTTTCAGTATATGAAAACCAAAGAAGATGACCTCTGGATTGCTACCTTCGGCGATGTGACCAAATACATCCGGGAAAGAATGAATGCAACCGTCAACTCCATCAAACAAAATGGTAAGTTTATAGTCGATCTTGAGCACATCCTCGATAAAAGCATGTATGATCTTCCTTTAACTTTAAAAACGTATGTGCCCTTGAAATGGAAATCAGCAGAAATCAAACAGGGGACCGAAAACAAAAGGTTTCCGGTATTGAAGGATGACAAGGGAAAATATGTAATCTATCAGGCTGCACCCAATGCAGGTGTCATTGAAATTTCAAGAACCTGATTATTAAAACCAAAAATTTACCTTCACGAAAAGATGCAAGATACCAGCCCCACTGCGATGCCTCCGATAAATGACCTGACCGGTGCAAGTTTAATTTCAAGGGTAGATGCTATTGATATATTACGTGCCCTGACTATGGTGCTGATGATTTTTGTCAATGACCTCTGGTCTTTGAAAGGTATACCTGCCTGGCTCGGCCATGTGGCCAGCGGGGTCGACGGAATCGGGCTATCTGACGTGGTATTTCCGGCTTTTCTTTTTATTGTGGGCATGTCCCTGCCTTATGCCATTGACAATAGAAGAAAAAAAGGGGAATCAGACCTGCAGATCACCGGGCATATATTATTGCGCACCATCGCCCTCCTGATTATGGGTGTATTTCTTGTCAACGGTGAATCGTATAACGCCGAAGCCACCGGCATGCCGAGGTTGTTTTGGAACCCCATTTGTTGCCTTTGTTTTATACTCATCTGGAACGCTTACCCTGCTAAAGCCAATAAATCCTTGATATTTGGATTGAAGGCTGCAGGTATTATTACCCTCCTCGCCATGGCCTTTATCTACCGGGGAGGAAAAGATCCGGAGATCTATCGTTTTTCCACCCATTGGTGGGGTATATTAGGCCTGATCGGTTGGTCTTATTTGGCCGGTGCCCTGGTGGTGGTAATCGCTAAAAACAGGTTATGGGTATTGCTGTTGGGTTGGGCATTTTTTGCCGTGCTGAGTATGATGGCGAAGGCCAAACTATTTTCCGTTCCGTTTCTATCCTTTATTCCCGATGCAATCAGCGGAGGTACACTCGCTGGTCTTACTATGGGTGGGATCGTTGCCTCACAGGTATTCCGCTATTTTCGCGAACGGAAGGACAACCGAACAATGACCCTGGTATATTCGGGTGCTATCCTGATGCTGGTACTCCTTTCTATCCTTACACGTCCATATTGGGGATTAACCAAATTAGGCGCTACACCGGCCTGGTTATTTTTATGCAGCGCATTTACCCTAGGTGCCTTTGTGATAATTTATTGGGTGTCCGATGTCTATGGCAAGACGAACTGGTTTAATGTAGTCAAACCAGCCGGTAGGGATACCTTATTGTGTTATCTGATGCCCTATTTTGTATACTTTCTGTTCAGGGTATTACAATTAAAATGGCCGGAGGTCCTCATTACCGGAGGTATCGGTCTTTTAAAATCATTGTTGTTGGCATTGTTATGTGTATGGCTGACTAAAAGCCTGAATAGGTTGGGGGTGAGGTTAAAACTATAGGGAAGGACTTAACCCAACCTGGCTATAGGACAATAATAGGTGTTCATAATCAGGCAATTGTATAAATTAATGGTACACTACATCTTTACGTGGTTTGACAGTTGAAGCACAAGCACACGCTTGATAAATGTTTTTCACTATTCCCCTAGGCAATGAAGGTTTTCTTAACCCAACTTGGCTATAGGACAAAAATAGGTGTTCATAATCAAGTAATTGTATAAATTAATGGTACACTACATCTTTACTTGGTTTGACAGTTG
>JAWXBI010000179.1:0-7360 GCA_034439915.1 Saprospiraceae bacterium | reverse complement strand
TATTTTATAAGTTCTTCAATACCTTTTTGGGTCACCTGGATCGGCGAAAAAGCGTGTTTGGTATTTTGATAAGAAAGATAATTTTGTTGTGAATTGACCCGATCCTTAAAACTGTCGACATAATTCATTCCGGTAATAGCTCCGGGTATATCGAATATCTTTTCAAGCCCGGGATGCATTTTAAGCCAGGTGTATCCCTGGTCGACCAACCGGCGTTTGATATCCGCTTTAAATTGGGTTTGATCCATTTGGGCAAGCGGCATACCACCGGAATTCGGAATATAGGTGTACAACCTGATTTGATCCCGGTATTTTCCACCCAATAATGCCCATACCGGTGCATTAAACGCTTTACCCGCCAGGTCCCATAAGGCCATCTCTACAGCCGATACACCCCCTCCCATGCGACCATGTCCTCCAAAGGGTTTGATGATTTTAAACAACATTTCGACATTGATCGGATTTCTTCCCAGTAACCTGCTTTTTAAAAACAAAGCATAACGATAATCCCCTCCGTCCCGTACTTCGCCCAGTCCGTAAATTCCCTGGTTGGTGTCAATCCGAATCACCACATTGCGGGCATTGGTCGCTCCGGTTCCATTGGCCACAGTGGTATAACGCATGTCGGTAATCTTTAAATCAGACGGTGCGCTTAAACGGGAAACTTTGGAAGTCGACCGGGCAACAGTATCTTCAATGGACATACCCATCAATCCTGCCAGGGACATTCCTCCCAAAGTTGATTTTTTTAAAAAATCACGGCGGTTGTTTTTTAAGGAATGAGGGGTGGATTCCTGTTCAAAAGAATCGATTATTTGCGGTGATTTTTCCAGCGAGAGCAATTGTTTTAAGGTATTTTTCATAATCAATGGAAATTGATGGTTGAATTATTTATTACTATACTAATCTAACTAAAGCACAACCCGTTTTAGGCGAGGACGCCTAAAATAACCTACCATGTCCTTTTACTCATCACCTTATCCAATTCTGCTTTGGTCATCTTACCAAATTCCGGATGCTGATCGAGAAACTTTAAAAATTCAGCTTTGATTTCTTCGGTCCATTGACTGTCGATCTGGCCGGTGGAGTATTTAGCTGTCTTTACCATTTCGTAACCAAATTTATCCTTGCGTATTACAAATTCTGCTGTAGTGACCACCTGATCAGCCATATGAGCAGGGACAAATAACACCCCTTCACGGCGGGCAATCACCAAATCGCCGGGCAGGACCATTACATTACCTATGCGCACAGGGGTATTGAGTCCCATCAATACCATTTCTTCGAGGAAGGATGGATGAAAATCGCGGACAAAGGCATTAAATCCATTGATCTCCTGAATTTCCTGAAGGTCTCGGGATGCTCCATTAAACACGACGCCATTTCCGGATTTACTGTATATAGAAGTCGCCAGTGTAGAGCCCATTAAGGTACCACCCCCGATTTTTCCAAAACCATCTGCTACGTATACATCGCCTTTTACCAAGGTCTCAATCGGCCAGGCATTGGTATTACCTTTTCTTCCCTGGGTCTTGGTGCCCCGTTCTTTAATCCTTTTTTCAACATCCGGCCGACTAGGCATAAACATAGCAGTCATGGCCCGACCCACTACAGGTACATCTTGTTGTACCATTTTCCAGCCCCCTTCGTATTGATTGAGATATCCTTCATTTTTTAAGACTGTCCAGGCATCATCGATATTAATTGTTTTAGCTCTAACCAATAATTCATCAGGGATTTTTGGGCGTCCATCTGCAAAGCGTTCTCCTTTCCATTCTCCGGTCAGGTAGGTAAGTTCTTCTTTAGATATAGTCTGAACATGCAATGGACCAGCCACACAAAAAATGATCAAAACAGTAATTATTGAAATGATTTTTATTTTCATCATAGTAGTTTGATTGATAAAATATAAATTAACAACGATTTAATATATCAAGGAAGTGAATCCTGATCAACTGGGTACGGCGAATAAATTGCGCCGCTACCGGACTCAATCTCCCTTTTTCAGATAAGCTTCAATATCTTTTTGAGTGACTGCAAGGGGTTTTGGGTATTTGCCCACCCAGGTCCTGAATTCATTTTTTATTTCCTCCGACCAATCCCCATGGATCTGCCCGGATGGATATTTACCCTGTTGGAGCAACAGCCGTTCAAATTCATCTCGCAGTCCTACCATCACTGAATTAGAAACCAACTCTTCAATTAAATAAGCGGGAATAAAAACAACCCCATATTCGTTAGCAAAAACGACATCGCCCGGAAATACAGTAACCTGCCCAATCCGAATCGGTGTATTAATCCCGGTGGGGGTCATATCCCGAATAAAGGAAGGATCGTGGCCTTTAACCCAGGCATTAAACCCTTTGGTATCTTTTAATTCCTGCATATCCCTTACCGAGCCGTAAAAGACAACTCCCTTTCCTGTTTTGCCGACGATAGCATTACCCAAACTGGATCCTATCAGCGTCCCGTCTTTGATTTTTCCAAACCCATCGGCTACATAGATATCGCCTTTGGTCAGGATATCAATAGGCCAGATATTGATCCCCCCTTTTTGTGCACGGCCTTCCGCTTTTCCCTGGGCACGTACAAAAGTGTCCAGGTCGGGGCGCGATGGCATAAACTGGGCTGTAACTACCCTACCCACCATGGTTTCACCGGGTTTTAAAATGACCCAGTCTTTTTCCACCTGGTTGCGATAACCTTTACGACCAAGGTATCCCCAGATCTGCTCCAGCGTAGCGTCTTTCAAAGCTTCCAGTACAATATCAGGCACCTTGGGGCGACCGTCCGTTGACCGCTCACCTTTCCATTCGGGCGTGAGGGCTTTGATGTATTCAGGAGAGGCACCAATATGCTGTGCCTGGATATAAAATGCACTCAATAGAACTGCCAGGAAAAAACCTAATTTTTTATTCATCATGGATTCAACAATTAAAAGTTAGAAAATAGTCAGCCAGTAAAATAACTATTGATTTTAATATTTATAAAATAATTCTTAGCCCCGTCAGATTAACTCTTTTTTGGATGATTGCTGATCGCCTGCATCAGGCCGCGCATATAACCGAAAGCATATAAAGAACCGATATTGCTGTAACCCGGTTTTTCATTGCTGTCACCCGCCATGGTAGGCACATGATCTGGTCTTATGGACCCCTTAAACCCAATATCATAATAGGCCTGCATAGCTTCATACATATCGATCTGCCCCTCATCGTGAAAAGTTTCTTCAAATTTAAACTTACCCCCTCTGACATTCCTAAAATGAACAAAATGGATAAGGCCTCGTTTTCCAAAATCTCTCACCAGGCTGGGGATATCAGCACCCATCAATGAAAAATTGCCCTGGCACATGGTAACTCCATTGCACGGGCTTTTGACCAGATTGACCAATCGATTAAAATTGTCTACCGTAGTCATAATCCTGGATATGCCTTTGATGCTATCGACCTGGGGATCGTCCGGATGCATCGCCAGCTTCATTCCGATTTTTTCCGCTTCAGGTATTACCGCTTTAAGAAAGTATTCCAGGTTTTTCCAAAGATCTTCTTTGGTGACTACCCCATATTCCGTATTTGGTAGATTTTTTACCTCTTCATAATCAAAGGCTGTCACCAGAGCGCCTCCGCGGCCCGGCAGGTCTTTTTTGGTCCGGTACCAACTGATCACGGGCATCCAGTTGTAGCATATGACATCGATATCCCCATATTGTTTCAGGTTTTTCATGAAAGTGATAAAATTGGAGATTTCTTCATCTTTTCCAGGAAGGCCGAGTTTGATTTTTGTACCCAGAGAAGGGGGGCCTTCAATGACATTCAATTTTAATCCCGCTTTTTCCCAGGCTTCTTTATTAGCTGTCAATGCCTGGGGATCCCAGGGGTTAAGATCGGTGAGCGTCGTGTTTAGTTTGGGGTTGATGCCTCCCACGGCCCCCAATACATCCAGTTGTTTCATAAAGGCAATCCTCCGTTCATCCATACCGGAGAAATAAGCTTCACTCATTTGCATACCGGCATCTTTAACAACAGCCTTAAAGTTTTCTTTAAACTTTTTATCGGCAATCCCGGGAGCAGCCAGGGCAGGACCCAATCCGCCAATAGACAGTGCAGTCGTGAGGGAAGCGCTTTTTTTGATAAAATTCCTTCTGTTATTTTTCATCATGCGTTTATGTTTTGCAAGACTATAAAGTTAGTTTAATTCAGACTTCTATACCAGTTGTGTCAGTAAATTGTGGACAGTGGTCAGTGGTCAGTTGACAGGGGTCAGTTCAAAAACGCGGTTACTGCCCGTTTTCCTTCTTCCAAACGTAACAGATTATTGTGTCTTCCACCTGGAACTATTACAAATACATCCGTCGGTTTGAGCAAGGGTTTGAGGCCAAGGGCCGATGATAATGGGACAATGTGGTCCTGATTGCCATGCAGAATTAAAATCGGGCAGGTTATTTTTGATATTCGGTCATTATTAAGGAAGGAATGTCTTAAGGGAAGGATATGCAATAAAAATCGAAAATAGATGGGAACCACATTTTTAAGTTCATCAAAAGGCGTTTCGAGCACCAACTTTTGTGGAAGGTATTTGGTGGCCAGATGGGTGGCTACACCAGTCCCCAGGGATCTTCCGTAATAAATTAAAGGTACGTCCGGATAATTTTTTTTGGCCCAGCCGTACACTGCTTCTGCATCTTTATATAACCCTGTTTCAGAAGGAATGCCACTGCTTTTGCCATAACCCCTGTAATCTACCATCAATATATCATAACCCAGGTGCTTAAGATCAGCCGCATACCGACCCCATCTTTCCAGTGAATGTCTGTTGCCGTGGAAATATAAGATAAGCCCTTTGGTCGTATCGGGGGACTTAAACAAAAGCGCATTGAGTGTGATCGCTTCAGATGAAGGAATATTCAGTTCCTCCGCCGGATGGGAGAAGGTATACCCGGAGTCCAGGATTTGCCGTTGGAAAATATACCGGTCTTGAATGGAGAAAATAATACCGAAGCCCACGAGGTAAATCAGAATGAGGCCCAGCAACAAGCCCAGGAGGATTTTAGAAAGTCTGCGCATTGGAGGCCGCAAAATTAAGGGAAAGGATGCCTCCGAAACGCAGAATGGCACAGAAGGATTTAATTTTTAATTACGCTGGTGGGAAGGGGTGCAGCAAACGTTGTTAGTTTGAGCTTGCTCGTAGAATAGGTTAATTAATTAATAGACCATTTTTCTTTCTCCTTCACTTTGCTCCCATCATGCTTCTATGGCGATACCAAAGTATTAAACAGTGCATAAACTTTAGTTACCTCTGACATAAAGTGCTTTTGCGGGCAACATGCCTGGGTCATAAGCGGCCCCTGCTGCTACCTGCACCATGGATATTCGCACTTTTGTCGGAAAAAACTTTTCATGGTCAGACCGTTTGTGAGCATGTCCCTGGCCCCCACTATTGTCCTTAATCACCAGGTCCATTTGTTTGATGCCTTCTGACCAGATGATGGACTCATTTTCCCAAAATGAGGTCATGGAAATATCCTTTTCATAAATCCCGGAATCCGCATATAAACCCGTGCCGGTACATCCGTAATTATTCTTTTGACCTTTGTTGGGGATATAACACAGGGTCCAGGTGGTCAGTTCGTTGCTGGGTGGTTTTTCGAGTACTTCCAGGCGGATATGGACGGTGCCGTTTCTGAAATCCACCGGTGCAGTCCAGTCTTTGGGGCGATTGGTATTGAGCATATTGCCGGTGACATAATAATGGGATTTGGAAGGTTTGGAAGAGTCGGCGTCTTGTTTGGTATAGGCGAATTCGACGTCGAAGAGGATAAACTGATTTTTATTTCCCATTTTATTTCCGTTCTGGGCGAACAGGAAGATCGGAAACAAAAGGATTAGGATTAATAACTGAGGTTTCATAGGTATGAAATTAAGATTTTTTAGGAGTTACCAAATTTTTCGATGCACATGGTTCAGATTGGGGTTTCGCTGGCGGGGAATGAGACCTTTGATCCATATAAGGATTAATGCTGCCTTAATCAACTAAATTCTCTAAATCATAATCATGCCTTCATTCCCGACTCAGCTGCCTATTTTGCACTAAGATTTTGAAACATAAATTTTCGGGTATGACTCGTTTTTTTTATTGGATGTGTTGATCTCATTTTCGCTGTCGATCTCAGCACAGGTTACCGTGACGGTCGATCTGTCAAAAGAAACTCATCCTGTGTCGCCCTACCTCTGCGGGAGGAACAATTCATTATCGGGTAATCCGGGAAGCGGCTTTACGCCTGAATGGACAAAATTAAAAGATGCACAGTTAAGATTTTTTCGCGAAGGAGGAGGGAACAACAGCACGAAGTATAACTGGCGAAGAAAGATTTCAAGCCACCCGGACTGGTATAACAATGTGTATGCAAACGACTGGAGTTATGCTGCACGGTCATTACAAGAAAATATTCCGGACGCCCAAGGCATGTGGTCGTTTCAATTGATTGGCAAGGCAGCCAGGACAAACACCGCCAACTTCAATGACTGGGGCTACAACGGTTCAAAGTGGTGGGAAGGAGTAAATCAAAATCTCGCGGGTGGAGGTCAACCCAAAACCTCCGGCGGCAGCAAGGCTATGATCGAAGGCAATCCAAATCTATACCTCGAAAACTGGACCGCTGACTCTACGACATTAATACTTGATGAGTGGTTCAATAAGTTATTGCTTGATAAATCGAAGCTGCAGTATTGGAGCATGGACAATGAACCTGAAATCTGGCACGGTACGCACGACGATGTGATGCCCGTACAATTGTCTGCCGAAGAATTTATGCAACGTTATTTTGCCGTTGCGAAGAAAGTACGTGAACGATATCCCGAGATCAAACTCGTTGGTCCGGTGCCTGCCAACGAGTGGCAATGGTATAACTGGGTTAACGGCATTTCATCGGGAGGCAAGAATTATGCCTGATTGGAATATTTTATTAAGCGTGTAGCGGAAGAACAGACGGTAAGTGGTGTTAGTTTACTGGATGTGCTCGATATCCATTTTTATCCGGGCAGCAACAAAGCACATGAAGTGGTGCAGTATCATCGTGTTTATTTCGATAAAAATTATGTCTATCCAGAGGCAAACGGCGTAAAAAATGTGAACGGTTCCTGGGACCAGAGTCAGACGAAGGAATATATTTTTGATCGGTGCATGGCTTGGCTGGAGCAATACATTGGTCCTATTCATGGGGTGACATTTGGTGTTACAGAAACGGGTATCAACAACATCAATGCCAGTAAGACAGCAGTTTGGTATGCAAGCACCCTGGGGGAATTTATGAAACACTCCGAGATGGAGATCTTTACTCCCTGGAGTTGGTATAATGGTA
>JAWXBI010000178.1:0-45437 GCA_034439915.1 Saprospiraceae bacterium | reverse complement strand
TCGCGGTTCTTCAAGGCGTCCTCGCCTGAGGTTACTAGATTTAAATCCCCAGTTGGGAACAGAAATGGCAAAACGCCGACCCTGCCTGGTTTTGAGTAAAAAAAGCCTGAATCAAAAGACCAAAAGGATATTGATTTGCCCAATTAGCTCTACTCCACCTGTTAGTATCCTCCATGTTTCGTTACCAGCCAATCAAAAAAATATTACCGGTACCATAGTGGTCGATCAAATCAAAACACTGGATTTCAGGGCTCGGCATGCTCAAAAAATAGATACATTAAATGATAGAGACCTGTATAATCAGGTTGTCCATCTGATTCAAACAATTATTGAATTGTAAGTATTCGTTTTTATTAATCCTGCTCGTAGGTCGATTAAATTGTAATTTATAGAGCTAATAAATACTGGAAACGTGTATTCATTACCTGCGTGTTCCAGTATAGTATTCTAAAGTCTAATTATAATTAAATCAACCTACGCACTGCACGCCTCACAATCCGGATTATCCAGACTGCAAGCCTTGACCCCCTCCACCACCATCACCGGTTCCTCTATCATAGCCACGACCGTCTCCCGGGGTGAAATAGAAGGCACCCTAGCTGGACGGGAACTATTGGCCATAGGACTGTCCTGATCGGTCAGATCGCTGACGGCCAGCTTAGGGTCCGGTTCTTTAGTCACGTATTTTTTCTGGTATTCTTCGCTCAGGGTAAACTTGATGGCATCTACTGCGGATTTGCTGCGGAGGTAATACATACCCGTCTTGAGGCCCTTGCTCCATCCATAAAAATGCATGGAGGACAGTTTGGCAAAATTGGGGTTTTCCACAAACAGGTTGAGGCTTTGGCTTTGACAGATAAATGCACCGCGGTCCGCAGACATATCGATCAATACCTTCTGGCTGAGTTCCCAGGCAGTTTTATACAGCTCCCTTATTCCGGACGGGATCTCCATGATGTGCTGGATTGATCCATTTGATGCAATAATTTTTTCCCTGATCTCTTTGGTCCATAGGCCAAGGTTGACCAGGTCATTCAGCAGGTGTTTGTTGACGACTACGTATTCACCGGACAGGGTGCGGCGGGTGTAGATGTTTGAGGTATATGGTTCAAAACATTCGTTATTGCCCAGGATCTGGGAGGTGGAGGCTGTGGGCATCGGGGCGAGCAATAAACTATTTCTCAGACCGTGCTTTTTTATTTGTTTTTTGAGATCGCCCCAATTCCAGCGGGAGGTTGGGGTCACATTCCACATATCGTATTGGAGGATGCCTTCGCTCGTAGGTGAGCCTTTGAAGGTGGAATAAGCACCATCTCGCTCAGCAAGTGTGCAGGACTCTAACAAGGCCCCATAATAGATCGTTTCAAATATTTCTTTATTGAGCTGACGGGCTTCCTGGCTGTCGAAAGCATAACCCATGAGTATAAATGCATCGGCCAGGCCTTGTACACCAATGCCTATCGGGCGATGGCGCATATTGCTGTTGCGGGCTTCCTGGATCGGATAATAATTGATATCAATGATCCGGTTGAGGTTGCGGGTGATGACCCTGGTAATCTCCATTAAACGCTGGTGATCAAACTCTTTTTTATTGTTGATGTATTTCGGGAGGGAGATCGAGGCCAGATTACACACCGCTACCTCATCAGCAGAAGTGTATTCCATGATCTCCGTACACAGATTGCTCGAGCGGATGGTACCCAGGTTTTTCTGATTGGATTTGAGGTTGGCGGCATCCTTGTAAAGAATATATGGGGTGCCCGTTTCAATCTGAGACTCCAGTATAGCAAACCAAAGATCCTGTGCGCGGATGACTTTGCGGGCCTTGCCCTGGGCTTCATATTGGGTGTAGAGAGCTTCGAAATCCTTGCCATAGGTATCATACAGGCCGGGAGCCTCGTTTGGACAAAACAACGACCAGGAGCTGTTGTCTTTAACCCTTTCCATAAACAGATCCGGGACCCACATGGCATAAAACAGGTCGCGAGCCCTCACTTCTTCCTTACCGTTATTTTTCTTTAGTTCAAGAAATTCAAAGATGTCAGCATGCCACGGTTCAAGGTAAACTGCAAACGCGCCTTTGCGCTTTCCTCCACCCTGATCAACATAACGCGCTGTATCATTATAGACCCTAAGCATAGGGATGATGCCATTGCTGGTACCCCCGGTGCCTTTGATATAACTGCCTTGTGCCCTGATGTTGTGTATGCTCAGTCCTACCCCACCTGCGCTTTGTGAGATTTTAGCGCAACGGGCCAGGGTTTCGAATATACCGGAGATGCTATCGTCGGTCATGCTCAGTAAAAAGCAGGAGGAGAGCTGGGGTTTTGGTGTGCCGGCATTAAATAAGGTTGGGGTCGCATGGATAAACCATTTTTCAGACATGAGTTCATAAGTCTCCAATACGGAGGTCAGGTCTTCACCATGTATACCGACGGCAGCGCGCATCAGCATATGTTGAGGCCTTTCCACCACCTGCCCGTCCATGCGGAGCAGGTAGGAGCGCTCCAGCGTTTTGAACCCAAAATAATCGAAGCTATAGTCCCGGTCATAAATGATAGCAGAGTCCAGTTCATCGGCATACTGCATCACGATTTCATAAGTTTCCTTGCCAATCAGGCCTGCCGGTTGCTGGTTTTTAGGATCAATATAGTTGTACAGATCGTGTATGGTCTCTGAAAAGGATTTTTTAGTTTCCTTATGCAGATTGGATACTGCAATGCGGGCGGCAAGTTGGGCATAATCGGGGTGTACTGTAGCGAGTGAAGCCGCTGTTTCAGCAGCTAATACATCGAGGTCAGTAGTTTTGACCCCGTCGTAAAGCCCGATGATCACGCGTTTGGCGATTTCAATGGGTTCGACGAAAGTAGAATTTAAACCGTAGCACAGTTTTTTTATGCGGGCTGTGATTTTGTCGAAGGAGACTTCTTCGTGCTTCCCGCTTCTTTTTAAGACCTTCATCGTAGTTTTCTTTTGTAGTTTATATCAATGTTAGTTTTCTTCAATTTTAGTTGCGAGTAGTGAGATTCGAGTAGCGAGCTGATAATGCCCCGTACTTATAGCTTGTAACTCGCGTCTCGATGCTCGTTTCTCTAAAACTCCTCATCCACACTAAACACCTGGCTCTCCCGTGCGGTACCAATTCCCGATTTTTTGTATTCCCCTACTCGTTTCTCAAAGAAGTTGGTTTTACCGGTCAGGGAAATCATTTCCATAAAGGGGAAGGGATTTTCCACCTTGTAAATTTTGGGATTGCCCAGGGCTAGCAGGAGTCTATCTGCCACAAATTCAATGTATTGACACATCAGGTCTGCATTCATGCCGATGAGCTTTACGGGCAAGGCATCGGTGACAAATTCTTTTTCAATGATAACAGCGTCCCGGATAATCTCCTCGACCTGTGATTTGGGCAATTTATTGACAATATGTTTATTATATAACAGGCAGGCAAAATCGCAATGTTGGCCTTCATCTCTGGAAATCAGTTCATTGCTGAAGGTCAGCCCGGGCATCAGGCCCCTTTTCTTAAGCCAGAATATGGAACAAAACGATCCGCTGAAAAATATGCCTTCTACCGCTGCAAAAGCAATTAGTTGTTCTTTAAAATTTCCTTTACTGATCCATCGCAATGCCCAGTCGGCCTTTTTCTTAACACAAGGCATGTGGTCGATGGCGTGAAACAGGTAATCTTTTTCCTGTGGATCCTTGATGTAAGTGTCGATCAGGAGGGAATAAGTTTCCGAATGGATATTTTCGATCATGATCTGATAACCGTAGAAAAATTTGGCCTCCGGATACTGGACCATGCGCAGCATATTTTCGGCCAGGTTTTCATTGACGATGCCATCGCTGGCGGCAAAAAAAGCCAGGACATGTTTAATGAAATGGCGTTCGTCATCGTTCAACTTTTCTGCCCAGGCAATAATGTCCTGTGCCAGGTCTATGTCCTCAGTCACCCAAAAGCCCGCTACGGCATCTTTATAAAACTGCCAGATATCGTTATGCTGCAAGGGGAAAATGACAAAGCGGTTTGGATTTTCCTGCAGAAGTGGTTCGACACGTTGTTCCATACTGATGTGGTCAGTTTAATTACGTTTGTTATAAAATCAGGTATATTGGATTGCAGCGGAGGCCTCGGGAAAGTTAATAATTCGGAGATCTCATCTGCGGATCAAAATTAAGCGTCTTATTGGTTTACAAAAACTAAATATAAATATTATTTATATAAGTTTTTTTTTATTTTTTGTCAGTTTCGGCACACTTGTTGATAATTTTTTGTATGTACTTCTTTAAGACACATTAAAAATATTCATCAAGTATTCTGCTAAATAAATGAATCATTTCTTTAATATGTTTTAAAATTACCAACATACTGTTGGTAACAAGTATATTCATTTGATAATCAGATGATTAATTTCCTAAAAATTGTTAGTATGGTATAAAAAACAAAGGGTAAAACGAAAAAAAACCTGCTCTGGAATTCTTAAAAACCGAAAAAAAAAACTAAAACATTTGTTTCCTTCGGAAAAACCAAACCAGAAAAACAATCAACAAACCAGAGACAAATAAAATGTAAAAAAATGCCATCGGTTTATCGGCCAGCGGCAGGCTTACATTCATGCCAAAAAAACTGGCTACCAGGGTAGGAACCATAAGGATAATCGTCGCCACGGTGAGGCGTTGGATGAATTTATTGAGGTTGTTGGATACAATGCTCGCATAGGCTTCCATCGTCCCGGAAAGAATATTGGTGTGCCGGTTGGCCATGTCCAATGCCTGGTTGTTGTCAATCAGGATATCTTCAAATAAGTCCGCTTTATCTTCATCCTGTGAAATATTCAGAAAATCGGTGCGCTTCATCTTCAATTTTACCAGGTCATTTGCACTCAACGAATTGACAAAATAGACCAGGCTTTTTTCGATTCGGAGCAATTGTTTGAGTTCCGCATTCCGGCTGGAATCATAAAGCTCCTGCTCTATCAGATTTCGTTTCAGGTTAAGGCGTTTGAGACTATCCAAATAGGACCACACATTTTGTTCAAGGATCTGGAGGATAAAGGACCTGGTATCCGCAGGGTTAAAGTTCTTTACCTTGCCGTCGATAAACTTTTTGAGGATGGTATTTTCATGGGCGGAGACGGTGAGTAAAAAATCCGGATTGATAAGCAAACCAATGGGAACGGTAATGTAAATCGGTTGATTGGCTTCTTCGTCAGGATTAAGGATAGGGGTCTGGATGAGGATAAACCGCAGGTTTTCGTCCCATCGCTCATACCGCGATCGTTCATCCGGGTCAAGCGAATCGGTCAGATAATCCAGCGGAATGTCTTTGGAAGCAGCAAAAACCTCCAATTCACTTTGTTCAAAAGGGGGATGCAGATTGATCCAACAACCTGCCGCAGCCTGTTGCAATTGCCTTAAATGGCCATCTTCCCGTGCATAAAATTGTATCATAACGAATACCGGAATAATCCATTCTTACAATTCAGTCTGATTTTAATGCGCAATATTAGATAAATATTTACAATGGCAAGTAACTATTTAAACCCGGGGATAGGAAGTCCGTTTCCCCAAGGAACTACCCCATCCCTCCTACCCTTTAGGTCCGAATGCAGCAGTTGGTAGAACAATAAGGTACTTTATTCGAAAAAAGGAGGCGGAATCAGTTATCGTGTTTTATTTTGCATTAAATATTAACCTCCAATGAATTTTATTAAAATAGTATTCGGCTCTTGTCTCGGCACCATTCTGGCAACCTTCCTGGTACTTTTTCTGAGTATCGGCATCATCTCTGTAATTGTCAGTAGCGCAGGCAGTGAAAATAAGAAACCACTGGACAAAGCCAGTTTTCTGGAAATCCGGGTGGACAAGATGTATCCCGAAAAAACGGATAATATCATGTCGACCGGGTTTAGCCTGGATGAGAAACACCTGGGCTTACATGACCTGCTAAAAGCCATTGAAGCCGCTTCGAATGACCCCAAAATAAAAGGAATTCTTTTCCGATCCGGATACTCTGCTATGGGATCCTCCTCCGCTTTTGTATTGAACCAGTCCCTCGTTGATTTTAAAAACTCGGGAAAACCGATCTATGCTTATGGCGACTATTTTACCGAGGGTTCTTACCATTTAGCTTCTGCCGCTGACCGAATCATCCTCAATCCAAATGGTATGATCGAATTAAAAGGTTTCGGCGCCATGATCCCTTTTTTCAAAGAATTGTTGGATAAAACCGGCATCACCTTCGACATCTATTATGCCGGACAGTTTAAAAGTGCCACAGAACCTTTCCGGTTAGGCAAGATGAGCGATCAAAACCGAAGTCAGACGAGGGAATACCTCGAAGATTTATATCAATTTCATCTTGATGATATCAGCAAAAACAGGGACATCTCCGTGGCAGACCTGCGTATGATATCGAATGAATACCTCTCCCGCTCTTCTGAAGATGCCATGAAATTTAAACTGGCTGACACGCTGGGATATCTGGATGATGCCTACCGTCTGATTCAACAAACTCTGGGCATTTCCGAAAAAACCAAACCTTCTATAATCTCTGCCACACGATATTTCGAATCTATTGATACTAAAACCCAAACTGCCCCAATTAACTCAGGCAAGATTGCCATACTGTTTGCGGAAGGGGAAATCGTGGATGGAGAAGGCAATTACGGACAGATCGGATCTGCCAAATATCAACGCTTACTGCGCAAGATCAGGCAGGATGATAAAATTAAAGCCCTCGTCTTACGCGTCAACAGCCCCGGTGGCAGTTCACTCGCATCGGACAACATCTTACATGAAATCCAATTGATCAAACAGGCAGGCAAACCAGTCGTCGTCTCCATGGGTGACTATGCGGCATCCGGTGGATATTATATCGCCTGTCAGGCGGACACGATTTTCGCAGAACCCAATACCATTACCGGTTCAATAGGAGTTTTTTTTATGATACCCAATGTCAGCGAACTGCTTGGAGATAAAATTGGTATTGATATCGATACCGTTCGTACCGGAAGATTCACCACTGCTTTTAATCCATTTATGCCCTGGTCTTCCGAGGAAGGTATCATTGCACAAAAACAAACGGATATGGTTTACGACCGGTTTTTATCGGTTGTGGCAGAAGGAAGAAATATGTCTAAATCTGCTGTACATGAAATTGCTCAAGGCAGGGTGTGGTCTGGGCAAAGAGCTATGACAAATGGTCTGGTTGATGCTTCCGGTGGACTGGAAGATGCTATCCATTGTGCAGCACAATTGGCCAGACTGGATGAATACCGGACCTCCGAATTTCCTGCGGTAAAAGAACCTTTCCTGCAATGGATGGAAAGACTAACCAATATGGAGCCGGAGATGAGCGAGTCTCATTTAAAAAAACAATTTGGATCCTGGTACTCGACGTATAAACAAATCACCCAGTGGACTACAGCCGGCAACCACACTCAGCCACTTATGCGCCTGCCTTTCAGGATAAGCATTCAGTAACTATCGAAGATTAATCCCAATCCGTCTAAGGTAAAGAAGGATTAAGAATAATTTAAGATATCATTCGGGGTTTTACAAAACAACGCACCTAAAGTTTGTGTTCTTTTGTGATTAGTTAATCATTTAAATAATCACGCATATGAAATTAGTACTCTCCTTTATTCTTATGACTTTATTGTCAGTTGCCGCTATTGCTGTGCCAGCTCCAAAACCTATAACGTTTAAAGTGGATCCTTCCTCCAGCAAAGTGGAATGGGTTGCTTATAAATTAACCGGGCAACATTCCGGTACCGTTAATATTAAATCCGGTGCGCTTGAATTTAATGGCGAAAAATTAATTGCCGGAAAACTGGAAATTGATATGACGGCACTGGCTGTTACGGATATTCAGGGTGAATGGGGAACCAAATTACTCAACCACCTGAAAAGTGATGATTTTTTCAGCATTGACAAGTTTGCTTCCTCCAATCTGACCATCAAAACATCAGAATCAAAAGGAGCCGGTAAATACAACGTAGTAGCCGACCTGACCATTAAAGGGATTACCAAAGAAATCACATTTGATGCTTTTATCAACCAGGCTGCTGGAACTGCTATGGCCGACCTTAAAGTGGATCGGACCTGGTATGACATCAAATACAGGAGTGGAAAATTTTTCCCTGAAATCGGCGATAAGATGATCAAAGATGAGTTTGATTTGAAAGTAAGCCTTTCTTTTGGCAAAGGATTATAAACTTAAATGTCATAGGTTTTGTTACAAAAAGCCATTTCGTTTCATATGGAGTGGCTTTTGTGTTTAATTTGTATGTTTTGATATCAGATTCAATTTTATTAATTATTTATTGGTAATGCACAAACTTCAGGACAAGGTAATCTACATCACTGGTGGCACCAAAGGGATCGGCAAGGGCATTGCCCAACAAGCTTTACATGCCGGGATGAAGGTCGCTGTAAGCGGCCGGAACGTAGACCAGCTGGATCGGAATGAATATTCCCCGGAACAATTTTTATTGATCCGCTCAGACGTAAAAGAGGCAGCTGATGAAAACGCTGCAGTGGAAACCATTCTGCAAAAATGGGGAAGACTGGATGTATTGGTGGCGAATGCCGGTATCGGCCACTTTGCCCCTTTTGATCAATTGACAGCGGAACAATGGCAGGATACCTTAGACACGAATCTAACCGGGGTATTTAACAGCGTCAAAGCAGCGCTGCCAGCATTAAAAAATTCCAAAGGTTATATCATTACGATTGCCAGCTTAGCGGGCACCAATTTTTTTGCCAATGGGACCGCTTACAATACCAGTAAATTTGGATTGGTCGGGTTTTCACAGGCTTTGATGCTGGATCTCAGGCCTTTCCGGATCAAGGTCACCACGATTATGCCCGGATCGGTTGCGACGTACTTCAATAACCATGTACCCAATGATAAAGACGCCTGGAAAATTCAACCGGAAGATATTGGACAAATGGTCATCGATCTTTTAAATATGCCCGAGCGGACTTTGCCCAGTAAAATTGAAGTGAGGCCTTCCCTACCCTCCTAACTCATTAAACAAATGTGCTGTATAACAAGGCCAAGATTATATATGGTTATTGTCCAATTTTTTAAATCCGGTCAGCAGTAAATGAAGAGTACTGGCAACTTCAATAAATGGTTCGACCATTTCCTGGTTCATACGTTTAGCGAATTTGAAATAGATAATGTTATTCCCGTTGCACTCGATCCACCATCCTTTTTCGTAACTTAAAAAACCCAGCAGAAATTCATTGAATAAATTCCTGACTTTATTTTCATTATTGGATTTAAGCCGGTAAGCATCGGAAAATTGTGGATAAGCTTCAAAATCTATATCCTTAAATCCCAACCACTCTCCGATTTTGTGAAAAAAATTCTCCGGTCGGAGGGTAAACGGGGGCAGGTTCCGGGCCAACCGCACGGAAAGCACGTGTTGGAAATAGGTATGGCTGGATTTACCAGTGGATACAACGTAGCTGTATTCAAATATAAATGCCGGTTCTTTTGATTCCAGATTTCCGGACAATATATACCTGACTTTTTTACTTCCGCCCATAGAAAACAATTTGAATACTTTATGTGCACTCAAAATTTCTTTATTCAAGTCTTTTTCCTGATACAACATTCCCAATTTTTCAGCTATCTTCTGATAACCGGGATTTCGGTCAGACAACCAGTTCCAAGCCATATTTTTAATTTATAAGGTTTAAATAATACCTGCCATAATCGCAAGGCCCATGATTATTATTCCCGTTGCTGTGATTTTTTTTACCAGGTTGATATCCACTTTTTTTAGAAATTGATTTCCAACTACTGCCCCTACAATTGCTGCAGTCACTGATACCGCCACCAGGAGGTAGGAGCTCTGCCCGCTAACCAGGGATAGGTCCGTCGAATACATGGTTAGACGGGCTATATCCACTATACAGGCTATGGCAACCCCGGTACCAATAAACACTTCTTTCGATAGATGATATTTTAACAAAAAAGCACTGCGCAATACGCCCTGATGCCCCGATAAACCGCCAAAAAAACCGGATAATATTCCACCCAAAACTAAAGGTCGCTTCCCAAACGAATGTTTTTCAAAATGGTAAAACTCCAGTATGCCGAAAATAATTATACTCAATCCCAGGATAAAATTAAGTACACGGAGACTGGCATGAAAAGGGCCTATTCTAACCGGGTAGGCAATATTGATTTCACTGATCCATTGAAGGCATAAGGACCCCAGAATGGCTGCTCCCAGGGCGGGAAGGCCAAACCGAATCAGGATCTGCCGGTCGATGAATTTATTTACTAAAACCAGTTTAAAGAGATTATTAAATAAATGGACCACGGCAGTCATGATGACTGCTTCCTTAAGGGGAAACCACAACGCAAATACAGGTAACAATAACGTACCCAATCCAAATCCGGAATAAAAGGTGAGTACGGATGCCAGTAAACTTACGGTCATGACCAACAACAGGACGAAGGGGGTGAGGTCTGCTTCCATAATTTATTTTTTTTTGAGTTCACTCCTTTTATCCTTTTTTGGCCTGATGATAAACCGAAGTGCCTGATCGTATTTGACGTAATTACCCACCCAATTGATGAACACGATTAATTTATTGCGTACTCCTAACAATTGAAATAAATGAACAAAAAGCCAAATCAGCCAGGCAACAAACCCTCGTAACGAAATCCATTTGAAGTCTGCAACGGCTTTATTGCGTCCGATGGTTGCCAGTGTGCCCAGGTCACGGTATTTGAATGGCCTGAATTGAAAACCGGGCTTGTGTTTTCGTTTTAGGTTATAAGCCAGGTTTTTGGCTTGCTGGATCGCGACCTGCGCCACCTGGGGGTGCCCATCCATATAAGCAGGTTCCTGCATATACGCCAGGTCACCCAAAACAAATACATTTTCATGGCTCAAGGTCTGGCCAAAAGTATTGACTTTGATCCTTTTTCCTCTAACCACCTCTTCTGTGGGTATACCCTGTATCAAGGCACCTTCCAGCCCTGCCGTCCAGATCACATTTTTACTCAGGATTTTTGATCCGTCCTGTAAATACACAAAATCCGTATCGATATTGGACACCCGATTGTTTTTCATCACCAATACACCCATTTTCTTGAGGTATCGTTCGGCTGCCAGGGATGATTTTTTTGACATGGACGACAATAAATAATTATTGGCTTCAATCAGGTAGATATCCACTTCTTTTGGGTTAAGTTCATTGTAGTCTTTAGGTAAAATAAACCGTTTCATTTCTGCTAAAGAACCTGCCAATTCAACCCCCGAAGGCCCTCCACCGATAATGACAATATCCACATAACCTTGTTTTTTATTGTCATCCAATTCGACCAGCGCAGACTCATAGTGATCGAGGATGGTATTGCGGACCAATAACGCTTCGGATAACGATTTTAAAGTCAGGGAAATTTCCTCTGCATTTTTATTGCCAAAAAAATTGGTTTTTGCCCCCATAGCCAGCACCAGAAAATCATATTTCAGTGTGCCGATATCCGTGAGAATTTCATTTTGATCCAATTGAACAGAGACTACTTCGGCAATCCGTATAAATACTTTGTCATCGGATCGCAGGATTCGCCGCAACGGAAAGGAGATCGTACTGGGCTCCAACCCGGCCATGGCGACCTGATAAAAAAGCGGTTGAAACTGATGGTAGTTATTTTTATCGATCAGTACGACCTGGTACTTGCTTTTGGCTAGTTTGCGGGCAAGCATTAAGCCGGCAAAGCCGGCGCCTATTATTACGATCCGGGGTAATGAGCTTTCAGGAATATTCACATTAGAAAATCAGTCGACTAAAATAGGCGTTAATACTCAAAGTTTTAAATTTAAGCGTTCTCCATGCTCTAACAGCCTGATGGGCAGGCCTTGTGCAGCAGCAAGCGATACAAATTCTTCGGGTTCAGCAGAGTTAAATTCGAATAGATGATAGTGGCCGGGGATCGTGAGCTTCGCACCGGTCTGAGCAGCCAGATAAACCGCTTCGCTGGCATTCATATTACCCGCTACCTTTCGCCCCGGATCTGATCCATTGATCGGTAAAAACATAACATCCGGAGCATATGGCTTTATCCATTCCACCATGCCAGGATACAAAACAGTATCCCCGCTGTGGTAAAGGGTCCAGGCCCCCAACCGGAGGATATAACCGAGGTATAGATGTTTTCCTGCATCATCTTTATCCAGGGATTCATGGGCAGCCGGTAGCGCAATAAAAGAAATATCTCCTTCAACAAAGGATTCACCAGCGTCCAGACCGTATGGAAAGTACCCTGCACATTGGCCCCGCTGGCAAGCAAGGTTTCGAATAGATTCAGGTATAATAAAACGAATTGCCGGGTTATTTTTTATCAATACCGAAATCGTATCGGGGTCCAAATGATCCGTATGCGAATGACTGGAGGTGAGAAAGTCGATATGGGGCAGTTTCCCCGGGTCAATAACCTTTTCACTCATCCTGACGTGTGGTTTATCGGTATCCTTGTATTTTATACTCAGGGATTCCGACAAATAGGGATCTAAAATGATCCTTTTACCATTCCAGTAAATTAAATAGCCGCTTTGACCTAACCACCAAATGCTCAATTGATCTGGGTCAGGATGCACCTGGCTGATGTCCGTGAGCAGGTCCTGGTCTTTTAAATAGGCCTTAATCATTTTTATCGTTTATAGGACGGCGCGGATAAGCTGTTTAGAATAAATACATACAATTTACAATCCCAGCTGCTTCCGCATTAGTTTTGCTCCGGCTACCATATTGTTCAATTTTTGCCTCGAAGCCCATCGTGCAGTCTGGCTTAAACCACAATCCGGAGCAATGGACAACAAATCTGCCGGAATATATTTCAGGCATTTTTTAATCCTCTCCACCACTTCTTCCACCGGTTCGATGTAGTAATTTTTAACATCAATTAGTCCCACGGCGACTCTCATTTTATTTGCAAAAGCCGACAACAATTCCATTTCTGCAAATTCCCGGTTGGCCATTTCTATATGTATTTCATCCAATTTGAGGTCCAGAAAGGCAGGCAGCATAGGGGCCAGACTTCGTTTCCCAACCGGCCTTCCCTTAAAATTTCCAAAACAAAGGTGGGTGGATAAAAAACATTTACCCTGAACACCACGCGTTGTCCGGTTAAAAATATCTACAAAACGATATGGGTCTTCCTTATAGGCATAACAGCTCATAGAGGGTTCGTCCACCGTAATTTCCTGGCAACCTGCATTTACGAGGGCTTCCAGTTCTTTACTCACAATTGGCATCAGCGCTTCAGTCACTGCATACCGGTCGGTATAAACTCCATTGGGGTCCAGCCTTCCACTCAAGGTGTAGGGACCCGGGATGCTGCATTTGAGGATTTTACCGGAATGCCCTGCGACCCTGGCCAGCCGCTGAAATTCCAATACTGCCCCTAAGCCTTTATTTGCTGTGATTTCCTGGGTTATTTTATGCTTACCGCGCTGGTCGTGTGCTGCCGGGCCCCATTTTCGCATAGGCTCAGCTTCCCGTTCAATGCCATCCAGGTAACCATAAAAGGACAAATTAAAATCCAACCTCGTTTGTTCTCCATCCGTAATAACATCCAGGTCAGCGTTTAGCTGGTCCTTTACGGCAACCGTGACGGCATCTTCGACCATTTCCTCGATATCTGATTTACCAAATAAAGACAGGTTTTTTGAGGCATATTCCAGCCAGGCCGGAAAAGGGTAACTGCCAACCACTGTGGTTCGAATTGCCTGGAGTTTACTCATTCAATGCTTATTTTTTTTGAAAAATTATAAAGTGCTGACATACGCGTGGAATGTTCATTGTAGGCTTCTTCAAAAATATTTGCTGACCGCTCCTTGCCTACTGAGCATGCTGCTGCCAGTGCTTTTGGAGGTAATCCCTGTTGTGTGAGCAGTTGTGCTAATTCGGCTTTCAGACAATTGATTAGCATTACACTTCCCACCGTACTTCCGGGGCTGACTGGCATTTCCATTCCTTCAATTTGAATCATAGCGTCACCGGCTGGTGCCCCGCTATCCAGGACCAGGTCGCTGAAATCAATGAGCTTTTTGCCATCTCCCCGTTTACTTTCACTCCTGGCTAGATGGGATCGGGTAACTATCGATACCACTTTAATTTTATTGTGTTGAAACAATTCAGCCATTTCACAAGGCACGACACTGGTGCCGGAAGATGAAATGATCAAAGCGGTATCCAGCGGGGAAAGACTAAAATTAGAAAGTATTTTGTCTGCCAGCCCTGGTGTATTTTCTATAAACATAGCCTGTCTCTGGCCGTTGGCTCCGGTGACCAGGTTATGGAAGGTCATCGAAAGTTCGACGATTGGATTAAATCCTGGAAAGGAGCCGTATCGCGGCCACATTTCTTCTACCATTATGCGGCTATGGCCTGAACCAAAAAGATGGACTACCCTTCCCTGAAGGATGGATTGGGCAAACCAGGAGGCTGCTTCTGCAATAGAGGATTGTTGGGACCTTACCGTCTCCACCAGCGACATACATTTGACCAGATACTGGTTGGTTAGATTCATATATTCAATTTTTCCGATGCAAATATACCTGCACCGATAGCACCGGCATAAGATCCGGCAGTGGCTAATTTTAGTTCAAATTGTTTTCCTCCTGGCCTCCATTCATATTCATTTAAAAACTCACTAAGGGGATCGAGCAATAAATCTCCGGCCGCTACAATTCCTCCGCCCAAGACGACCAATTGCGGAGAAATTATATTGCCTAATGCTGCCAGCCCAATGGCCAGGGCAAATACAGAATCGGTCCAAATTTTTTTGGCTGGCTCATCCCCCAGTTTTACGTCTGTGATTAAGTCCTTGGTGGAATGATATAATCCCTTGGTACGATGGCTCAGGCTGGCTTCTCCAATCGCATCTTCGAGGCTCCCGGGCATACCTGTTATGGATTTGACCTTACTGTGCATATCAACCGTAAGATGCCCCAGATGGCCCCCGACCTGCTTGTAGCCGGTAAATAGTCGGCCATTGATCAAAATACTGCCTCCCACACCTGTCCCGAGGGTCAATAAAATCACCGGGTCGTAACCCCGGGCAACCCCCAACTTGCTTTCAGCAAGCATAGCTGCATTGGCATCATTTAAAATAAATGTAGGATAACCCAGATAGGCTGCCCAATCGTGTCCTTCTAACCCGGGCAAACGACCCGGCATAAATTGTATTCTGCTGTTGTCTATTGAAGGTATCCCTGGAGCAGACATTCCCACCATGGTGATTTCCGGGTAATCTTGTACCAAACCGGAAAACATATTACCCACTTCTTTCATCCATGCGCTTGTGAGATGATCATCATTCGTCGGGGTCTGGCGTTGGGTCAGGATATGGTAATGATCATCTAAAACTACCGCTTTGATAAAACTGGCTCCGAGGTCAATGCCTGCAATCATAATAAATTAATGATAATATCTTTAATTGAATCAAATTTAGCTAATAAATTGGCCATCAGATAAATGCCAGCCACCATCGATATGCAAAACTTCCCCGGTAACGAAGGAAGAAAGGTCGGACATAAAAAATAAAGCCGCTCCCGAACAGTCTTCCGGCTTGCCAATTCTGCCATGGTTTAAAGGTTGTTTGGTTTTGATAAATTCCCGGATACCGGAATCGACCTGTGCACGCGCAGACATAGCGGTTGCAATCAGGCCAGGGGCTAATACATTTACCCTGATCTGACGAGAGGCATAAAAAGCTGCAATGGATTTTGAAAATCCCTCTATCCCCGCTTTAGCAGCGGCATAGGCATGACTGGCAAAGTAGTGCGCAGAGGGAGAGAAAGCAAGCACAGATCCCATATTCAAAATAGTCCCGGGTAAATTGTTATCCAACCAATATTGAATCATGGTTTTATTGGTAAGCATGACGGATCGGAGATTCAGGTCGAGGGTATAATCCCAGCCTTCTGTTGTCAGCTGGTGTAAAGGGCCGTCACCCATTTTCCTTCCTGAACCGCCGGCAATATGGTATAACCCATGAATCGGCCCAAAAGCTTTTTCTGCCATGGGAATCAAAAGGCTGACCGCAGATTCGCGGGTTGCATCAAGGGTCGCATAAGTAAGATTAGCCCCAAAGTCTTTGGCCTTCTCCCAGGTGTCATAGCCCGTTGCAAATACCCTCGCACCTTGCTGGATAAACAGATGAACTGCCGCTTCCCCTAATCCACCAGAACCACCTATAACGATTATATTTTTACCCTCTAATAACATGGATCAATGTTTAATACTTAGGTGATTGCCCGTTAATAGATGAATGAAGATTTTATAAATAACAGTTTGATGATTAAAGATAGAACTTTAATCTTTGTTTCCAAGATCGCAACCGGACTTATAAACAGAAAAGTAACGCCAAAGATGAAGGCGATTAATTCAATTGGGCTTTTGCCTCTTCTTCGAGCCGTTCCATTTTTTTCTTGTTTTTGTACCAGACATAGCCCAGGGCGCCGACCAGTAAATAAGGCATACCGAGCATGTACAGAATCCCGGCATTGATGGTCCTGCCCATGGTCCCGCCGTTTGCTAAGTTGGACTCCAGGGACATGCGGCACATAGGACATTGAGCTGATACTATGCTGACCACCAGGAGTAAGGTTAAAACAAAAAACAACCGCATCGATTTCATGATGGACAAAGATAATGGCTTCTGTGCAGAATAAAACATCACATACACGACCTTAACATGAGATAAGCAAGCGGACCGGTAAATGCGACATATAACCAGATCGGAAAGGCCCATCTGGCCAGTTTACGATGTAAAATGATTTGACCCGTATAAGCACGGATAAAGGTAAACAGCACCAAAGGCAGGATGAAGGTAGCCAGGACCACATGTGTGATCAGGATAAAAAAATAGACCATTCTGATGTTGCCTTCGTGACAATAATGGGTTTCCGGCGTAGTCAGGTGATACACGACATAAGACACCAGAAACAAGCCAGATAAACACATATTAAAGATCATGATCCTTTTGTGCCAAAGGATGTTTTTGACCCTGATGAAGTAATAGCCTAAGAGCAATCCCATGCCGGTGATGGCATTGAGACTGGAGTGAAAAGGCGCTAAAAACCTGAAATCGAAATTGGTTTCAATATGCCACTTTCGCAAAGAAGCTACGATCAGGACAACAATAATGGAAAAAACGATGGCAATTCGGTTTAATGATTTAGCTAACCGGGGATTATATTCTGGAATAGATGAAATATTCATATTTGGTCAATTGGGAGAGGTGAGTTGATTATTCAGGATTCGTTGATTGTATTGCTGAATGATGGCCTGCTGGAACAACAACGCGTGATTCAAAACATTAGGGTCCCGGATAACCGTTGCATCACTGAGGGTCCAGGTTTTGCCGACATCAAAGATACCTTGGATGGTTTTACCATCAAACAAGGTAAGGTGGTGGTGTTCATCAATTATCTGATACAATTCGTTGAGGTAATTCAGGGCAAACGGGCTGGAAGTAGAATCAAATATACTGTTACCAAATGCAATAAACGAGTGGTCAAAGTGCAGGTAATCCAATATGCTGGGCATGATATCGGTCTGTTGAGTGACCGGGGTAAAAAATTTTTTCAAGTCATCTCCGGGGCAATAAAAAATCAGGGGAATGGCAAATGCACCTACCGCACTATTATACTGGTCTGACCAGGCCACCGTTGAATGATCAGCAGTAATTACAAACAATGTCTGGTCAAACCAGGGTTTTTTAGCGGCTGATTCAAAAAATTTACGCAAAGCCATATCTGTATACCCTACGGTCTGGTGAACCGGCAATTTCCCGGTAGGAAATTGCCCTTCATACCGGGCAGGTAATTTAAAAGGGTGATGCGAGGACAGCGTGAAACAAACCTCCAAAAAGGGTTGTGGCAGGGTATCCAATTGCCTGGAAAAAAATTGAAGGAACTCTTCATCCCAGATACCCCAAAGACCATCATAGTCCACTTCATTGGCATATTCATTCATCCCGACATATCGGTCAAACCCTGCAATTTTACTGAACGCTTCGAATCCCATCGAACCATTCGGAGCGCCATGATAAAATCCAGAAGTATATCCTTTGGGTTTGAGCAGGGAAGCCAGTGAATTTATTTTGTTCAGGCTGTTGTGAGAAAGCACATATGGTAGTACAAGTGAAGGAATACCGGCTAAAATCGAAGGCATGGCATCTATGGATTTTCGCCCGTTAGCAAATGCATTGGTGCATACTAGGCTGTGATCCATCAAACTGTCCAGAAATGGGGTATACCCCTGATAATGGCCGGAATCAAGTCCCCGGTTTAGTCTGCCGGAATGTTCCCTCGAATAACTTTCCAGGATGATGATCACTATGTTTTTTGGGACAAATGGAATCGTATCAGCATAGTTTTTAACAGGATTAAAGATTTTAATAGCTTTTTCTTCCTGCATATAGATTTCTCCAGGGTAAGCTTTTTTATCAAAGGTCCTGATCAAACTAAAGGGGGTGTTGAGCACGACCGGCATCAGTTCTGGTCTGGACACATATTGACCCGCATTGCTGAGGGTGATTGGCCTGGTGGAATGTCTGAATCCACCCCGCATTCCCGCTATAGCTAATCCTATAAATACGACCAGGAGGGCTAAATGAACCAGGGCAAAAAGCCAGGAATTTTCAATAGGGGTATGATATCTTGGAATCCTCCGGTACAACTTATAAAAAAGATACATCAACAACAGCATCACTAAAAAGGAGAACCAATTTTCTGCAATAAAACTCAACAGGATGCCCGGCAGGTTGGTTTCTCCGGCCCAATGGGTAAAATCGGCAGTGATCCGCTTGAGGTTAAATTCGAAATAATAAAAATCAATGACATTCAACAGCAGGCAGGCCCCATTGACCAATAAAAAACTCAAATCAAAAAAAGCTTGATAAATTTTATTTTGCAGGACGGATCGTACTGGAAATAAGGCCAACACTAAAAACAGTACGTTTGTGTAGGCAATAGCGGAAGTATCAAAAACCAGCCCACCTACCAGTATCCCCGGCCATTCCCGGAAAGGTATATTCCCCAGACTTTTGATATTGAAAAGATAAAATAAAATCCTGCAGAAGGTATAGGCCAGAAAAATCAATGCCAGTCGCCTCCAGAAAGTTACCAGGCTGTTGTTAAAAATTCCTGGACGGGCAAAAGACAACTTTCCCATCTGATGGTTTAAATCATTTCCGGGTTACCAGTAAAGCGATGTGCTCTACCATTTTGCGGCGCGCTACAGCATTCTTAAGGTCATACGTATTGAGTACCTGATGCTGTTTATCTATTAATTTAAACTGACAAGGCATCCAATCTTCCACTCCGGATAAAAAAGGAAGCCTGTTTTTTATTATAGATCCTTTTTTGTTCCATTGCGCTATCCTGGAGGTTTCAAAATTTTGTTCAAAAATACTGTCACCCAACAAAACAAATTGAAGGTCTTCCTGGATAAACTGGTCGATCAGGGAATCCAGTAAAAAAATATCCGAACAGGTTTGTCCTATGATCCGGTAAGTAAATTCACCGGTAAAATGACGGGTGATTGAATCGGCCAATTGACCTTTCGGCACAAGTTCAGCCATGGCATCTTTCCGGAGTTTTGAACCCTGAAAAGAATAGTACAAAGAAATGGAAGGAAGGGCTATAAGTATAAACAGAGACAGTATAAAAGCCAGTTTGTTGTTTCTCACCACGGGCTTGGTTTTGATTTAATGCACATCCTGGATTTCATAGGTTGTGGAGGGCTTGACTGCTCCCTGGGGCTGAATGGATGTTTTTACCTCTACCTTATTTTTGGTCCTCACATAGTTTTTATAATCAAACCATTTGTTCCCTTCACTAAAAAAGGCAATCATAGCCCAGATCAACAAAGTCATCGGTAACAGCACAGCCATTGCCAGGGATTTGACCTCATAACGCATGTGCATAAATTCATAAACAATAAAATAGGCCTTATACATACTGAACCCAATCATCATCGGGTACATAATGTATTTTGGCAAACGGAATCCTGAAATGATATGTCCATTACCTATCAATGCAATAAACACCTCTATCAGGGTAATCACCCCGAGCAGAATCAGGCCTTTAAATACAAGCTTTTTGCTTTCTTCGTAACTAAGATGTGCTGACATATATTATTTATTTCTGATTGATCATGTGATAATAGTCCGTGGAAAATTTACAACAAATAGAATACAAGAAATACAAACACCCATACTAAGTCTACAAAGTGCCAGTATAACCCGATTTTTTCTATCATTTCATATCCATTTTTTCTCGCGGTATACACCCCACTGGCCGCGTTGATGGCAATGATCGCCAAAAACACCACTCCGGAAAACACGTGAAATCCGTGAAATCCCGTGATAAAGAAAAACAAAGCACCAAATGCTTTTGGCCCGAAAGACAGTTGTTTGACTACTCCGGCATCCTGGCCTTCTGTCACCCGGTATTTTCTGAGATCCCACGCTTCATCATGTTTATGGATCAGATAGGAGTCGCCTGCTTTTATAGTTTCTTCATTGCCATCCTTCATTGCCACAGAACCATCTGCGGCGAGATAGACCCCATTTTCCATATGACGGCTAAAGGGATTGCGGGTCAGCGTAACGTTTTCCTTTTTAATCAGGGTTGTCCATTCCCAGGCCTGGCAACCCAGGAAAGTCAGCCCACCCAATATGGTCAGGATCATCCAGAAAACAACACCTTTCCTATTTTCACGATGCCCTTCCTGAACCGCCCGTACCATGGTCACCGAACTGATGATCAATACAAAGGTCATAAACGTAACGAAAATCAGGGGAGCTTTTCCGGTATAAAACGGTATAGACTCAAATACATGGTCTGGTAATGGCCAGGTAGGCATACTAAACCGGAGCGCACCATAAGAAATCAGAAATCCTGAAAAAGTAAACGCATCCGAGATTAAAAAATACCACATCATGAGTTTACCATAACTCGCTTTAAATGGTTCTTTGCCCCCACCCCATAAATTTTGGCCATCTGCAGGATGATGGTCGGAATGCACTTCGTGTTTGATCGTATCAGTGGTCATGAATCCTGTTTTGAATAAATTATTGTTGAATAATCATAAATGACAAAAGGTAAACCCATAGAATATCTACAAAATGCCAGTAGTGGCAAACCAATTCGAACCGGTGCCGGCGTTTTTCGGTGACTTTAAATGGCAATCCGTAGGCGTGCACTAAAGCGGTGATGAGTGCTGCCAGTCCTCCTAAAATGTGGACCAGATGGATGCCGGAAATTGCATAAAAAAACGAACCCGAAGGGTTGCCTTTCATTTCAATTCCATAACCATATAAAGTCAACCAGCCCTGGTATTGTAAGACGGCAAAAGCCATTCCTAGCAACATCGTTAACAATAAAAAGCCTTTGTACCGGGTTTCTTCTCCTTTCTTGTAGGAGGTATAAGAAAGGTGCAGTGTCAGGCTGGAAATCAATAACACCACGGTTGAAAGAAAAAACAATTGAGGCAGTTTGTATTCCAACCAGTTGCCCGCTCCCCTTCGCACCACATAAGCACTAGTGAGTGAGGCAAACATCATGGTGATGCTGGCTAATGCAGCCCATAAGGCAAACTTTTGAGGATGTATGCCAAATCGGTTAATCGAATTTATTGGGGTTATAGCCATTTATCGATCAATAAAATGATTTGAATCAATGGAAGATAAAATAACGAGGCAAACAACAACCGACGGGCATGGTACTGGTCATTGTATTTAAATAAACCCCATGCTGCAAATGCATATCCTAAAGCCGATATACATAGAGCTCCGATCGCCCAGCTACTTACTTTGGGGTAAAAAACAAACAAAAGGCTGATGGGTATAAGAAACAAGGCATAGATCAGACTGTACATCCCAATGCTGTGATCCCTTTCTTTTGAAGGCAGTGGCATGATGTTGAACCCTGCCTTTTTATATTCATCAAAACCCAACCAGCCAATCGACCAAAAATGCGGGAATTGCCAGAAAAACTGTATTCCAAACAAAGCAAGGGCCAGGATCGAAACCCTGCCTTCCACGGCAAAACAACCTATCACTGCCGGTAAGGCACCGGGGATAGCTCCTACAGCTACCGATAACGGCGTGATGCGTTTCAACGGCGTGTAAATAAACGCATAAAGAATAAGGGAAGCAGCTCCCAATACCGCGGTGATCAAATTGAAAAGCGCTAGAAACAGGATACCTGAAATACCCATTATGCCAGCCCATATTATAGCTTCAGTCACTTCCATTCTGCCGGCAGGTAAAGGCCTTTTGGCGGTTCTGATCATCAATGCATCATAGTCTTTTTCTATAATTTGATTAAGGGTGTTGGCTGAACCGGTAATGAGAAAACCACCTAAGGTTAAATACAACAGTTGCAACAACTGAATTTGCCCCTGAGCTGCCAGCAAATAACCAACTAAAGCACTAATTACTACAAAAAAAGTCAATCCGAATTTGACGAGTTGTTTCAAATCATCCACTTTGGCAGTAACGTTACTGAACCATAAGGGGAGGTAAGTAGCCTTTTGAATCTTGTTATTCATTTCTATTCGACTCAAAACGGTTAGTGGGATTCATCCTTTTCTTCAGGCCCCATGGGCACATACTGAGGAATAAATTCACGTTCATCTTTATTGTAATCATAAGCCCAACGATGAACCGTTGGGATATTGCCAACCCAGTTTCCATGTGCAGGTATCATGGTTTCAGTTGTCCATTCCAGCGTATTGGCTCCATAGGGATTGCGGTTGACGGCTTTTTTACCTTTCCAGATGCTGTAGAAAAAATTGATGATAAACAAGAGCTGACAGGCAAAGACCACAATAGCAGCAATCGTCATAAACTTGTTGATCGTTCCAAAATGTTTAAAGGCTTCAAACGTATCAAACCGGTAATATCGCCTGGGGACCCCTGCCATTCCGATATAGTGCATAGGCCAGAAAATGGCATACGCACCGATGATCGTACCCCAAAAGTGGATTTTTCCCAGGGTTTCATTCATAAACCGGCCAAACATTTTTGGGAACCAATGATATACACCTGCAAACATTCCAAACATCGCTGCTATTCCCATAACGATATGAAAGTGGGCCACAACAAAATAGGTATCGTGTTGCTGAACATCGATTGCGGAATTTCCTAAAAATATCCCGGTAAGCCCACCTGAAATAAACATACTGACGAACCCGATCCCGTATAAACAAGCCGAATTCAACCGTATATTCCCTTTATATAACGTAGTCAGCCAGTTGAATACTTTTACTGCAGATGGAACGGCTATAATCAAAGTAAAAATTACGAAAAAATTAGAGATAAATGGGTTTACCCCGGACATAAACATGTGATGTGCCCATACTATAAATGAAAGAAAACCGATTGCCAGGATGGAATATACCATAAACCGGTAACCGAATATGGGGCGCCTGCTATGGACGGAAAGCACCTCTGATACAATCCCCATTGCGGGAAGGATAATGATATACACCTCCGGGTGCCCTAAAAACCAAAACAGATGCTGATATAAAACAGGGCTTCCACCTGCAAAATCCAGGGCCTTACCTCCAATAAAAATTTCGCTCAAATAAAAGCTCGTTCCCAAACCTCTGTCAAAAAATAACAATAAAAAACCCGATACCAATACCGGGAAGGACAATAATCCAAGCACTGCTGTTGTAAAAAAGGCCCATATCGGAAGGGGCAATTTCCACATACTCATTCCTTTGGTTCTTAAATTCAGGATGGTCGTTATATAGTTGATGCCTCCTAAGAGTACCGAGACCACAAACAACGTAAGACTGACGAGCCACATGGTCATACCGGTGCCTGAGCCATCCGAAGCCTGAGGCAGAGCGCTAAGAGGAGGATATGCTGTCCAGCCTCCGGAAAATGGTCCCGTGCTTAGAAACAAAGAAAACAACATGACCATGCCGGATAAAAAGAAAAACCAATAGGACAACATATTCAAAAATGGTGAGGCCATGTCCCGCGCCCCTACCTGAAGTGGAATCAACAGATTACTAAATGTACCGCTCAACCCAGCTGTCAATACAAAGAACACAATAATCGTACCGTGCATGGTAACCATAGCGTAATAAAATTCAGGGCTTATACTGCCCATTCCTGCATCACTTATTGTAATCCAACGTCCCAAAATGGGTTTCAACCAGGCATAGTTTTCAGCGGGAAAACCGAGCTGTAACCGGAAAATCAAAGACATCAAACCACCGATCACCGCCCAGATCATTCCTGTGATCAGGAATTGCCTGGCAATGATTTTGTGGTCCATGCTGAAAATATATTTGCTGATAAACCCGGACTGATATTTATCACCTTCATGGTGCTCATGAAAATGATCGTCAAATCCTTGTTCGCGGATCAGTTGATCTACATCAGGAAGGTGGTCTTGCTTATCCAATACTTCTGCCATTGGGTTGAAGGTTATTTTTTTATTTAGATAAAATTCTTAATTCAGTCCTCCGGTTTTTTTGTCTTCCGGCTTCTGTATCATTGGTTTCAATCGGTCTGGTCTGTCCGTAACCTATTGGTTTAAGACGGGCAGCACTAATGCCGCGACTAACCAGGTATTCATTAACGGCCTGGGCCCTTTTAGAAGATAATTCAAGATTGGTAGCTGGGTCTCCGGTGTTGTCGGTATGTCCGCTCAATTCAACTGTCATGGAAGAATTGTTGACCAGTAATTCAATGAGGTTATCAAGTTCGTATTTGGAATCCGGGGTAAGTTTATCACTTCCGGCTTCAAACTGGATATATTCAAGGTTTAGAGGTTGCTTAGCGGTCAGACTGTCAACTTTGAGTAATTTATCCACTTCGGTAAAAAAACGAGAGCGCCTTTCCTGAACTTCAACGTTGAGTATCTGTCCTTTAAATGGATCTTCCTCCGTATTGCGGATAGAAGACAAGTAGGTTGATTTTTGAGTGGCCAGCCAGGCTTCATATTCTTGCTGCGATACAATGCGCACCAATCTTCTCATAGAATAATGTCCGATACCGCACAATTCGGCACAGGCCAACTCATAATTAAATGTTTTCCACATAGGTTCACTGGTCGGATCGTTGGCATCACTTGGTGCATGATATTCTTTATATTGTCTTAATCCTTCTCTGAACTCTTCGGTGGTTTTAATCGGTGTAAAAACGAAATAGGTTGGCAACCCGGGTACCGCATCCATTTTTACCCTGAAATGAGGAAGATAAAAATTATGGAGCACATCTTTGGCGTTGATCCTGACTCTTACTTTTTTACCCACGGGTAAAACGATTTCGTCTGCATTAAAATCATCCAGGTTTTTGACATCGGTCCAGTCCTGACCGAGGCCATTTAATCCGGTGATTTTTTTGAAATTTTTTGTCCCTAATTCTCCATCGGGGCCGGGATACCTGATATTCCAGGCAAATTGGTAACCGGTTGCTTCAATCTCCAGGGCATTGTCTTCCGGAGTAGTGTCGGCCATGATGTCATTCCAGGCAATTAAACCATTGGCTACCAGGATGACTAGTACAATGGAAGGTACTATAGACCAAACGAGTTCAAGTTTGGTACTTCCGGGAAAATAAATCGCTTTACTGCCTCGCTGGCTTCTGTATTTAAAAGCATACCAAAACAATAAGATCTGGGTAATTACAAATACGATCCCCGTAAAGAACAACGTCGTATTAAACAAACCGTCAATACTGCCACCATGTTCGGAAGCTGATTTTAATGGTCCATAACCCAGCATCCAGTTTTTATAATAGATAGCTGTGATCACACAAAAGACCAAAAACCCTATCATAAAAAACAACAACAATTTCCCGGTGATGTCGTTGTTCTGATAAGCGATATCTTCTTCTCCCATGATCTTGGAACGGAGATCACTCAATTTCCCAATCTGTACCACCACGATGGCCAGTAAAGCAAGGATTCCAAAAATGACTAAAGCGGTCATAATATTTTAATTCAATTTATCGATTTACAACACATGATGATGTAAGGTCTCTGAGTAATAAGGATCATTTTTCGGTATCAACGAGGCTTTACTCATTTCCCGGAAAACAAATAACAAAAATCCGGATATAAAGCCAAGAAGTACACCTATTTCCAACAAGCCGGGCAAGGTAAATCCCGGTTGAAACAGGGAAGCCTCTTCTTCATGTCCGGCTGTAGCACCATGTCCATCCGTTGCAGGGGAATCGTGTTTTGCTAAAACGGCCGCTGCACCTGCATGGGCTGAATCTTCAGCAGGGACGTCAGCATGAGCTGATGCACTATCTGAAGCAGCGTGATCATTACCGGCCATGGGCATCGTTTCGGTGTGGCCTGCATCGCCTACTTCCTGATGGTGTCCCATAAGTTCATGCGCAGTGTGCAATGGACCCGGTTTGGTCATTTGGAAAAAATCAATCCAGTGTCCCATAAACACCAATCCGGATACCAGGATTAAGGTGCCTACCTTTCTTTTAGTATCATTGCGCATCAGGATTAAAAAAGGCAGTAAAAAATTGAGGACCAGATTGGCATAAAATAAAACTTTGTATTTATCAAATCGTTCCCTGTAATAGATCGTTTCTTCACCTATATTACTATACCAGATCAGCATATACTGTGAAAACCACAGGTAAGTCCAGAATATACTGAATGCAAACATAAATTTTCCCAGGTCATGTAAATGTTCTTGGGTCACTTCTGTCATATATCCCTTGGATTTGACATAAACAATTACACTGATCGTCAAGGCAATCATGGAGACATAGAGCGAGGCTGAACTGTACCAGGCAAACATGGTACTATACCAGTGGGCATCCAATGACATCACCCACAACCAAAGTGCAGCGGCACTTAAAAAACCAATGACCGGAAGTGCTATCGAAGAATATTTTCTTAATTGGATATGATGTGAAAACGAAGCATCACCATGTATATCTTCATCTAAGGATACCGACCTGATTTTTCTGGCCAGGAATATCCAAATACCCATGGCGATCAGCGTAAAGAGGGTATAAAAATTTTTATTTAAAAAACCAGATTTACCCCGGATGATTTTGTCTTCCGCAGCAGTCACCGCATCATTCCAATGATAGAGGTGATGGTAACCAAAATACAATCCACCAATTATGATCAAAAACAGGACTAAACCTACCATTAAAAACAAAGCATATGCTTCCCATATTCGTTTAAATCCTACAAACCATCCCCCGAGAGCGGTCACCCCGGCTGCATATTTAAACAAGGCAAATAATGCGATTCCGGTAAAGAATACGGTATTGTGTATAATATTGGTCCAAAACCGGGTATGTAATTGGTCGTCATTGAAAAATATCAATAACAAACAAAGCGCGCCCAAACCCAGACCGGAAAACAAAACTGTTCTTGCAGTAGGGCTCAGTGCAAACCGCCGGTCGGCAGCGTGAAGGGTTGATATTGGATGATGATCAGCCATGTCTGGTGGTTAATAAATCAATGTTTAGGATTTGAATCGGTGTGTGCAGGATCCTGTTTAGGTTTTTCCTGCAAGTTGGTTTCCTGGGTAGTCCCGCTGTCGGGTTTTACCCACTGACTTCCCGGAATGTCCAGCCTTGTGAACGTATTTTCCTTCTCGTTGTATTGTAATTTCTTTTCCTTGGCTTGCAGGGCGTGGATATAATGGATCACCTGCCACCTTTCTTCATAGGATAACTTATCCGCATAGCTGCCCATCAGGTTTTTGCCGTACATAATGGCATGGTAATATCTTCCGTTGGTGGAATTATAAAAAGTGTCTTGTAAAAAATTGGCAGGGGCTACCGGATATTTACCCCCATCCCGGGCGAGATAACCAGCTCCGTCTCCTTTATCACCATGGCAAATAGCACAATTGATGGTAAACAGCAGTTTTCCATTGGCCAAGGCTTTTTCGGTAATTGGGAACGGATTCTCCAGGATTTCCGTGGCTGCTCTACCTCGTTCGTCCTCAGTATCGGCATAATAATAGGGCACAGAACCATTTGGTGTTGTCCCTGGTACAATTTCACCGGTGTAGCCTCTGGCTATAGTCCCTTTCACCGGAACCCTGGGCAGGGCAAATTTTTTGTATTCTGCTTCTGATCCCCAACGGTTAAAATAATAAAATACGTAATAGTTGGCCTCGTAGCCTACCGGATGGACCATATCCGGCATAAACTCATGGCCGGTGCGGTTGCCACCTGCCGGTGAACAGGCTAACACCAGCGCAAGGCCTGCTATAATAAAGATCCGTGATAAGTTTTTAGGTATCATGTCTCAAAACACTTTAGTATTGACCTCAGCAGCTCCGGTCGACCTGAAAAAATCATTTACTTTTCCGGTATTTCCATCCAGCGAGGCTTTATTAAAAGCTATACAAAATTTATCGTCTGAAATACGTTCATCCAACACGGGATTGGTAACACCCGGCCCCATACCGCAAATAATATAAAACGTGATGGTCATCCCCCAGGCAGCAAACAATACAGTCATTTCAAACGTGATGGGAATAAATGCAGGCACAGCCCAATACGGTTTTCCACCAATGATGATTGGCCAGTCTTTGGTAAAAATCCAGGTCATGCCTAAAAAACCGGTCAATAACCCAATAAAACCATATACAAACCCACCCTGGTGCAAACGTGATTCGCTGAGGTGCAATAAGCCATCCAGACCATGCACCGGAAAAGGAGAATACACATCCATAATCGGCAGGTGCTGGTCATTGGCGATTTTTACTGCGCTCAACAACTCTTCTTCGTCATTGTACAACCCGTATATAACTTCTTTATGTGATGACATATCGTGATTACTTATAAAATTAATTAATGGTGTTCAGCCGTTTCGTGATGCACCGGAGGATGTAATGCGGCCTGTTTAGCATGGGCATTGTTTTTATCGACATACTGGTCCCCGGCTGCTTTTAAGATGTGTTTGATCTCGGCGATAGCGACCACCGGAGCCAACCGGACAAATATCAGATAGAAGGTGAAAAATATGCCGAGCGTTCCGATGAAAATACCGATCTCCACCCAGGATGGTGAATACAGGCTCCAGCTGGATGGCAAATAATCCCGGGCCAGGGTGGTGGCTATAATGACAAAGCGTTCAAACCACATTCCGATATTGACAAATATGGACAACAGGAAGGTCCAATAAATACTCCTGCGGAATTTTTTTATCCAAAAAATCTGCGGAGATAAAACATTACAGGTCATCATTCCGAAATAGGCCCACCAGTATGGCCCTAATGCCCTGTTGAAGAAAGCAAACTGCTCATAAACATAACCTGAATACCAGGCTATGAACAGTTCAGTAAGGTAAGCAACGCCCACAATGGTACCCGTCAGGAGAATTACTTTATTCATGGATTCTATATGCTCCAGGGTAATGTAATCTTCAAGTTTAAGCACTTTGCGGGTCATCAACATGAGGGTCTGAACCATGGCAAATCCTGAAAAAATAGCACCGGCTACGAAATAAGGTGGAAATATCGTGGTATGCCATCCGGGTATCACGGAAGTCGCGAAATCAAAACTTACAATGGTATGTACCGATAATACCAGCGGCGTGGAAATCCCGGCTAATACCAAACATAAAGCCTCCCAGCGTTGCCAGTGTTTAGCAGAACCAGTCCAGCCAAAGGATAGGAAATTGTATAATTTTTTTCTAAACCCTTTTGCCCTGTCTCTTACCGTTGCAAAATCAGGTACCAAACCGGTATACCAAAACAACAAAGAGACAGAAAAATAAGTAGAGATCGCAAATAAATCCCACAATAAAGGCGAATTAAAATTCGGCCACAGCGGGCCGCGGGTATTGGGATATGGAAAGAAAAAATAGACCACCCACATTCTGCCGACGTGAATACCTGGAAACAATGCCGCACAGATTACGGCAAATATGGTCATCGCTTCTGCAGCGCGGTTTACCCCGGTGCGCCATTTTTGTCTGAAGAGTAAAAGGATTGCAGAAATCAAAGTGCCTGCATGTCCAATACCGATCCACCATACAAAATTGGTGATGTCCCAACCCCATCCAATGGTCCGGTTGAGGTTCCAGCTTCCTATTCCAACCCAAATGGTCCAAATGATACAGAACATACCGAAGGAGAGCGCCCCTCCTGCAACTATAAATGCCAATACCCAGGCCAGACTCGGTGCACGCTCTGTAGCGGCACACAGATCCTCCGTGATCTGATGGTATGTCTTGCTTCCGCGTATCAATGGTTCCCGGATGGGAGAAACTACAACGCTCATATCTTTTACTTTATATTCTGCTTAATAATAAATTCATCATTATACTTCAATGCTTTCATCCCGGTTTACAATTCTGGATTTATAAGTTACAGATGGCCTGGTGTTGACTTCCTCCAGCGCCTGGTAATTTAAGGGATCACTGTGTTTATGGTAAACCTTTGAGTCTTTGTTGTTGATGTCTCCAAATGTGATGGCTCCGGTAGGACAGGCTGTCTGGCATGCCGTCATCACATCTGAATCTACCAACATACGGCCTTCTTTTTTTGCCGTCAATTTACCTTCCTGAATCCTTTGGGTACAGAAACTGCACTTTTCAATAACACCCCTGGCTCTGACGGTAACATCCGGGTTAAGTACCATGCGGGTAAGGTTATCGGACATAAAAGGGGTCTCCTCCCCTTCTACCACTGCGGGTTCATTGATAGGCCAAAGATCAGCCTTGGTATAATCCAACCAATTGAACCGGCGAACTTTATAAGGACAGTTATTAGCACAATACCTGGTCCCCACACAACGATTGTATACCATTTGGTTGATCCCTTCGCTGTTGTGGTTGGTAGCATTTACCGGACAGACATTCTCGCAGGGTGCATTGTGGCAATGTTGGCACATCAGAGGTTGGAATACAACATTTGGATTTTTTGCATCCCCGTAATAATACCGGTCTACTCTCAGCCAACTCATTTCATGATGGCGGCTAACTTCATATTTACCTACCACCGGCACATTATTTTCGGCCATACAAGCTACCGCACACGCACCGCAACCTATGCAGGCATTAAGGTCAATGTGCATATGCCATTGATGTCCTTTTGCATAAATCTCAGAATAATCGGGATACAGGGTTTGATCATTCAGGTGCTGAAATTCTTTTCTTTCAGCTTTCAACGCTGAGGCGAAAGCATCCAGTTCGGACAGGTTACTACGCCGGATAACCGAACGATCCACCAGGGAACCCTGAAATCCTTGTTTTGCCAGCCCGAAATAAGTAAAAAACACCGTTGCCGCTTCGTCTGCATTAATTTTTTGACCTGTTTTTTTATCGAGGTCCTCTACCCCCATGGTATGGTGGTATTGCACAGTGGCCAGTTTTTCTGTTTTACCAGATTTAGAAGGCGACGTAGTGACCGTATTGTAATATTGTGTCAGGCCATCGGTCTGTTGGCAAAATGAAAATACATTGGTCCCTATATTAATCCCTGCAGGTCCGGCAACAGATCTCCCATAACCCAGGGCGATCGCTAACGTATCTTCCAACTGTCCAAATTGTTGAATTGCTGGTAATTCCAGCGTTGTTGCACCAATGGCGAGGTTGACATGGTCTCCGTTTTCGAGATCATAGGCTCCAATAAATTTATTCACTCCGTTGAATGCAACCGGAACCGCCAGGTAGTTACCCCATACGCATCGGGTAACGGGATCAGGCATCTCTTGTAACCAGGGGTTATTAGCATGTTGGCCTGCCCCAATATTTACGGATTCAAAAAATGTTATCTCGGTACCTGAAGTTAACGGCTGCGTTATTTTGAGTGATGCTACACTGACTTCAGCAGGTTTTGGCACAACACCTGAAGTCCATGGATAATAAAATACTCCATCATGGAGTGCTTTATCCCACGAAGTCCCGTTCAGGTAATGTTGCGTCCAATTGGACTTAAGGTATTCATAATAAGGGGAATCGGATTTCCAGTTGACACTATCCGTTGCAGCCCATTTTAATAAACTTAATTCTCCCTGACGGGTATTGAATAATGGTGATATCGTAGGTTGGATAAGACTGAGTATCCCTTCTTTAGGTTCTGCATCACCCCAGGACTCCAATAAATGATGGGCCGGGGCTATATAATTACAAAGGTTTGTCGTTTCGTTTAAGGTGCCTGAAAAGCTTATCCTTGTTTTTACTTTGGCAAAGGCTTCCTGGAACTTTTGTAAGGCAGGATAATCGTAGGCAGGATTTGCCAGATCAAAAAGGATTATGGCATCAACCAAACCGCCTTCCATATCCCCGACCAATTTGACAAGGTCAGCTTCATTACCCTGGCGCTGATAGGATGGTAAACTCAGATCTATTGTAATGCCGTAATTGCCAAGTATTTCATTGATTTTGTTGACCAGGATTTGTTCGTCTTTTACGTTTGATCCGGATACCACCAGGCTGGCTCCTTTTTGAGCAAGCAGTTGATCCGCAATCTTTGCCAGAGCTCCAGCTGTTTTCTCCGGAATTGATGGTGCCGCGACAGACGGAGCACCAGATTTGGCAGCCAGCGCATTATACAAAAAGGCAATGGATGCTCCTTGTTCAGAAGGTTTTATTAAGATCCGGTTATCGGCATTGGAGCCGGACAAGGACATATAACTTTCAACTTGAAAATGCCTGGACATCTTAGCACCGCTCACTTCGTCAATCTTTCTGTTGACGATGTATTGTTTGGCATATTCTATAGGGGATATCCAGGTACCCAGGAAATCCGCATTGATACTAACGATTGTTTTGGCTTTATCAAAATAGTACGAAGGGATCACTTTCAAACCAAAACTGGATTCGTTGGCCAGTAATATAGCTGCACTGGAAATCGGATCATATGCTATCGATTCCGTATTGGGGAATTTGGATTTAAAATCGGCGATAGCTTTTTTGGAAGTAGGTGATAAAATAGTGTTGGAGATTATCCTGATTTTCGATGCCGGGGTGAGTAAACCGGTTAATTTATCATCCAGATTATTCCAGGAGGAAGATTCCCATTTTTGTTCTCCTTTTACCATTGGACCCTGGATCCGGTGAGTATCATATAAGGAGAGTACAAGTGCCTGTACTTTCGCTGAAGTTCCACCATGAGTTACCGGTGACAGCGGGTTACCTTCTATTTTTATTGGCCTGCCTTCCCGGGTTTTGACTAAAATACCGCAATAATCTCCTCCGTCTACATACGATGAAGCATAATAATTGGCAATTCCGGGAACGATGGTATCCGGTTTGATAAGATAAGGAAGAGCTTTGCGTACCGGAGTTTTACAACTCGCTGCCAGCGTAGCTGCTCCTACACTGAACCCCATAAAACGCAGGAAATCCCTGCGATTGGATTGTAGCCCGCTCTCCTGTTCGGGTTCTGTTGGAGTTTCATCAGGACGGATCCGGGATTGTGTGTCCGCTTGCTGAATATAAGCAAGGTCTTGATTCAGATCTTTATCCCCTATCCAGATTCCGGCATTTCTGTCTTTCATAAAACGATTTGATTCAATTGATAATTATACGTTATAGCTAAATCAATAATGGCATTTTTGGCATTCCAGCCCGCCAATGTCTTCTACCGTTACTTTATTTTTGGAACCATCTTTCAGCGCCTGATGGTATTTTTCATATTTTCCAAGATAATAATCATTTGTACTAAAACTTTTGACTTCTGTTTCTCTATGGCAATTGATACACCATCCCATCGATAAGGTAGCATATTGTCTGACCACCTCCATGTTTTCAATTTTACCGTGGCATTGCTGGCATGCTACACCCCCGACAGTCACGTGCTGTGAGTGGTTAAAATAAACGTGGTCGGGTAAATTGTGGATACGCGTCCATTCAACCGGTCCCTGAATTTTGGTTTTGGTTTTATTGGTCAGACTGGATTTGATGGCGTTCCATTCATCATTCATTAACCGCTCGCCTTCAGCATCCATAGCCTTGAGTTCATTTTCGCTCAGGTAATTGTCGCCAATCCATTTTTTAAAGATGACTTCAATTTCTTTTTCGTCCATATTATCATAGTTGGGGATGTACTGACTGGTGTTGGGATTATATCCGACAGATGCGAAGATTTTAGAAATTTCTGCTGTCCCATAGGTCGATCCCTTTACAATGGCTTTGTGGCAGCTCATGCAGGTATTCATGGCAGGGATAACAGCGTGTTTACTTCTGCGGGCGCCGTCATGACAAAACTGACAATCTATTTTATTTAATCCGGAATGCGTCGCGTGGGAAAACTTAATGGGTTGATCGGGTTGATAATTCTGTTGCCGTCCGTAGGCAATTCCGTTTTTTACCGTGGTATATCCAGCCAGAATCACCCCTAATACGATCAAGGTGACCACCATCGATTTTCCAGACAGCACTTCCCAGAACGTTTTGGACGGTGGGACTGGTTCGCCTGTTTGCAAACTGCTTAACCGGGTGAGTCCTGTAATCAATCTGCTAAGGATTACCGCCATAAAAACTAAAATGGCCAACAGAGCAAACCAGATCCAGCTTAGCGGTTTGGGTTTGGTTTCCACTGGGAGGACTTCCGCTTGAGTTGGTGCTATTACCCCATAGGTGCCAGCGGCAGTTCCCTGAATATAAGCCTCCAGGGATTGAATCTGACCATCCGTCAAATTGGGAAAAGCAGTCATAACAACCGGACCGTACTGTTTCCACAGTTCAGTTGCTCTTGGATGACCCTTGGATATTAAGGCTTGAGAGTTGCGAATCCAGGCATTTAGATCTTCCGTCGGGAAACTACTCCATCTGTCCAAGAAGCCAGCTAAGGCAGGTCCCGTAGCATTAGTTTTCATGTCTTTTGCGTGACACTGAGCGCAGTTATTGGCAAATAAAGTTTTGCCTTCATCGGGATTACCCTGACCCAGAACAGCAAATGAGGCCCAACCCATACAAAAAGCCATCAAAAAGCTAAATCTGAATAATTTATATATCATGAAAACTTATATTAAAAAATTAGTCATATCTACTAAAATAGCGACGCAAAAATAGATAATGGTTAATTCATTTAACATATAAGAAAGACTATTTTTCCTATTTAGATAATGTCTAAATAAAACCCATTCATTGCGGTTTTTAAGTCGGTTTTTTGCAAATTCCTGGGTAAGACCATTTGTTCTTTTTGAGGTCTGCATTTTCTGGGAAAAATGAAATGGTCATCCCCATCGACCTGATCTCTATACAGATACCGGCGCTTTGATTGCCGGATCCGGATTATAGTCCAGGATCTCAAAATCTTCAAATTTAAAATCAAAAAGATTGCGTCGATCCGGGTTGAACTTTAACTTAGGCAGAGGTTTTGGTTTCCGTTTTAATTGTTCTTCAGCTTGTTCGATATGATTATTGTACAGGTGGACATCACCGAAAGTATGCACAAACTCACCAGGTTCCAGTCCGGAAACAAACGCGATCATTTCAGTCAATAAGGCGTACGAGGCGATATTAAAAGGTACCCCCAGAAATACATCGGCTGACCGCTGATACAACTGGCAGGATAACTTTCCGTTAGAAACATAAAACTGAAATAAACAATGGCAGGGGCATAAGGCCATTTGATCGAGCTCGGCCACGTTCCAAGCGCTGACGATTAATCTTCTGGAATCCGGGTTCTTTTTTATAGTATCCAATAAAATTTGAATCTGATCGATCGTGCGTCCATCAACGGTTGGCCAGCTTCTCCATTGTTTTCCGTAGACCGGGCCCAGGTTGCCTTTGGAATCCGCCCATTCATCCCAAATCCGCACCCCGTTTTCCTTTAAATAAGCAGTATTGGTATCCCCTTTTAAAAACCAGAGGAGTTCATGGATGATGGATTTTAAATGCAACTTCTTGGTTGTCAGGAGAGGAAAACCCTGTTGAAGGTCAAACCGCATTTGATAACCAAACAAACTTCTGGTCCCAGTGCCTGTGCGGTCACTTTTTTGAACACCTTCCAGCAGTATTTTTTCAAGAAGGTTGAGATAGGCTTGCATAGGGCAAAAATAAGTAATGTTAATCAAGCATCCTGCGCTTTATGATCGCAGTGCCGGTTTATTTCTGGATGCCACAGCAGAGCGCAACATCCTTGTCCGTATGGTGTGCCAAATTCCTTGTAAATTTCCAGCCCAATTTTCGTTATTGAATCAACTTCATGTCTGTACAAAAAGAAATAAAACGCGTCACTACCCAGGTCCTTCAGGAGATGAAGACCAACAAGGAAAAAATAGCCATGCTCACAGCTTATGATTATTCTATGGCCAGGGTGTTGGACGCTGCCGGTATGGATATTTTGCTGGTAGGCGATTCGGCGAGTAATGTCATGGCCGGTCATGAGACTACCCTGCCGATCACCCTGGATCAAATGATCTACCATGCAGCCTCCGTAATCCGGGGTGTCAAAAGAGCCTTAGTCGTGGTGGACCTGCCGTTTGGATCGTATCAGGGGAATTCCCGTTTGGCCCTGGAAAGTGCAATCAGGATCATGAAAGAAGCCGGCGCACATGCAGTAAAATTAGAAGGTGGTCAGGAAGTGGAAGAAAGTATAAAACGGATCCTGACAGCCGGAATACCCGTCATGGGCCATCTTGGCCTGACCCCTCAATCTATCTATAAATTTGGGACTTATACGGTAAGGGCTAAAGAAGAAGATGAAGCAAATAAACTCCGTCAGGACGCACGGTTACTGGAAGAGATAGGTTGTTTTGGGCTAGTCTTAGAAAAAATTCCGGCAAGTCTGGCTAAAGAAGTCACGGAATCCATTTCAATTCCCATCATTGGAATCGGAGCGGGAGGGAGTACGGACGGGCAGGTATTGGTTTCACATGATATGCTGGGGATCAATAAAGGATTCTCTCCCCGTTTTCTACGGCGTTATGCCAATTTATATGAAACGATTCTGGAGGCCACTACCCGGTACATCGCCGATGTAAAATCCTCTTCTTTCCCAAATGATCAAGAACAATATTGAATGAAAAAAATTCTATTGGGGGTCTTAATTTTTGGAATAATTGCTGGTGCCGCATTAGGCTATTATTATTATGAGCAGTTATTTTCTCCGGTATTATTCGAAAAACTTGACCGTACCGAACTTAAAATAAAAACAGGTGCGGTATTTGAAGATGTCCTGTACGAACTAAAAAAAAACAACCAGATCAAGCGCCTGAACGGTTTTAAATGGCTGTCCAGGCGAATGGGTTATACCGATCAAAGCATAAAACCCGGCAGGTACATCCTTTCTCCCGGAATGAACAATATTTCGTTGGTCCGTTTAATGCGCAGTGGTAACCAGACCCCGGTAAAAATTGTAATTTATGAAGGGCGGACACCTGATGATATCCTGCGCAAGGCCGAAGAAAATCTGGAAGCTGACCCGGAGGAGTTATTGGATACCCTCTACAGTGATCATTTCCTTCAATCCATCGGGCGCACTAGAGATGATGCCATGAGTATATTCATTCCCAATACCTACGAAGTGTATTGGAACATCAGCCCTAAAAATTTTTTAATCAAGATGCACCAGGAGGCTCAAAAATTTTGGAAGAAAAATGACCGTAAAGCCCTGGCTGAAAAAAAGGGGTTGACGACCAATCAGGTCTATACCCTGGCCAGCATCGTCGAAAAAGAAACCAACCATGCCCCTGAAAAACCTATCATTGCCGGTGTATACCTCAACCGTTTAAAAAAGGGAATGCGTTTACAGGCAGATCCGACCGTCATTTTTGCTAAAAAGGCCTATACCCTGCAACGGGTCAAGTTCAATGACTTGCTATTTGTTTCGCCGTACAATACCTATTTGAACGATGGTTTACCTCCAGGACCTATTTCGATTGCATCCATCGAGAGTATAGATGCGGTGCTGAAGGCTGAAAATCATGATTACATCTTTTTTTGTGCCAAACCCGGTTTTGCCGGACAACATGCTTTCGCTTCTACTTTGTCTGCCCATAGCCAGAATGCCAGGAAATTTCACAACTGGATGAACGAACAGAAAATAAGAGACTGATCCCGCCACTATGCTGCTTTTTTCTCCGCAGGCGTAATTTTGAATTCACGCTTAATATTATTCCGCAACACTGCAATGTATTGAAAAAGTCCAATTTTATCCGTGGTCAATGCTTTATACAACTGGTCTGAAGTTTCAATGATCCGATCATTAAATTCAATGACGATATCCCCATCCAATAATCCTGCTTTCTCTGCCGGACTGTTTTTGGCAATCTGCGTGATGAACAAGGCACTTTGATTTTTTAAATTATTCATGGATCTCAATTTTGGGATCAAATCGATTTGTTGCATCGAGATGCCCAGGTAAGCCCTTTTAACCTTGCCATGCCGAATCAATTGATTGGCAATTTCTTTGGCCGTATTGATGCTGACTGAAAAACAAAGGCCTTGAGCGCCGTTGACTACGGCCGTGTTTACGCCAACCACCTGACCAGATGCATTGATTAATGGCCCGCCCGAATTGCCCGGATTGAGTGCTGCATCCGTCTGTATAATAGAATCCATTGGATGTCCATCAAAACTCTGCATCGTGCGCCCAAGGGCACTGACGATCCCGGCCGTCACGGTATGCTGGAGTCCTAATGGATTACCTATAGCGATCACCAATTGTCCCACTCTGAGTTTTTCAGAATCACCCAGTTCAACCGGAGTAAAATCAGGGGCTGAAATCTTCAGTATGGCCAAATCGGTTGCCGGATCCTCACCTAAAATATGCGCATGATAAAAGCTCCCGTCATGAAGGGTAACACGGATCGATTTAGCCTGATGAATAACATGGCTGTTAGTAAACAACAGGCCATCTGAAGAAAATAAAAACCCCGAGCCGACACCTGCCGGCATTTTTTTATTCTTCTGATCGGTCAGTCGTTCAATTTTCACCACCGCAGATTTTACCTTGTCCACAGCTTGAATGATCATTTCTGAATAAAAATCCATATTGATTTAACTTTCAAAAAGAAACAACCGGGGTCAAAATAAAGTTTACAACCCATCCTCCTCAACCTCCCCCGACAGATCGGGGCTCAACCTCAACCTTTGACCTAAACTATTAAACCCTTACTTTTGCTCCATAATAAATAATCATCTATTCAATGAAAAACATTCTTACTCTTTTGACCATTTTATTCTTTTCGATTACAGCGTATAGCCAGTCCATTTTTTCCAAGTGGCCGGCCCTGGATGAATACCATAAAGTGATGGCTCAGACTTTTCATCCTTCAGAAGACGGAAACCTTGAACCTATTAAAAAACGCTCCGGGGAATTAAAAACGCAAGCCGGCTTGGTAGCAAAATCAACTATTCCAACCGATTTTGATTCACCGGCAATACGCAAAGCGGTAAAACATTTGAACAAAGACAGCAAAGCCCTGGACAAAGTCATTCAATCCAACAAGGCCACTGACCCGCAAATTACCAAATCACTTGCTGCTCTGCATGATGTATTTCATGATGTAGTCGGATTGTGTAAAGATGAAAAACATTAATCCGGTAACTCCTATGACGGTAGATATTTTGATTCAACAAGGAAATCAAAAAACCAACCGCATTTGAAAGGTTTACATCAAACATTAAAAAAATATTAATAAATACTCCACTGATCAATTCTTCGTTATAATCCTGTTAATTTGAAAATTATTAACACCGGATCAATGGATCCGGGTAAGTATAGTTATCCATTTGAATCATTTAAAACTACTTATTATGATTACCGTAATTATACCCACTTTGAATGAAGAAGAACACATCGCCTCAGTGATCCAATTTGCGCAAGGACATCCTGACGTTTCTGAGATCATTGTAGTAGACGACAAATCACTGGATCAAACGGTATCCATAGCCCGTGCACATGGCGCAACGGTCATCACCAGTACCCAATTGGGCAAGGGTGCCAGTATGCGGGAAGGGGTGTTGTGTGCCCACAACGAAATAGTTGTTTTTCTGGACGGCGATATTGATCCTTATCCTGCTGATACCATTCGACTATTGACGGCACCCATCATAAATGGCGAAGCCCAGTTTGTCAAATCAAAGTTTAACCGGAATGCTGGCCGGGTAACGGAGTTGGTGGCTAAACCTTTGATGAGCCTTTTTTTCCCCGCACTGGTAAATTTTGAACAGCCCCTCAGTGGAATGATTGCCGGTAGAAAATCCATCCTCAAAGATTTTGATTTTCGAAACGACTATGGGGTCGATATCGGGATCCTTATTGACCATTTTAAATTGAATATCCCTACCCTGCAGGTCGATATCGGTTATATTAAAAACAAAAGCAAACCCTGGGAAGCCCTGGGTAAAATGAGCAAAGAAGTTGCCCAAACCATTATACTCAAAGCGGGTGTCAATATTCCAAACCTGGAAATGGATGAATCGATATGGGCATCTCATCTAAGATCACAGTTGGATGTGGCGGACCAGGCCAACCTGGCTAAACTGGATAAAATCGTCGTTTTTGATATGGATGATACGATCATCAAAGGAAAATTCATCGATCATTTTGCAGGTTCTTTTGGACTGCTCGAAGAGTTGAAAGAAATTCAATCTAATGAACGAAATCCTTTCATCCTGGCCAGACAGGTAGCCAACCTCCTGATCGATAAATCATTGGATCAGATCTTGCAGGTCGTCGATGGTATACCGATTGTCTCCGGAGCTGTCGAAACGATCATTGATCTCAAACGCAGGGGGTTTATTGTCGGGATCATTTCCGACAGTTATGATATCATTACCAATCACATCAAGAATAAACTGGGAATGGATTTTTCTATTGCTAACGAGCTGGAGTTCTCGAAGAGCATCTGCACCGGGGAAATTAAAATCCCTTCCTATTTTTTAAAAGGCCAGGACAGTATTTGCAATCATCCGGTGTGTAAAACGAATGTGCTTTTAAAAATGCTTCAAAAATTCGGCATTCAAATCCAGGACGCAGTGGTCGTTGGGGACCTTGATTCAGATTATTGTATGATCGAAAAAACCGGAAAAGGGGTTGCTTGTAAAGCTGATGAGGATGACATTAAAAACAGGCTAGAACTGGATATTTCCTCCCCTTCCATTCCCGGGATGGGGATAAGTTAGAATACGAATTATAAGTACGCGGGTTTACGTTTGCCTGGATGAATTATTAATACCGCTGATGCTCATAATTAGGCAGTCCTTTTAATCATGGCCCCAAATCTGTCTTAGTTCATGGGGGTCTTATTTTTCCATGTCTGGTTAGTTGTGAAATTCTTTTCTATCTTAATGGCGATAAACCTGCTGTGATCCATGTCTTCCAAGTATACGGTTTTACTGCTTTTACTTAATATTATTCTGATTGGTTTTCTTGCGGTAAATCATAGGGCACCTGATTTGAAGGAAGACCCGGAGTTGATGGAATTGCTTCAAAAAATAAACCGCAGCGGTAAGGAGGTAAATCAGGCATTATTGTCCGCCCTCAATATCAAGATCAGGGCGATCTGGACCCACAAATGTTTTCAATGTCATAGCTCGGAAAAAAGGAAAGGGGAACTTGCACTCGATCATTATGAAGGGGTGCTGGCCGGTGGTGAAGATGGTGAAATTTTAGTCAAGGGACAGAGTGCAAAAAGTGACATTATACGCAGATTAAAGCTACCCAGAGGAGATAAAGATGCTATGCCCCCTAAAGGCACCGCCTTATCTCCTTTGCAAATCAATGCTATCGCAACCTGGATTGACCACGGGGCCTATTGGGTAGACAGTACGATTAAACTTTTTTATGAAGCTCCGCTCCGTTTGATTAAACCGGAATTGCCAGCCTCAAAAACCGCTTCAGATCATGATATCGATCGCTTTATCCATCCTTATTTTAAGCAACAACGCATTAAGTGGCCCAAACCTTTATCAGACCACCAATTTATCCGAAAAGTTTACCTGGATATTACCGGACTACTCCCCGTTCCTTCAGCTGTAGATCAATTTATTCAGGATACTAAACCAAACAAAAGAAATGAACTCATCCAACAATTATTGAATGATGACGAAAATTATGCCCTGCACTGGATGAGTTTTTGGAATGATCTTTTGAGAAACGATTATTCCGGCACTGGATTTATCACCGGAGGGCGTAAACAAATATCAAATTGGCTCTATAATTCGCTAAAAAAAGACAGTAGTTATATTGAAATCGTGAGGAGTCTGATTAACCCGCATCCCGGTTCTGCAGGGTTTATACAAGGTATCCAGTGGCGGGGAGAAGTAAATTCGAGCCAAAGTCCTGAAATGCAGGCTGCTCAAAATGTATCTCAGGCTTTATTAGGCATGAATCTCAAATGTGCCTCCTGTCATAATAGTTTTGTCAACAATTTTTCACTGGAACAATCCTATGGTTTTGCCAGTGTTTTTGCCCGGCAACCACTGGAAATGCACCGTTGTGATGTGGCTATGGGAATCAGGGCCCAGCCATCATTTATTTATCCCCAACTGGGTGCAATAACTGCGGACAGTTTGAATGACAGGTTGGCCGAACTGTCGGATCTTTTGGTCAAACCATCTAATGGAAGATTGTACCGGACATTTGTAAACCGGGTATGGGCACAACTGATGGGCCGTGGTATCATCGGTAAAGTAGATGAGATGGATCAGAAACCCTGGAGCCAGGATCTGCTCGATTTTTTAGCTGCTGAATTCAGGGACAATCAAGGAAATATCAAAGACTTTATCCAATATATCCTGACCAGTCGGATATACCAGTCTCAACCCGTGGACTATGGTACGTATGATGAAATGTGCAATCCTGGCTTTGTGTTTAAAGGTCCAGCTATCCGAAGACTGCATGCAGAACAAATGCTGGATGCTCTAAGTGCCACTATTCAGCCCATGTATCCCGGAGTATCGTTTGATCCGGCCGGTTATACTATTCCCGCCTATTGGATTTGGTATCCGGACAAAGATTTTGACAGGATTACCCTGCCCAAACCGGATACGGTGTTTCTGCGCAGAATCATCAATTTACCTTCAATACAAAAAGCTGAATTGAGATTGACAGCAGATGATGAATTTCAATGTTATCTGAATGAACAACTATTGGCGGAGGGATCGGACTATCGGCACATTCAAATTCTGGACCTTAGCCAGCAATTGAAAAAAGGGAAAAATATTTTCGCCATTCAGGCGGTCAACAAAGGCAAATTGCCCAATCCATCCGGAGTATTATTTCATTTACGTGCCATTGGGGTCAATGGTGACACTGTTAATGTATACTCCGACACTACGTGGGTATCCTCAAAAGTCAACGATCTTGACCATTGGAAGAAACTAAAATTCGCAGATACAGCCTGGTCAATGGTCCATCGGTATGGGAGTTATTCCAACAGCAATTGGGGAAAATTAAGGCGTTTCAATTTTGATACCGCATCTTTTTCATCGTTTTCGCGGGCCTCCCTCTTAGCTGCAGACCCCTTGCTTAAAGCCCTTGGACGGCCTACCCGCGAAAACATCACCTCGCGTCGAAGTGAAGAACCCGGACTACTTCAATGTATCGCATTGACCAATGACCCCTTATTGCACCGGAGGATCCAGGAAGGCTCCCTTCGTTGGTTGGAAAAATATCGAAATCAACCGGATGTTTTCATCGATCAACTTTTTCTGCAATTAATGGTGCGCCCGGCCTCAAAAACAGAAAAAAATAAAATGATGAAATATTTTGAAAATAATCCGACAGCGGATTCGGTGGCCGATATGATTTGGGCTATCATTGTTTCACCGGAATTTCAATTTATTTAAGCAATGGACCACGGCAGAAGGGAATTTATTGAAAAAATGAAATTGGCTACCATGGCAGGCTTTGCGACCAGCCTCCCTACCCTTCCATTTTTTTCCTCCTGTAAATCTGCACCCAAAAATACCCTTACGGCTGATTCAGTAATCTTACTCTGGATGGCAGGTGGAATGTCACATACCGAAACTTTTGACCCTAAAAAATATACGCCTTTTAAGAAAGGAATGCTCAGTGCAAAGGTATTGACTACCTTCCCATCCATCCCGACCAGCCTGGATGGTATCCGGTTTACCGAAGGCCTGGAAGGAATTGCTGACACGATGCATCTTGGCACCCTGGTTCGTTCTTACCGGGCAGCCGACCTGGGATTCATATTACATACCCGGCATCAATATCACTGGCATACGTGTTACCAGCCACCACAAACTATTCAAACCCCGCATATCGGGGCATGGATCGCCAAAGAACTCGGACCTAAACACCCGGTAATGCCTGCTTTTATTGATATTGGCCAACGATTTACCGTCGGCGAAGGTGAAGAATTAAAAGCGTTCCACTCCTCCGGTTTTTTAGGTTCTGAATACGGGCCATTTATTATTCCTGACCCTGCAAATGGATTAGAGAGTATCTCACCACCCGAAGGCATGGACCTGAGACGGTTTGAAAGTCGCCACAAGCTATTTAAGGAACTGGCAGTTTCCGGCCCATTGCATAAGGCCACTTCTTATCAACAGGAATCTATGATCCGTTCAATGGAAAATTCTTATGCCTTGCTTAAATCACCCGAAGCCAAGGCTTTTAATTTGAACGAAGAACCTGCTAAAACATATGAAGAATACAATACGGGTAGGTTTGGGTTGGGTTGCCTGATGGCCAGAAGACTGGTTGAACAAGGCGCCAGATTTATCAGTGTCACCACAGAATATGAGCCCTTCCTGGGTTGGGATACGCATGAAAACGGCCATATACGGTTGAAAGCGATGAAAAACCTGATCGACCGGCCAGTCAGTCAATTGATCAGAGACTTGCAGGAAAAAGGTTTATTGGATCGAACCCTGGTTATTTTGGCCAGCGAATTTAGCCGGGATATGCTGATTGAAGGCAGACCAGATCAGAAGGTATTGGATCAGGTGGACGTGCCAGAAAAAGTGGAGGACCTCAAAAATTATGGAATGCATCGCCATTTTACAGATGGGTGCAGCATGTTGTTTTGGGGCGGCGGTGTCAAAAAAGGGTTCGTCATTGGCGAGACCGCGACGGAAAGGCCATTCAGTGCAATCACTGAACCCATTGTAATTGATCAGGTGCATCAATCCATTTATCATGCCTTGGGAATTTCTCCGGACACCCATTATGAAGTGGAAGGACGTCCTATCTATACGACCCCCGACGGACATGGAAAACATATTAAAGAGCTATTTTCCTGAAGGTTGAATTGTTGAATTGTTGAATTTGTCAACCTTTAACCCACTTTACCCCTTTACCTTTAACCTTTAACCCTTAACCCTTAACCCTTACCCCTTAACCCTTAACCCTTCACCCTTCACCTTTCACCTTTCACCTTTCACCTTTCACCTTTCACCTTTCACCCTCTCTTACCTTCCATGGAAAACCGCTTTTCTTTTTTCTAAAAAAGCATCCACCCCCTCTTTAAAATCTTCCGTTTGTGCAAGGTCATT